>JAVFAR010000021.1:0-29017 GCA_034002365.1 Trichloromonas sp.
GCAGTCCGCCCGAAGTCGGGAAAATGGCTTCGCAGAATGCTCTCTGTTGGTTGCTTGTACAAAAAATGAGGTGAAATCAGCCCTTGGCGGAACCTTGTTGTCGCCAAGCCAACACTTTTGCAAGAGGAACATCATGAACGCCATCGCTCGCATCGCCGCCGCCACCGCCGTCCTGTCGACCGTCGCCACGTCCGCTTTCGCCGCATCAAACGCCGCTTCCGGCGGGGGTCTGCTGATCTGGTTGTTCCTCGGCTTCCTCGGTCTGATCGTCGCTACCCAACTCGTTCCCGCCGTGATGCTGCTGGTCGGCATCGTCCAGGGCGTGACCGGCGGCGCCGCCGACCAGTCGGCCCGGTAAGTACGAAATGCCCAGATTTCACTCGAAAGCCGAAGCCTATGCTTCGGCTTTCGCCGTTTCGGGGGACGCGAAAAAGGGGGTTCCGGAGAGAACGTGGTGTGTTAGTATCGGCCTGTCTTCCCCTATCTTCGCGATCCCGAACCTGCCCACGAGCCATCCATGACCGATAAAAACCTTCTTTTGCGCCAACTCCCCGCCGTCGACCGCATTCTCAGTGCTCCCGCCATGCAGTCCCTGGCCGCGACCTGCCCCCACGTGCTGCTGGTGGAAGCGGCCCAGGAGACGGTCGCCGAGCTGCGTCGAGCCGTTCTTTCCGGAACCGAAACCCCCGACCTGGCCGTCGAGGCCGTTGCCGAGCGGGCCGCCCGCCGCGCCGAGGCCAAGCAGGAACCGTCCCTGCGGCCGGTGATCAACGCCACCGGCACCCTGCTGCACACCAATCTCGGCCGCGCCCCCCTAAGCGAAGCGGCGCTGGCCGCCATCACCGCCATCAGCCGCTCCTATTCCAACCTCGAACTCGACCTGGCGACGGGCAAGCGCGGGCATCGTTTCTCCCATGTGGAGGCATTGCTCTGCCGCCTGACCGGCGCCGAGGCGGCGGCGGTGGTCAACAACAACGCCGGCGCGGTGCTGCTGGCCCTGACCGCCCTGGCCAAGGGGAAAGAGGCCATCGTTTCGCGGGGGGAGATGATCGAGATCGGCGGCGCGTTTCGCATCCCCGAGGTGATGGAGGCGGGCGGGGTCAGACTGCGCGAGGTCGGGACGACCAACAAAACCCATCTCAGGGATTACGCCGGGGCGATCAACGCGGAAACCGGCCTGCTGCTCAAGGTGCACACCAGCAACTACCGCATCGTCGGCTTCACCGAGGAGGTGCCGGCGGCGGCGATGGTGGAACTGGCCCACGGCCGCGGCCTGCCGGTGATGGAGGATCTGGGCAGCGGCATGCTCATGGATCCCGCCCCCTTCGGCCTCCCCCCGGAACCGACGGTGCGCGAGGCGGTGGCGGCGGGAATCGACGTCGTCACCTTCAGCGGCGACAAACTCCTCGGCGGTCCCCAGGCGGGGGTTCTCGTCGGCACCCGCGCCGCTCTCGACAAAATCCGCCACCACCCCCTGGCCCGCGCCCTGCGCATCGACAAGCTGACCCTGGCGGCGCTGGAGGCGACCCTGGCCGCCTACCTCGACGAACGGCGGGCGCTCGCGGAACTGCCGGTGCTGCGCATGCTCAAAATGTCGGCGGCGGATGTGGAAGAGCGCAGCCGCGCTTTCGCCGAAGGGCTCGGCGCGGCCCTCGGCGCGGCGGCGGAGATCGCCGTGATCGAAGAGCCTTCCGCTATCGGCGGCGGCGCCCTGCCGCTGACCGAACTCCCCGGCTTCGCCGTTGCCCTGACCCCGAAAAATCAGAGTGTCGACGCCCTGTCCCTGCGTCTGCGCCAGGGGAAACCGCCGGTGGTCGGACGCCTTCAGGACAACCGCCTGCTGCTCAATCTGCGCACCATCCTCCCCGGCGAAGAATCGCTCCTCCTCGAAGCCCTGCGCGCGGCGCTCCTTTCCTGACGGCGACGCGACACGCCATAAAAGCAACGGGGGCGGCATCCTGATGGATACCGCCCCCGTTGTTTATCATTACTCGGCTATCAACCCAGGCTGATCAAAAATGCCCAGGTGCAAGGCGCCTGAAATTCGAGAAGTGAGGCGTACCTGTAAGGTACGTCGCAGCGACGAGGATGAAGGCAACGCCGCAGATGGGCGTTTTTCATCGGCCTGTTTTATGACCTCAGGCGCGGCCGCCGGCCATGGCCTGCAGCCGGGCGATGCGCTCTTCCATGGGCGGGTGGGTGGAGAAAAGCCTGGCCAGCGAAGCGCCCTTCAAGGGATTGACGATGAACATGTGCGAGGTGGCCGGGGTCGCCTCGTTCATCGGCAGCCGTTGCGAAGCCAGTTGCAGCTTGTTCAGGGCGCTGGCCAGGGCCAGGGGGTTGCCGCAGATCTTCGCCCCGGAGGCGTCGGCCAGATACTCGCGGCTGCGGGAAACCGCCATCTGGATGAGCATCGCCGCCATCGGCGCGATGAAGGCCATGGCCAAGCCGCCGAGCATGCTGCCGCCGCCTTCTTCCTCATCCCGGCCGCCGCCGAAAATCGCCGCCCATTGGAGCATATTGCCGAGCATGGCGATGGCCCCGGCGAAGGTCGCGGCAATGGTGGAGATGAGGGTGTCGCGGTTCCGGACATGGGCCAGTTCGTGGGCCATGACCCCTTCCAGCTCCTCGGCGGAGAGGATACGCATGATCCCCTCGGTGGCGGCGACGGCGGCATTTTGCGGATTGCGGCCGGTGGCGAAGGCGTTGGGGCTCTCCGAAGGGATGATGTAGACCTTGGGCATGGGCATTCCGGCGCGCTCGGCCAGACCCTTGACCATGCGGTAAAAAGTCGGGCTTTCGTTCTCGGAAACTTCCTTGGCCTTGTACATCTTCAGCACGATCTTGTCCGAATACCAGTAACTGAAGAAGTTCATCCCCCCGGCCAGCAGCAGGGCGATGACCATCCCCCCCTGACCGCCGATGGCGTTACCCATGGCGACCATGAGCAAGGTGAGACAGGTGAGAAAAAAGGTGATTTTCAGGGTGTTCATGCTTTTTATTCCTCCGTACCTCGGGTTGCGCCGCCGGTAAAAGAAAAGACCCTTACCCACGGCTGACTGTTGCAGCGCCATGAATAAAGGTCTGGCAAATTGCGGCTTACGGCCTTAACCCCGCGCCCGGGCGGACGAACCGCCGTAATGACGAAACGCGGGCCGGCGATGTCTCCCGCCGGTTGCTACTCCCCTTTAACGACTGGAAGGATACGAAAAGAGAGAATTCCCTGTCAACGAAAATCGGGCGGCCGGCGAGCCGTTCAGAAAATGCCGGCGACGAAGACTTCCACCTGCTCCAGCTCGGCGGCGAGGCCGGCGGGATCGAACTTCGCCAGGGCCGCCCTTAAGGGAGAATCGGCCAGGGGGGGCAGCCCCCCCTCGTTGACGTAGCGATCCGCCAACTGGATGAGGGCGGGCAGGCGATCCTTCCCCGCCAGACAATCGGGGTCATGATGGCGGGTGATGACATCGCTCACCGCTTCCGGAAGGTGCCAGCTTTCGGCCAGCAGCGTTCCCACCGGAACGTGGTGGGCGGCAATCAGGCGCTCGCATTGCTCATCGGACAGCTCCTGCTCGGCCAGCAGCCGCCACAGCACGACCTTGCCGATGTCGTGGAGCAGGCCGCCGACAAAGGCGATCTCTTCATCCTCGCCGCAGAGTCCGGCGAGCTTGCGGGCGGCGTAGCCGCACTTGAAGCTGTGCCGCATCAACTCGACCACCTTCTCCCGTTCCGCGCCACTGACGGGGGTGACGCAATGGGCGGTGGCGATGCCGAGCAGAACCTTGTAGCCGAGCAGAACCAGGGCATGCTGCACCGAAGTCACGGGATTGGCCACGGCGTAGAAGGAAGAATTGACGACCTTGAGGATGCGCGAGGTCAACACCTGGTCGGCCATGACGATTTTCAGCACCTGATGGGGCGACCCCTGGGGATCTTCCATCGTCTGGCGCAGGTGCAGCAGGGTCTTGGGCATGGGCGGCAGGGAGAAATCCCCCCGGCGCAGACGCTGGGAGATGGTTTCAAACCAGGCATCCTGGCCGGAGCGTTGCTCGGCGAGAGCCTTTTCATTGAGATCCCGGGCCCGCTTCACCGCCTCGCCCAGACTCAGCCGAGCCACCCGGCCGCCGGTCGAAGGTTCGCTCCGGCGCAACAGGAAAAACCCTTGCGGCCAGCGCAGGGCATCGGCCAGGGCCAAGAGCAAGCGGAAGCTCTGAAGACGCTTCAGGGCCGGGGGGTCGAGCAGCTTTTGTTCCACCAGATAGCGCCCCAGGGGGAGGTTTCGGGCCGCGCTTTCCCGGCGGGCATGGGCGAGCCGTTCGGCGTCGAGAAAACCGGCGCCGGCGAGGATATATTCCTGGCTTTCCTCCTGGCGGTTGCTGACCAGGCCGACCAGCAGCCCGCTTTCCAGCGTCAGGCTTTTCCGCACCGAACCGTTGACCAGCGTCAACACACCGGTCAGCGCCCGCGCCTCGACCCAGGCCAGCAGATCGGCCAGGGGCATCAGCCCCAGATCCCCCTGCAGGCAGTCCGGTTCCTCCAGCGGACGAATTTCCTTGGCGGCCTGATTCATGAATGAAACCTTTCCTCCCCCTTCACGGCAATGGATCCCGGAGAGATCAACACAGCCTCTTTGTGTAGAGTAGATGACCGCCCGAGCCGTGAAAATGTCAATCCCAAACCCCCTGAGCAGACCCCGACAGATCATTGCAAAACCCGCGCCACCGGGCTTTTCCGGTTGCCAACGTTGACCCGGACGTTATATTTTCATTTTGTCCCGTCCAGCCAAAGCGCTCAACTGAAAACTCATCCCCATAAAATGATCGATCAGGAGGTTTCATGACCGCACCCGCTCCTCTGCTGCTGGCCCGTGGCGACCAGGACATCGCCCTGCTCCCGCGCATGGCCAACCGTCACGGCCTGGTGGCCGGCGCCACCGGCACCGGAAAAACCATCACCTTGCGCCTGCTGGCCGAAGGTTTCAGCCGCATGGGGGTGCCGGTCTTTCTCGCCGATATCAAAGGGGATCTTTCGGGGATGGCGGTACCGGGAGAAGGCCACCCGAAGATCGTCGAACGGGCGGCGCAACTGGGCCTGAACGACTTCGCCCCGGAGGCTTATCCGGTGATTTTCTGGGATCTCTTCGGCAAGCAGGGGCACCCGGTACGGGCCACCGTGTCGGACATGGGACCGCTCCTGCTCGGCCGTCTGCTCAACCTCACCGAAGTCCAGGCCGGCGTCCTCAATCTGGCTTTCCGCATCGCCGACGACAACGGCCTGCTCCTCCTCGACCTGAAGGACCTGCAGGCGATGGTCCGTCACCTGGGCGAAAACGCTTCCCAGTACACCACCAGCTACGGCAACATCTCCAGCGCCAGCGTCGGCGCCATCCAGCGGGCCCTGATCAGCCTCGAAGATCAGGGCGGCGCCGGCTTTTTCGGCGAACCGGCGCTGGAACTGACCGATCTCATGCGCACCGACCTCTCCGGCCGGGGGATGGTCAATATCCTGGCGGCGGATCAGCTCATTCTCTCGCCGCAGCTCTATTCCACCTTCCTGCTCTGGCTGCTGTCGGAGCTGTTCGAGCGCCTCCCCGAGGTCGGCGACCCGGAAAAGCCGCGGCTGGTCTTCTTCTTCGACGAAGCCCATCTCCTCTTCGACGAGGCGCCCAAGAGCCTGCGCGACAAAATCGAGCAGGTGGTGCGTCTGATCCGTTCCAAGGGTGTGGGGATCTACTTCGTGACCCAGAGTCCGAGCGACGTTCCCGACGAGGTCCTCGGCCAGCTCGGCAACCGCGTCCAGCACGCCCTGCGCGCCTTCACCCCGCGGGATCAGAAGGCGGTACGCACCGCCGCCGAAACCTTCCGTCCCAACCCCAAGCTCGACACCGCCCGGGTCATCACCGAACTGGGGGTGGGCGAGGCGCTCCTTTCGGTGCTCGACGCCAAGGGGACGCCGACCATGGTCGAGCGGGCCCTGGTCTGCCCGCCGCGCAGCCGCCTGCGCCCCCTGGACGAGGGGGAGCGGCGGCAGGTTCTTCAGGGTTCCCCCCTCTTCGGCCGCTACGAGCAGGTCGTCGACCGGGAGTCGGCCCATGAAATTTTGCGCGAGCGGGCGCAGCGCGAGCAGGAGCGCGCCGCATTGGAAGCGGAACTGGCCCAGAGCCGGCCCCAGGCCGGAAAACCGGCGGCACGGCGCGGCCGCCAGCCGGACAGCCTGGCCGAATCCCTGGCCAAGAGCGCGGCCCGCAGCATCGGCACCCAGGTCGGCCGCACGCTGATCCGCGGCGTCCTCGGCTCTCTTTTCGGCGGCCGCCGCTAAATCCGCCATGCGCCTTTCCCCCGCCCTGCGGCAAGGGTTGTGCCTGATCTGGCTGGGGCTGGCCGCCCTGGCCGGCTGGGGGCTGGGTGAAGGGGGGATTCCCCTCGGCTCCCTGACCGGCGCCGCCGCCCTGCTCATCCTGGTCTTCGGCGCCGCCGGACTGGCCCCTTCCCCCCGGCGGAAAGAAAAGTGCTATGTCATGGCCGCCGCGCTGATCCTCTTTCTCGGAAGCTGGTCGGCGGGGCAGGCGTCGGATCGCCGCGCTTATGCCGAATGTCTGGAGCGGGGGGAAGAGGTTCGCGCCGCCCTGGAGGTCTTTCGCCGCGACCGGGGACGCTATCCGGAAACATTGGAGCAGCTGGCGGTGAATCTGCCCGGCCGGCGCCGGCTGCATCCCGACCTGCTTCACTACCGGCGCCTGGACGGCGACTACGAACTGTCTTTTAACCGGGGGAACCTGCGCTTTGCCGCCGGCCGCCACCTCCCCTTCAGCGCCCAGCGCCAGGAGCCCTGACCATGGGACACGCCACCACACACCGCCTGCGCACCCGCCAGGAACTTCCCCTGCCCATCGACGATGGTCTTCGCCTTCTTCGCCGATGCCGGCAACCTGGAACGGATCACTCCGCCGGAACTGAACTTCCGCATTCTCACCCCGCCGCCCATCCATGTCGCCGAGGGCACCTTCATCGATTACCGATTGCGCCTCTTCGGCCTCCCCTTTTCCTGGAAAACGGAAATCACCTGCTGGGAACCCCCGTACCAGTTCGTCGACGAACAGCGCCGGGGACCGTACCGCCAGTGGATTCACCGGCACCGGTTCAGCGCCGTCGCGGGCGGGACACTGGGAGGATGAGGTTCTCTACCAGCTCCCCCTTTACCCCCTGGGGAATCTCGCCCTGCCCCTGATCCGGCTGCAGCTGGGGCGGATTTTCGACTACCGGAAAGAGGCCATTCGGTGTATTCTCGGCGGGAGTTGAGACTCCGGAGCGCTCCGGATGTTGCCCCGGCACTGGAGACGAGATGAAAGAGATCGCCGCCATCGAGCATATGCCCCGCCTGGATCCCGACGGACTGATGCGGCTGATGTCCTGGGTCGCGGTTCTGTCCCTGCTGGTCATCCTCTCTCTGGCCGGTTACGGCATCCACCGGGTCTTCACCGCCCACGTCATCCACAATGCCGAGGAGACCGCCGTGGGGCTGAGCGAGCTGCTCTCCGGCGAAGGCCGGCTCCTTCTCGACAAATCCGGCCGTCTGACCCTCTCCGCCCCGAACCGGGAGCGTCTCGACCACCGCCTGCGCACCCTCTCCGCCCCCTTCGACGTGGTCAAAATCAAGATCTACGACGCCACGGGAAAAATCCTCTACAGCACCGACCCGGGGATCGTCGGCCAGATCGACAGCGGCAACCCGCGCCTGGCCAAGGCCCTCGCGGGCCGGGTCGACAGCCGCCTGGAAAGCCGGGAAACGGTTCTCGACCTGGCCGAAGAGCAGCAGTTCGACGTCGATGTGGTCGAAACCTACGTGCCGATTCTCGACGACCACCAGATTGCCGGCTGCTTCGAGCTGTACATGGACGTTACCCGCTACCGCGAGGAAATCCGCCGGGGGGTGCTGGCCGCGACCGGGCTCTTGGCCCTGATTCTTGTCAGCGTCTTTACCGCCGCCTTTCTGGTCGTGCGTCAGGGGGTGCTGCAGTTGCGCCAGGCCCAGGAGCAGCTGACGCAGCTGGCCAGCATCGACCCCCTGACCGGCGCCTTCAATCGCGGCGAGATCCTCAACCGGGCGCGCAAGGAAGCCTCGCGTCTGCGCCGCGCCATGAACCAGTCGCCGGAGCAGGCGATCGCCCTGGTGATGGTCGACATCGACCGTTTCAGGGCGATCAACGACCGCCATGGGCACCTGGTAGGAGATACGGTGCTGCGCCAGGTGGTGCGCCGCATCAAGATCGAATTACGCGACTACGACCTCTTCGGCCGCTATGGCGGGGAGGAATTCCTGGCGGTGCTGCCGGGAACGGACGCCCCGGCGGCCGTGGCCGTGGCCGAGCGCATGCGCCGGGCGGTGGGCGAAACCCCCTTCGATGTCGATGGCCTGAGCCTGCCGGTCACCATCAGCCTCGGCGTCGCCGTTCTCGCCGGCGAAATTCTCGATCTGACCGGCACCCTGCAACGGGCCGACGAAGCCCTTTCCCGGGCCAAACACACCGGCCGCGACCGGGTCTGCTGCACGGAAACCGATAGCCCCCCCGAGGAGACCCTGCCATGAGCCACATGTACTGGACCCCGGAAATCGCCGTCGGCAGCGAACTCATCGACGACCAGCACCGCAGTCTGATCGAGCGGGTCAACCAGCTGGTCGCGGCGATCGAAGAAGGGCGGGAGGATGAGGAAATCGCCCGGCTTTTCGAGTTTCTCAAGGAATACACCCAGGATCACTTCGCCGCCGAAGAACGCCTGATGCACGAATCCGGCTATCCCGAACGGGAACGCCATGCCGCCGAACACCGGGCCTTTTGCGCCAAAATCGCCGACCTCGAAAGGCGCATGGCCGCCGAGGGCATGACCGCGGTGCTGAAACGGGACTTCGATGAAGCCGTCATCGACTGGCTGTTCGAGCACATCTGCCGGATCGACCGTGCCCTGGGCCAATACCTCGGCGCCTGAACTCTTCAGAAGAGCCGCGCCAAGAGCGTCGTCACAGCCGTTTCTACCCGCAGGATGCGCTCGCCAAGGGCGCAGGGAAGAAATCCCGCCTCCTGCAACTTTTCGATTTCATAGGGGATGAACCCCCCTTCCGGTCCGACCGCCAGGGTCACGGAGCCGGAGACTTCCCGCGGGCAGGGCCGCCCGGTCAAGGGATGAGCGACCAGACGGATGCTCCCGGCGCTCAGGGCGGGGAGCTCATCTTCGGCAAAGGGCTTGAACAGGGGTTTCAGCAGCACCTCCGGCAGCACCGTATCCCGCGCTTGTTCCAGCCCGAGGATCAGCGGTTCCCGTAACGCCTCGCCGACCAGGGCCGGACTCTTCCAGAAACTCTTCTCCACCCGAAAGCTGTTCATCAGCACGATCCGCTTCACCCCCATCGAGGTCGCCGTCAGCAGCACCCGCTTCAGCACCTTGGGCCGGGGCAGGGCCAGCAGCAAGGTCACCGGCAAGGGCAACGGCGGTGCCTGTTCGAAAGCCACCGCCAGCTCCAACCCGGCATCACCCAGCCGCAGAACCTGTCCGCTTCCGATCCTCCCCCCGGCTTCTCCCACGCACAGGCTTTGCCCCACAGCCGCCCGATGCACCTCCAGCACATGGCGCAGGCGCCGCCCGGTCAGGAGAACGCGATCCGGCGCGACAAAATCATCGGGAAAGAGCAGGATCAGATTCATACCGTCCGCCCCGGGAGTGGCCTGCACCCAGCGTCGAATCGCCGCGCCTGCTTCCGCGACGTAGCTGCGTCCGGCGATTTTCTAACCAAAAACCAACCGGGACTGAACTTGCAATCGAGACAAAGGCTGTTATATATGGATTCCACTGTTCACCCTTCCCGAAAGGAGCACAAAAAATGAAGAAGAAATGGCTCGCTCTGCTCAGCTGTGTCCTGTTCGTCGGCACCGCCGCCGGCGCCCTGGCCGGCACCGACGAGGAAACCCTCGGTCAACGCCTCTACTTCGACAAAAACCTCTCGATCAACCAGAACCAGTCCTGCGCCAGCTGTCACCTGCCCGCCACCGGCTTCGCCGACCCCATGAACGTGCAGGATCCCTGGAACAGCGTGGTCTCCCTCGGCTCGAACCCCATGCTGAACGGCGGGCGCAACTCGCCGACCTCCGGCTACGCCGCCTTCATCCCCACTTTCGGCTTCGATGATGCCGAAGGGCTCTATTTCGGCGGCCAGTTCTGGGACGGCCGCGCCGACACCCTCAAGGATCAGGCCAAGGGCCCCTTCCTCAATCCCGTGGAAATGGCCATGCCCGACGAAGCAGCGGTGATCGCCGCCATCGCCGACCCCGCCAACAAGAACTACAAGCAGTACGTCAAACTCTTCGCCTCGGTCTACGGCATCGACCTGGCCACCCTCGATCTCAACGACCCGGCGCAGGTGCTCAACGCCTACGACAAAACCGCCCAGGCCATCGCCGTCTTCGAGCAGTCCACCCGCTTCGTCAAGTTCAATTCCAAATTCGACTACTATCTGGCGGGAAAAGCCAAACTGACCGATCAGGAACGGAATGGGCTGGCCCTCTACGAAGGCAAGGCGATGTGCTCCGCCTGCCATCCGAGCGCGGCGACGACCAATCCCGACGGCACCATCGTGCCCCCCCTGTTCAGCGACTTCACCTACGACAACCTGGGGATTCCCAAGAGCGAAAACCCGCTGATCGCCGGTCTGCCCGTCGACCTCGGCCTCGGCGGCCGTCTGGGCGACCCGGCGGAAAACGGCAAGTTCCGGGTACCGAGCCTGCGCAACATCGCCCTCACCCCGCCTTACGGGCATAACGGCTATTTCGCCACACTGGAAGAGATCGTCCGCTTCTACAACACCGCCGGCGACGGCACCTGGGACGTTCCGGAAGTGCCCGAAAACGTCAACCGCGACGAACTCGGCAATCTCGGCCTGACGCCCCAGGAGGAAGCCGACCTGGTCGCCTTCCTCAAGACCCTGAGCGACGACTACAAGGACAAGACCCCGAAAAACTTTGTCCTGCCGCCAATGACGCCGCTCAACTAGAAAGATCGTCCTTTTGCCGTCAAAAGCCCCGCTTCCTTTGGAAGCGGGGCTTTTTTTGTCGGCAGGGATTCTACCCGGCGACGGGCAGTCGGATATGGAAGAGGCTTCCCTGCCCTTCGGCGCTCTCGACGGCGATGCCGCCGCCGTGGGCCTTGACGATGCCGTAGGAGATGGAGAGCCCCAGGCCGGTGCCGCGCTTCCTGGTGGTGAAGAAAGGGTTGAAAATCTTCTCCCGCAATTCCGGGGGGATGCCGCAACCGCTGTCGCGGACAGTGATCTCGACGAAGCCCGCCTCGCTCTTGCCCGCGAGAATCAGCTCCCCCCGGCCGTCCATGGCCTGTACGGCGTTGAGCACGACATTGGTGAACACCTGGCGCAGGCGCTCGCCGTCGCCGAGAACCGGCGGCAGGTCGGCGGGCAGGCGACGTTCGACGCGTACCCCGGCCAGAGGCGCCTGATGGCTGACCTGGGCGAGAATTTCCTCGATCAGCTCGACGACGGACACCGGCGCCGGATGGATCGCCTGTTCCCGGGCGAAGGCGAGGAGGTTGCCGGTGATCAGCGAAACCCGTTCGGTCTGTTTGAGAATCTCCTCAGCCTCTTCGCGCCCCTCGGCACCGGGGGGAATCTCCATCAGCAAGATTTCGACGTTGCCGCGCATGATGGCGGCGGGGTTGTTGATTTCATGGGCGACACCGGCGGCCAGCGAGCCGATGGCCGCCAGCTTTTCGCTGCGCAGCAGTTCCTCCTGGGCCTTGATCAGTTGCAGGCTCTTTTCCTCCAGTTCGGCGGTGCGGTGCGCCACCTGATGTTCCAGATCGCGGGTGAGATCGCCGAGTTCCTCGTCCCGCTGGCGCAGGGCGGCGGTCATGCGGTTGAAGGCGGCGGTCAGGTGGCCGATCTCGTCTTCCCCGGCCACCGGCAAACGGATGTCCCGCTCCCCGGCGGCGACCCGCTCGGCGCTTTCGGCCAGACGCTGTACCGGCCGCGAGAGATGGTCGGCGATCTGCCGGGAGAAGAGATAGCCGAGGCCGCCGCCGACCAGCAGCAGAGCGAAAAGAGAAGCGTGGGCGAGATTTTTCAGCCGGTCGAAGGGGGCTTCGAGGAGGCCGACATAGAGGGCGCCGATAATCTGTCGCTGGGGGTCGAAGATCGGCTCGTAGGCGGTCAGATACCAGCGGTCGAGAACCTGGGCGCGGGCCAGCCAGGGCTGCCCCTCGCGCAGCACGGCCCGCGCGACCTCCGCCGAAACCCGGGTGCCGACGGCCCGTTCACCGCCGGACAGGCGCACGGTGGTGGCGACGCGCAGATCGCCGACGAAGAGGGTGGCGCTCCCCGGTTCTTCCCCTTCGGCACTTTCGGCGCCGTAGACGATGTCGCGGATGCGGTCGACCAGGGGCAGATTACCGTTGAGCAGCACCCCGCCGTAAAGCCCGCCGAGGAGCTCGCCGTCGGCGGCAAAGACCGGCGCCCCGCCGAGAAGGAACATGCCGCGCCGCTCCACGTTGCCGTCGGCGCCGGTCACCCGCGCCCGCTCCGCCAGGCTGCCGCTTTCCCGGGTCAGAGCCTCCTCGTCGAGCAGCACCACCCCGGAATAAGCGCCGTCCCGCAGCGCTCGCGCCGCCGGGGGGGAGAGGGGGGCGGAATTGGCAACGGCGACGGACGGCGCGGCGGCGCCGCGAATGAGCAGCCGCCCCCGGGCATCGCTCAGGCTGAGGACATCCAGCCCCTGGCGGGTGCGGATGGCGGCCAGTTCCATGGCGAGGCGCGCCAGATCCCCCCGGCGCAAGGCCTCGACCAGACCGGTGGAGCCGGCGGTCAGGCGCACCAGATCCCCGACCCGCTCCTGTTCGTGGCGCAGGATTTCCCGGGCCGCGCTCAAGCCGTTGCGCACCTGTTTCTGGGCCTCGCCGACCACCCAGGCGCCGATCAGCCAGGATGCGGCGAAGGAGACGAGAAGCAGCACCGCCAGAAGCGGCGCCAGGGTCGCCAGGGTGAGCTTGCCGCGAATGGAGAGAGCCCTTAAGGGGACCGGCCTCATGGCCGTTCCTCCAGATCGGCGGGAGTGAGTCCGAAGTCCTTGATCTTGCGGTCGATGGTCTTGCGGGTGACGCCGAGGAGCAGAGCCGCCTGGCTCTTGTTCCAGCCGGTTTGGCGCAGAGCCCGGATCATCTCGCGCCGTTCGGCCTCGCGCAGCCCGAGAGGGGCGACGTGTTCCGAAGAGGGAGCGGCGGCGGGGGGAGAGACCCCCGGCTTGAAGGGGAGCATGGCGACGTCGATGTATTCCCCCCGGGCGAGAATCGCCCCGCGTTCGATGACATTTTCCAGCTCGCGCACGTTCCCCGGCCAGTGGTAGCCGTGCATGACGGCTAAAGCCTTCGCCGTCAGCCCTTTGGGCGGGCGGCGGGATTTGCGGGCCAGCCGCTGGAGAAAATGCTCGGCCAGCGGTTCGATATCCTCGGGGCGCTCCCGCAGCGGCGGCAGTTCCAGGGCGAAGACATTGAGCCGGTAGAAGAGATCCTCGCGGAAATTCCCCTGGCGCACCTCTTCGACAAGGTTCTTGTTGGTGGCGGCGACAAAGCGCACATCGACCTGACGCGGCCGGGTCGCGCCGACGGGGATGAACTCGCCCAGTTGCAGCACCCGCAGCAGCTTGGCTTGCAGGCTGGGGCTGAGGTCGCCGACCTCGTCGAGGAACAGCGTCCCTTCGTGCGCCTCGTCGAGGAGCCCCTTCTGCGCCTGCACGGCGCCGGTGAAGGCGCCCTTGATGTGGCCGAAGAGCTGACTTTCGAGGAGCGTTTCCGAGAAGGCGGCGCAGTTCACGGCGAGAAAGCGCCGGTTGGCCCGGGGACCGGCGTCATGAATGAGGCGGGCGATGAGTTCCTTGCCGGTGCCGCTCTCGCCGAGGATCAGGACATTCGAGTCGCTCTCCGCGACCTGGCGCGCCAAATCGACGACTTCACCGAAACGGGGACTGCGAAAGACCGGCTCCGTCGGCGTCTGGCGTTCGCGCAGCTCTTTTTTCAGCGACTGGTTTTCCTCGATCAGCCGCTCCCGTTCCAGGCAGTGCTGGATGAGGGCGAAGAGCTTTTCCTGGGGAAAGGGCTTGGTCAGATAGTCGTAGGCGCCAAGCTTCATCGCCTCCACCGCCGACTCGATGGTGCCGTGCCCGGTCATCATCACCACCATCAGTTCGGGCCGGGCCTTGCGCACCCGGCGCAGGGCCTCGATGCCGTCCATCTCCGGCATCTTCACGTCGAGCAGCAGCAGATCGCCGCCGCCGTCCGTCTCTTCGAGACGCCGGACCAAAAGGGTCGGACTGGTGAAGGTCTCGACCTCATAGCCCCAGGTTCTGACCATCTTCCCCAGGTAGCGCAGCATCCCCTCTTCGTCGTCACAGATCAGAATCCGGTTTTCCATGCAATCCTCCCTTGCCTCGGCTCGCCCATGATACATGCAAAAAGCGCCACAATCCAAGGCAATCCCCGGCGGTAAAAATGTCCCTTCCTCGTCAACGCCTTGAATTCAGTCCTTCTCTTCACCGGCGATGTCGCCCACGACCGCCCAGACGATCGCCTGTTTCGCCGCCGTCGCCGCCGCGCAGCGGGTCGGAATGACCCGGCTGGGTCGTCCCGACCCGGCGGGAAGGTTCGCCGGCCGCTCGCAACGCCGTCCAAAGCGTTTACGTTACTAGCTGTTTTGACTGCGAAAACACAGTTTGTCGAAAGGCGGGAAGGGCTTGGCACGGGCGTTGCCAAGGAAGAATGAGCCCGCCTTCATGACGGGGGCACACATTCACAAGGAGAGAGATGGTCATGGGTATTTCACGAAGAAATTTTCTCAAGGGCAGCGGACTGGCCGCCGGCACCCTGGCGCTGAGCGGCAAACAGGCCAAGGCGAGCGCCGACTCCCCCGAGTTGCGCACCAAGGGCTTGCAGGTGAGCACCACCGTCTGCCCCTATTGCGCGGTCGGCTGCGGCATGCTGGTCCACACCAAGAACGGCAAGATCGTCAATATCGAGGGGGATCCCGAGCATCCCATCAACCAGGGGGCCCTCTGCTCCAAGGGCAGCGCCCTCTTCCAGGTGGCCAACAACGAACGGCGCCTGACCAAGGTTCAATATCGCGCCGCCGGCAGCGACAAATGGGAGGAGAAGTCCTGGGACTGGACGATGAACCGCATCGCCGAACTGATGAAGGACTCCCGGGACAAAAACTTCGTCAAGACCGAAACCCGCGACGGCAAGACCTACACCGTCAACCGCAACGAGGGGATGGCCTTTCTCGGCGGCGCCGCCCTCGACAGCGAGGAATGTTACCTGTGGAGCAAGTTCTCCCGGGCCATGGGCGTCGCCTACCTCGAACATCAGGCGCGAATATGACACAGCGCCACGGTTGCCGGTCTGGCAGCCTCCTTCGGTCGCGGCGCGATGACCAACCACTGGAACGACATTCAACATGCCGACGTGATTCTCTGCATCGGCTCCAACCCCGCCGAGAACCACCCGATCTCCTTCAAATATGTGGAGAAGGCGATGGATCGCGGGGCCAAGCTCATTTCCGTCGATCCCCGCTACACCCGCACCTCCTCCAAGGCCGACATCTACGCCCAGCTGCGGCCGGGAACGGACATCGCCTTCATCGGCGGCATCATCAACCATGCCCTGAAGAATGACCTGATCCATCGGGACTACGTGGTCCACTACACCAACGCCTCCTTCCTCATCGACGAAGGTTTCGACTACCAGGACGGCCTTTTCTCCGGCTACAACGCGGAAACCTACAGCTACGACAAGGGCAGCTGGAAGTACCAGACCGGCGCCGAGGGCCGGCCGCTGCGCGACCCGAGCCTGCAGGATCCGCGCTGCGTCTACCAGCTGCTCAAGGCCCATTACGCCGAGTACACTCCGGAACTGGTCTGCGAGATCACCGGCACGGCCATCCAGGATTTCACCGCCGCCGCCCGGACCCTGTGCGAAACCGCCCGCCCGGACAGGGCGGCGACCATCATGTACGCCATGGGCACCACCCAGCACACCTACGGCACCCAGAACGTGCGTTCCTACGCCATGCTCCAGCTGCTGCTCGGCAACATCGGCATCGCCGGCGGCGGCATCAACGCCCTGCGCGGCGAAGCCAACGTCCAGGGCTCGACGGACATGGCGCTGCTCTACCACGTCATTCCCGGCTACCTGAAGTCGCCGGAAATCACCGATCTCGGCCTGGCCGGCTATCTGGCCAAGATCACCCCCAAGGCGACGGACGACAAGAGCACCAACTGGTGGAGCAACACCCCCAAATATGTCGTCAGCCTGCTCAAGGCCTGGTGGGGGGAGAAGGCCACGGCGGCCAACGGCTTCGCCTTCGACTATCTACCCAAACGCGGGGGCAACTACTCCTTCATCATGCTCATGGACCGCCTCCAGCAGGGGGGCTTCGACGGCCTCTTCTGCATGGGCACCAACCCCATCGTCGGCGGCCCCGACTCCCTGGCCATCGGCGCGGGCCTGGCCAAACTCAAGTGGATGGTGGCGGTCGATCTCTGGGAAACGGATACCAGCGTCTTCTGGAAACGCCCCGGCGTCGATCCGAAAGAGATCCAGACCGAGGTTTTCCTCCTGCCCGCCGCCAGTTCCGTGGAGAAGCAGGGGAGCGTCGCCAACTCGGGGCGTTGGGCCCAGTGGCGCTACAAGGCGGTCGATCCCCCGGGCGAGGCCGAAAGCGATGCCTTCATCATCGATCAGCTTTATCGGCGGCTCAAGGACCTCTACGCCAAGGGCGGGGTCTTTCCCGAACCGATCCTCAACCTGTCGTGGAACTACGGCGACGGCCATGAGCCCGACATCGAAATGGTCGCCCGCGAGATCAACGGCCAGTTCACCCGCGATGTGGAGATCAACGGCAAGCTCTACAAAAAAGGCCAGCAGGTGCCGGCCTTCGCCGCCTTGCAGGCCGATGGTTCGACCCTCTCGGGCAACTGGCTCTACTGCGGCTCCTACACCGACGCGGGCAATCTCATGCAGCGGCGGGGCAAGGAAGACCCCACCGGCCTGGAGATGTACCACAACTGGGCCTGGTGCTGGCCGGTGAACCGGCGGGTGCTCTACAACCGCGCCTCCGTCGATCCCGACGGCCGGCCGTGGAATCCCAAGCGCACGGTCATCGCCTGGAACGAGCTCACCGGCAAATGGGAAGGGGATGTCCCCGACGGACCCTGGCCGCCGATGAACAAACCCGACGGCCGCTATCCCTTCATCATGAACGCCGAAGGCTTCGGCCGGCTCTACGCGGCGGGTCTCGCCGACGGCCCCTTTCCGGTCCATTACGAGCCGATGGAAAGCCCCACCGGCAACCTGCTCTGCGCGCAGCAGACCAACCCGGCGGTGCGGCCGCCGGCCAAACTCAGCAACCGCGAGAAGTTCCCCTGCATCGGCACCACCTACCGGGTTTCCGAACACTGGCAGGCCGGGGCCATGACCCGCAACCTCCCCTGGCTGGTGGAACTCGTTCCCGACATGTTCGTGGAGATGAGCGAGGGGCTGGCGAGCTGGAAGGGGATCAAGAACGGCGACATGGTGACCATCTCCTCCGAACGGGGGAACATCCAGGCCCGGGCGCTGGTGACTTCGCGCATCAAGCCGCTGCGCATCGGCGGGCGGATGGTGGAACAGGTGGGACTCCCCTGGCACTTCGGCTTCGCCGGACTGGCCAAGGGGGACAGCGCCAACGTCCTGACCGCGGCGGTTGGCTGCGCCAACACCACGATCCCCGAATACAAGGCGTTTCTGTGCAGCATCGAGAAAGGGGGGATTGAGGCATGAGCGGCCGCAAGGACTTTTCCCAGGATATGGCGTTTCTCATCGACATGACCAAATGCACCGGCTGCCGGGGCTGCCAGGTCGCCTGCAAGCAGTGGAACCAGCTGCCGGCGGAAAAGACGGCCTTCTTCTCCGGCGAGGGCTACCAGAACCCGCCGGCGATGAGCGAACACACCTTTACCCGCATCAAGTTCCGCGACTACCAGAAAAACGGGCAGAACGAGTTCGCCTTCTACAAAGAGATGTGCATGCACTGCAACGAACCGGCCTGCGCCTCGGTCTGTCCGGTCGGCGCCTTCGAAAAGACTCCGGAGGGGCCGGTGGTCTACCATTCGGAGCGTTGCATCGGCTGCCGTTTCTGCATGATCGCCTGCCCCTTCGGCGTGCCCAAGTACGAGTGGAGCAAGGCCTTTCCCCTGGTGCGCAAATGCACCGGCTGCCATAGCCGGGTCAAGGAAGGGCTGGAACCGGCCTGTGCCACCACCTGCCCAACGGCGATCAGCTATGGCCCCCGGGGGGCGATGATCAAGGAAGCGGAGCGGCGCATCACCGCCCATCCCGACAAATACCTGCCCAAGGTCTACGGCAAGGAAGAAGCCGGCGGCACCGGCGTCATCTATCTGACCGCCCTGCCCTTCGACGAGCTCGGCTTCAAGCCGGTGACGATGCGGGCGCTCCCCTCCTACACCTGGCAGGCGCTGCGCCTGGTCCCCGGCATCTTCATCGGCGTCGGCGGCACCCTCTCGGCCATCACCTGGTTCCAGCACCGCAAGGAACGCATCCGCAAGGCCCAGGAAGAGGCCCAGGGTACGACCCCGACGGCGGCCGAAGATTCCGCGAACGACCATAAGGAGAACCCGAAATGACCCCGGCCAGAGTGATTCTCAACGAAATACAGGGCTATCATCGCTTCATCAAATTTCTGATCTTCCTGGTCTTTCTCGCGGCCGTCGGTTCGGCGATCCGCTTCATTTTCGGCCTGGGCGCGACCACCAACCTCAACGACACCTATCCCTGGGGGCTGTGGATCTCCTTCGACGTCGTCACCGCCGTTCCGCTGGCGGCGGGGGCCTTCACCATCGGCGTGGTCGCCCACGTCTTCCACATCCGCAAGCTCGAACCGCTGGTGCGGCCGGCGATCGTCACCGGATTTCTCGGCTATTCGCTGGTCTGCGTCGGGCTGATGCTCGACCTCGGCCAGCCGCACCGGGGGATCTACGTCCTCTTCCCCTGGAACTGGAATGTCCATTCGCCCATGTTCGAAGTCTCCATGTGCGTCATGGCCTACACCACCGTCCTCTTCCTGGAGTTTCTCCATCCGGTGTCGGAACGCTTCGGCTGGCACATCCCCCTGCGGCTGCTGCGTAACCTGCAACTGCCCTTCGCCATCCTGGCGGCGATGATCTCGACCTTGCACCAGTCGACCCTCGGCACCTTCTTCCTCATCGCCGTCGACAAGCTCCACCCCCTCTGGTACAACCCGCTGCTCCCCCTGCAGTTCTGGCTCTCGGCGATCTTCACCGGCCTTGCCATCGTCATCCTCGAAGCCAGCCTGGTCCACCGCTACATGGGCCAGCCGGACGAATCGGACCTGCTCGCCACCCTGACCCGGATCATCCCCTGGGTCATGGGCGTCTACATGCTGGTCAAGCTCTATGCCCTGCTGGTCCTGGCCGAAGGCCCCTTCTTCGACCGGCCGGTGCTCACCACCCTGTTCATCGCCGAGGTCGTCGTCGGGTTGCTGCTGCCCTTCTGGATGTTCCTGCAACACCGCATCCGCGCCGACAAGGCCATGCAGCTGCGAGCCGCCGGGCTGGTGATTTTCGGCCTGGTCCTCAACCGCTTCAACGTCTCGATGTTCGGCATGATTCTGCCGGGGCAGGAGATTTACGCCCCAAACTTTCTCGAATCGATGGTCACGGTCGGCATCATCGCCGCCCACATCCTCTTTTTCGTGCTGATCGCCAAATACTTCCCGGTCTTCGAACACCACCCGGAAACGGTCGACTACACCATTCCCGACCGCTTCCGCAAGATCGAAGGGGCGCAGCCCGAAACCAAGGCGGCCTCCCACGGCGGCTAGTCGTCACTTTCCCCTCCCCCGGCTTGGGGGAGGGGATAAATGAACCGAGGATCAGACCATGGAACACGCGAACCAACGTCCTGTTCATACCTACAGAAACGGCGGACTGACCCGTTCCGCTCGGCCGGTGGTGCGGGAATTCCCCCTGCGCCTGACGGTCAACGGCCGGGAACTGGCGACCCTCATCGCCTCTCCCCATCAGCTCAACTTTCTGGTGGCCGGCTTTCTGCGCAATCAGGGCTTTGTCGAACAGCTCGACGATCTTCTCCAACTCGGCGTCTGTGCCGAGTTCGGCGCCGCCCAGGTGCGGCTGAAGGGGGAGATCCCCGAGCGCCTTCAGCCGACCCTCACTTCCGGTTGCGGCACGGGCATCTCCTTCAATCTGCCGACCGGCTCAGCCACCCTGCCCCATCCCTCCGCGAGCCGCCAACCGGTCGCCCCGACGGCGATCTTCGCCCTGATGCGCGAACTGCAGCGACGGGCCGAACAGTATCGCAGTCACGGCGGCATTCACTCGGCGGCCGTGGGCGATGGCGAAAAACTCCTTCTCTACGCCGAGGATCTGGGGCGGCACAACACCCTCGACCGCATCGCCGGCGAGGCGCTGTTCAAAGGGATCGACCTGACCGGCAAGCTGCTCGTCGCCTCGGGCCGGGTCTCCACCGAGATGGTGGCCAAGGCGGCGCGCCTCGGCATTGCCCTGATCGCCTCGCGCACCTCGCCGACGGATATGGCGATCCGCATGAGCGAGGAGCTGGGCATCACCCTCATCGGTTATTTGCGCGGGGAGAGTTTCGAGGTCTACAGCCGCCCCGAAGGGCTCACCACCCCGACCCGGAAAGCGAAGATCGCCGGCGTCAGCGCCGTCATCCTCGCCGGCGGCGAGTCGCGGCGCATGGGCAGCGACAAATCGCTTCTGCCCTGGCACGGCGGGCGTTTCATCGAGCACATCCACCGGCAGCTGGACGAACTCTTCGACGAAGTCGTCATCGTCACCAACTCGCCCTCTCTGTATACGGAAATCCCCTGCCGCAAGGTGCCGGACATCTACTACAAGCAGGGGTCGCTGGCCGGCATCCATTCGGGGCTCTGCCATGCCCGCAGCGAACGCATCTTCGTCGTCGCCTGCGACATGCCCTTTCTCTCCGAGGAGGTGATCCGCTCCCTCTGCGCCTGCGATACGCGGGCCGAGGTGGTGATCCCTCGCAGCGAATGGGGACTGGAGCCGCTGCACGCCTGCTACGCCAAATCCTGCCTGCCCGCCATCGAAGCCCTGCTCGACAGTGGGAAGAAGCGCATCGTCGGCTTCTTCCCCCAGGTGGCCGTGGCCGAAATGGCCCTGGCGCACGTGCGGGAAATCGACCCGGGAGGGCTCTCCTTCCGCAACATCAATACCCCGGAAGAGTATTTCGCCCTGCGCGATCAAGCCCTGAATGTCATGGAAACGCCCGGCATGGAAAAATTCGCCGTAAGACGCTAGGCAAAAGCCGGAAAGCACCTTATACTGGCAACTTCTCCGAATCGCAGGGCCTACCGGGATCAAACCCCACGGCCTGCGATCCATGGGTTCGGCTGGAAACGGCCGGGCCTCCCGTTTGGAAAGGAGACCCCTGGTTGACCGACGCCCGCGCCGGTCAAGAGGCCCTTTCCCTGTGGGAAGGGCTATTTTTTTCATCCTTCAACCAGGGAGACACCCGCCATGCACCAACTCCGTACCGTCCTCGCTCTGCTCCTGCTCAGCATCCTCCTCATCGCCCCGGCCTCGGCCGAGGAACGCCTGCGCCTGGCCACCACCACCTCCACCGAGAATTCCGGGCTGCTCGGGGCCATCCTTCCCCCTTTTGAGAAAGCCCGGAACTGCAAGGTCGACGTCATCGCCGTCGGCACCGGCAAGGCCATCAAACTCGGCGAGGCCGGGGACGTGGACGTGGTCATGGTGCACGACCAGGCCAACGAAGAGAAGTTCGTCGCCGAAGGCTTCGGCGTCGAGCGCAAGGATCTCATGTACAACGACTTCGTGCTGCTCGGCCCCAACGGCGACCCGGCCGGGGTGCTCGGCGGCGCCGGCATCGCCGAGGCGCTGAAAAAGATCGCCGCGAGCGGGTCGCCCTTCGTCTCGCGCGGCGACCTTTCGGGCACCCACAGCAAGGAAAAGGAGCTGTGGCGGGCGGCGGGCGTGGAACCGGCCGGCGCCTGGTATCTGGAAGCGGGCCTGGGCATGGGCGAGGTCATCACCATGGCCGGCGAACGCCAGGGCTACACCCTCTCCGACCGCGGCACCTGGATCGCCTTCGCCGCCAAGAACGATCTGCGCATCGTCGCCGAGGGGGACAAGCGGCTCTTCAACCCCTACGGCCTGATCGTCGTCAATCCCGAGCGCCACCCCCACGTCAACGCGAAACTGGCCGAGGCCTTCGTCGATTTTCTCCTGTCGGAGGAAGGGCGGAAGCTGATTTCCGGCTTCACCGTCAACGGCCAGCAGCTCTTCTTCACCTACTGAGACCCCGTGTACTTTCTCGGCGACTCCCTGGGCACGGCCCTGGCCCTGCTGCTCAACCTGGACAGGGAGGTTCTGACCACGGTCTGGACCTCCCTGTCCGTCTCCTTCGGCGCGATTCTCGCCGCCATGGTCGTCGCCGTCCCCCTGGGCGGCGTCATCGCCCTGCGGGAATTTCCCGGCAAGCGCCTGACCCTGACCCTGCTCAACACCCTGATGGCGATGCCGACGGTGGTCGTCGGCCTGCTCATCTACGGCCTGCTCAGCCGTCAGGGACCCTTCGGCGAGCACGGCCTGCTCTTCACCCCGGCGGCGATGATGCTCGGTCAGATCGTCCTGGCGGTGCCCATCGTCGCTCACTACACGGTGGCGGCGGTGACCGGAGCCGATCCGCGCATCCTCCCCACCGCCCTGACCCTGGGGGCGGGGCCGCTGCGGGCCATGCTCCGGATTTTTCTGGAGGTGCGTTTCGGCCTGGTGGCGGCGGTGGTCGCCGGTTTCGGCCGGATCATCGCCGAGGTCGGAGTGGCGATGATGCTCGGCGGCAACATTCGCGGCTACACCCGCACCATGACCACCGCCATCGCCCTGGAAACCAGCAAGGGGGAGTTCGCCTTCGCCCTCGCCCTCGGCCTGGTGCTGATGACCGTGGCCCTGCTGGTCAATCTCTTTCTCAACCTGCTGCAGCAGAGGTGATGGATGACGCCCCTTTATGAACTGAACCGGATCGAACATCGCCGGGAGGGCCGCACGGTCCTTGCCATCGACCGCCTGGAACTTCAGCCGGGGCACTTTTACGCCCTGACCGGGGCCAACGGCGCGGGCAAAAGCACCCTGCTCCATCTGCTCGCCCTGCTCGAACGCCCCAGCGGCGGCGAACTGCGCTTCGACGGCCAAACCTTGCCGGGAAGCAACCACCACCTCTGCCGTTTGCGACGGGAGATTACCCTGGTTCACCAGGCGCCCTTCCTCCTCGCGGGAACGGTGGCGGACAATCTCGCCTTCGGCCTCAAACTGCGGGGGCTCCCCCGCCGCGAGCGGAACCGGCGCACCCTTTGGGCCTTGCAAACCGTCGGTCTCGGCGATTTCGGCGAGCGGCGGGTGGGACGCCTCTCCGGCGGCGAGATCCAGCGTGTCGCCCTGGCCCGGGCGCTGGCCCTCAGGCCCCGGGTGCTGCTGCTCGACGAACCGAGCACCGGCCTCGACGAGTCGAGCGCGGCCGCTTTCGAGGGTCTGCTCGCCGGCCTGCGGGACCAGGGGCTGTCGCTGGTCATGGCCAGCCACGACCGCGCCCTGGTACAGCGTCTGGGGGCCGAGGAGATCCGCCTTGCCGAGGGCCGGATTCTCGGTCATCCCCTTGCCGATTCAACCAGCCATCGACTGGCTGTTTCCGGGAGTTCCCTATGCCTCAATCCTTCGAAAATGCCCGGGCGCTGATCCTCGCCCACGTCCTCCCCCTGGACGGAGAGACCGTTCCCCTGCTCGACGCCGTGGGCCGCACCCTAGTGCGGGATTTTGTCGCGCCTTACGATCTGCCCCGCTTCGACAACTCGGCCATGGACGGCTACGCCCTGCGCGCCGCCGACGCCCGGCCCGGAGCGCGGCTGCGGGTGACCGGTTACATCCCCGCCGGCGGCCGCGCCGAACCGGCGGTGGAACCCGGCTGCGCCGTGCGCATCATGACCGGCGCGCCCATCCCCCCCGGCTGTGACACGGTGGTTCCCGTCGAGGATACGGACGGCGGCCTCGCCGAAGTCCTGCTGCAGGGATCGGCCGCGCCGGGGGATCACATCCGCCGCCGAGGGGAAGACATCACCACCGGCAGCCCGGTCCTGGCCGCCGGCACCCTGCTGCGCCCGGCGGAAATCAGCCTGCTCGCCACCTGCGGCTGCACCCGGGTGAGTGTCCACCGGCGGCCGAAGGTGGCGATCCTTTCCACCGGCGACGAACTGGTGGAACCGGGAACCGAGCTGTCGCCGGAAACCATCGTCGACAGCAACTCCTGGGCGCTCGGCGCCGCCGTCCGCGAAACCGGCGCCGAACCGGTCCTGCTCGGAATCGCCCGGGACAACCACGCCAGCCTGCGGGAGAAACTGCGCCTGGGACTGACCGCCGACGCCCTCATCACCTCGGCCGGGGTTTCCGCCGGTGATCGCGATCTGGTCCGGGACGTGCTGGAGGAGCTGGGGGTGAGGCCCCTTTTCTGGAAAATCGACATCAAACCGGGGCGCCCCACCGCCTTCGGCCTGGCGGGAAAGGTGCCGGTCTTCTCCCTCCCCGGCAACCCCGTCTCCAGCCTGCTGACCTTCGACACCTTTGTCCGTCCGGCCCTGCTGAAAATGCTCGGGCACCGCCAGGTGCTGCGGCCGCTGCTGCAGGCGACCCTGCAAGCGCCGGTCGCCAAGAAGGCCGGACGGGTGCATTTTCTGCGGGTGCGGGTCGGCCGCGTCAACGGCCACTTGACAGCGATCAGCGCCGGGGACCAGAATACCGGTATCCTCAGCACCCTGCTGCACGCCAACGGCGTCGCCGTCCTCCCCGCCGAGCGGGAGAACTTCGCCGCCGGAGAGACCGTCGACATCCACCTTTTCGAGCCGGAACTCGCCCCGGCCGAAGCCTGAACCCTAGCCTGGAGCTTTCATGAAGCACAAAGCCATCTCCTTCGTCGCCAAATCGGGAACCGGCAAGACCACCCTGCTGGAAAAAGTCATCGCAGAGCTTAAAGTCCGCGGCTACCGGGTCGGCGTCATCAAGCACGACGCCCACCAGTTCGACATCGACCATCCCGGCAAGGACAGCCATCGCCTCACCGCCGCCGGCGCCGACACCATGCTCATCAGTTCCCCGGCCAAACTGGCGCTGGTCAAGCAGCACGCCGCCTCGCCGCCCCTGGAAGAGTTGCTCGACACCTATTTCGCCGACGTCGATCTGATCGTCACCGAAGGCTTCAAAAAGAGCGGCCTGCCGAAGATCGAAATCCACCGCCGGGAACGCAGCGCCACCCTCATCTGCCGGGGAGAGGAAAACGACCCGACCCTGGTCGCGGTCGCCAGCGACGAGCCGCTGGAGCTCGGCGTCCCCGTCCTCGATCTCAATGACGCCGGGGCCATCGTTAATTTCGTGGTCAAGACGTTGAGGCTGAAGACCCAAGGCTGAAGGCTGAAGACCGAAGAAAACCCTGTTCCTCCTTTTGCCTTTATCCTTTATCCTTTTTCCTCCTTAAGGAGCCCCCCATGTTCGGACTTGGAACCCAGGAAATGCTGATTATTCTCGTGCTGGTGCTGATCGTCTTCGGCGCCGGCAAACTCCCCCAGGTCGGCAGCGCCCTCGGCAGCGGCCTGCGCAACTTCAAAAAAGGGCTTAAAGACGAGGTCGAGCAAGCCCAAATCGTCGAGGAAGAAAAATCGTCGAAGGCCTGAGCCGTCTTTATCGTCAAAGAAGAAGGGCCACGCACCTGCGGGTGCGTGGCCCTTCTTCTTTGACGAAATTCCTTAAATCAGGATTTCAATCTCAACCCTTGTCCCATTCATAAAAAGCGGCAAACCGGTGGCAAACGCTTGCGAGTCCGTCAGTCCTTGGCCGTATGACAGACGTAGCAGCCGCACTCTTCGTTGGCCGTGCCGGCCTCGCAGGCGGCATAATCCCAGCGCAGCATGTCCGGATAGGGCGAGCCGTGAGGACGATGGCAGGAAATGCAGGTCACGATATCGCTTCCCGGGGTGACCGTGGACGAGTTTTTCATGTCCGCCGTCAAATCCTGCTTGGCCGCCGGCGCCAGGGGATCATAAGTGGTATAGGCGGCATATTCCCCCGCGTCGGGGATCAGCACGTCCGACGGGTGCCGGATCCAGACCCCGGAGAGATCCCCGGTCAAGGAATTGTTGGCGGGTTGTCCGGTATTCATCAGGTGATGAAAATTGCCGTGACAGCCGGTGCAGACCTCGCCGATGACACCATGATTGAGATAGGAGAAGGCATCCTTGGGATAAACCACTTCGGTTCCCGAATAGGTGTTGTGGTCGGTGGCGGAAACGCTCTGCTCCCAGTCGGCATCCTCGATGCCCGCCACGCCCTTGCCGCCCAGGCCCCAGTCGCCTTGCGTCTCGGGCGGCCAACCGCTGAACACCTCGGACATGACGTTGCCCAAGAAGCGATAGGCTCCCCGCTCGCCGGTCACCACGACCGCCGAATCGTCGGCATGATGGGCCGGGAAGTGACAGCCGCGACAACCGCTTCTGGCGGTGGCCAGGGTGTCATGGCAGGGGGAACAGGAGGTCGAAGCTCCCGGCGCATTGCGCAACAGGCTGTCCATGCCGGAAATGCCATAGACGTTGTGCCCCTTGTTGTCGTCGGTTTTCACCCAGTGAAAGTTGCCGCCGGCGAGCATGGAGGTCGGCGTTCCCGGCTCCAGGCTGGGGGCGTTGGTCGTGTAGACGATGGGAATTCGGGTACCGTCGCCGAGATCCTTGATGGTTTCCGAATCATTGGAGTGGCAACCGACGCAATCGGTGCTGGTCAGGGCGGGTTGCAGCCCGAGGTCGGCGTCGACGACGCTCGTTCCATCCTGGCTGTTGTGCATGGTGTGACAGTTGACGCAGGGCCCGCCGACCCGTGCCCCGGCTGGGGACGATGCAAGAAAGATCAAGAAAAACCCGATCCCCAGGCGCGCCAAACCAAGACGTGCGGCCTCCGCGATGCGAAAAATACTTTCCATTTTCATTTTTCCCCCTGTGATGAGACATTTTCCCGGAAGGTTTCCGGGGTGGTTCGGACGAGAATCCGTGGCAGGCATCCGAATATATCCCAATCTAATACCCTTCGCCGAAAAGCCGATTCGAGGGAAGCGCTAAGGCGTTCCCTGGCTATGGGTAGCGAACCGATCACCTCCTTCCCGCCAAACATCAATGCCGTGAACGGGGCAACCGCCCCATGGACAGCCCGGCGCCTATCACAGGCTCCGGCACCTTCGGTGCGAAGCCCGTGACCGGTCGCGCACCTATCAATACATCGTGTCGAAAAATCGTATGGGAGGAGTCGTGCGAGAAGGGAGCGACGGAGGTCCGGCCGCGCAAGCCTTACCCCATCGCCATGGGCGATGCCGGATCTCCCCCCCCAACCCCCGGCTGATCCTGCTTGTTTACATCATGACTATTAAATATATGTCAGAATGTTTTTGTCAACAACTAAACCACTGTTCAGGTTCCCCCCCCTCTCACGGAAGAAGAGCGGGCCAAGGGGGAACGAAGGGGACGTTGGGGGAACGAAGGGGACGTTGTGGGGGAACGAAGGGGACGTTGGAACGAAGGGGACGTTGGAACGAAGGGGACGTTGGGGGAACGAAGGGGACGTTGTTTAATCGTTTAATCGGCTGACACTATCGACTCTACTCGCCAGCCCCCCTGCTCTGCCAGAACCTTTCCCCGCCTTACGGCATGACTGACCGCTGCCCGTTGCAACCCCAGCACCTCCCCTGTCTGAACGCCGCTGTAGCCAAGGATGCGGACTGCAATATAGCAAAAGAGGTCGCGTGCCGCGGTTCGCTGCGGATAACGACTTCTCTCGACAAGTTCATCGATGCCAATCTCGGAATGTTCAGCGACACGACGTGCGAGTGTTCCCAGATCGAGCCTTGGAGCGAGACTCTCTTTCAGCGGCTCGAGCCCACTGAGTTTTTCCACAAAATCACCGCCTCCGAGAACCCGCTCATCAAAAGCCTGTGGTCCCTCAGGAATGTTCTGACCGCAACTGCGCCGGAGCCCGCCGCCGACCAGTTCCGGGCGCTCGCCCACAGCGACGCCATCGGCGACAAAGGCCAGATAGCTGTTGCACGCCTGGGCCGGTTGCTCCGCAAAAAGAGTAAGGACGTCTTTGACGGATTGCCCATCCATCGTGGCATTCCCCAGCAGAACACCATGACCGCACCAGGGAAAGCGCGCAAGAGACTCCAGGTTTTTAACCAGCCCGGCCCGCAGCGGATTGAGATGGATGTAACGGATCAATTCCAGTAGATAGGCGTCTTCTTCGCAGACAATCGACTTGTAGCGGTTTTGAAACAAATGCCCGCTGCGGCGGTGGCGTTTGTTGAAATTGACGGCGTAGCCTGTCAACAACCGACGCATGAAGTGCTTGAGTTCACAGCCTTTGGGCTTTAAGAGAAGGTGAAAATGATTGGGGATCAACGCCCAGGCATAGCAGTCCGTATCGGTCTCGACGAGCAGACGGGAGAGTCGCTCGATGAAATCACGCCGATCAGCGCTGGTGCGGAAAATATTCCGGCGTTCGATACCGCGAACGATAACGTGCTGCAACAGACCGGGAATATCGAGGCGGGGTTGACGGGGCATGGTGGGAGAGTAGCAAAGAGGCGGGCCTTATTCAACAATTAAACAACGTCCCCCTGTGCTTTTACACAACGTCCCCCTGTGCTTTTACAGTTTGGGCCGCCGCCGTAATCGAGCGCGGGAGTATTCGAGCAAGATCAAATCGGCGATTGAAGCGATACTGATACTCGCCGAGGTAACGGTGAGCGTATTTTTCGAAATCAAAGGCGTGATACGTTCCGGCAATGGCGGTTTTCAGATT
>JAVFAR010000022.1:0-28434 GCA_034002365.1 Trichloromonas sp.
ATATCGACTTCGTTTCGGCATTACCGCCGGGACTGCTCTTTTTCACCCGCAAGGACGCGGTTGAAGGGGAATATCTGGCGGTGGACCGGGGGATTCTGGTGAAACAGGCCGAAACCGTCACCGTCTCGACGCGCCGCGCCGTCGGCGGCGTCCCTCTCGAAGAATTGCTGACGACGGTCAACGAGCGTTTTGTCGAACTGGATGATCGCGAACGGGCCGTACGTTCGGCGGTGGCCCGCCTCGAAGCGGGCTTTCTCCGCCGGGTGATGGATCTGAAATGACCGACAAACCGCGCACGCCGGATAACACACCCACCCCCGACCGGGACTTTCAGCGCCGCCTGGCCGCCAAACAGCGCCGCCGCCTGCACAGTCAGCGGCAGGGGGAACGAACGGCCTGGTTCGGGCTGGGGATGTTCGGTCTGGTCGGCTGGTCGGTGGCCATTCCCACGGTGCTCTGTATCGCCCTCGGCCTCTGGCTCGACCGCACCGTGACCGGCCGCTATTCCTGGACGCTGCTGCTGCTCGGTGTCGGCATCACCCTCGGCTGCCTGAACGCCTGGTACTGGGTCGGCAATGAGCGCCGGGCGATCGAACGGGAGCGCCACGATCCAGAGGAGAAGGACGATGCCCTTTGATCCGCTTCTCATCGCCTGTGCCTTTGCTTTCGGCGCCGCCGTCGGCGGCCTCTATTTCGGCGGTCTCTGGCTCACCGTGCGCCGCCTGGCGACCGCCCGGCATCCGAAAAAACTGCTGGTGATCAGTTATGGCTTGCGCCTGTCGCTTTTATTGGCGGCCTTCTATCCCCTGGCCCAACAGGGTCCGGCCGCCGTCGCCGCCGCCATGGTCGGCCTGCTTCTTTCCCGCCACCTGTGGCTGGCAACCAAAGGGCGCAAGCGCCCCGCTCCCCGGGAGACATGATGCAGATCAGCCCCGACCACATCCTGCTCTGGCAAGGACCGGGCTTCGCCCTGAACGCCACCCTCGCCTTCACCTGGCTGAACATGCTGATCCTGGCGGCCGGGGCGGCGGTCATCACCGGCCGCCTGACGGCCTCCGGCACCCGTTCCAAGGGGCAGAATCTCCTCGAAACCCTGGTCATCAGCGTCTGCGGGGAACTGGAGGGGCTGGGCCTTACGCCGGCCAGGGAATTTCTCCCCTTCATCGGCACCCTTTTTCTCTTCGTACTCACCGCCAACCTGCTCTCGGTCGTCCCCGGCTATCAGCCGCCCACCGGTTCCCTTTCCACCACCACGGCCCTGGCCCTGTGCGTGTTCGTCGCCGTCCCCTGGTGGGGAATCAAACGCCAGGGGGTGCGCAACTATCTCAAGCTCTACCTGGAGCCGACGCCGCTCATGCTCCCCTTCAACATCTTCGGCGAACTGGCGCGGACCCTGGCCCTGGCGGTGCGCCTCTTCGGCAACATCATGAGCGGAACGATGATCGCCGCCATCCTCCTGACCGTCGCCCCGCTCCTCATCCCGGTTATCATGAATCTCCTCGGACTGATCATCGGCGTCATCCAGGCCTACATCTTCGCCATCCTCGCCGCCGTCTACATCGCCGCCGCCGTACAGACGCGGGAGGGGGAGGAACGAGTGAGGAGTGAGGGGTGAGGTGCCAACTACCAACTACCAACTACCAACTACCAACTACCAACTACCAACTACCAACTACCAACTACCAACTACCAACTACCAACGACCAAAGGAGCCCATATGGACATTCTCGGATGGATCGCCGTCGCTTCGATTTTCTCCGCCGGCCTGTGCATGGGCATCGGCGCCATCGGCCCGGCCCTCGGCGAAGGCCGCGCCCTGGCCCAGGCCCTGAGCGCCCTGGCCCAGCAGCCCGATGAAGCCAACACCATTACCCGCACCCTCTTCGTCGGCATGGCCATGGTCGAATCGACGGGCATCTACTGCTTCGTCGTCACCATGATCCTGCTCTTCGCCAACCCCTTCTGGAACCACTTCATCAAGCTGGCGGCGGAGAAGTAGATGCTCATCGACTGGACCACGGTCGCCTTTCAGCTTTTCAACTTCCTGCTGCTGGTCGTGCTGCTCAAACGCTTCCTCTATGGCCCGATCACCCGCGCCATGGACCGGCGTGAAGAAGAGCTGGCCGAAGTTCGGGCCGAGGCTCTGCGCCTGCGCGCCGAAGCCGAGACCGCCCTCGACAGCTACCTGCGCCAACAGCGGAAACTGGAAGAACAGAGCGACGAACTGCTGCGCCAAGCGACGGAAGAGGCCGAGGCCCGGCGCCGGGAGCTGCTTTCCCAGGCACGCGCCGAAGCCGAAGCCCAGCGCGATCAGTGGCGTCAGGCCCTGCACAGTCAACAGCGGGAATTTCTCGCCGAAGTGCAACAGCGCTCGGTGACCGGCGTCCTCACCCTGGCCCGCCGGGCGCTGGCCGAGTTGACCGATGAAAAACTGGAGAACGCCCTCGCCCAGGCGCTGCTGACCCGTCTGCGGGAACTGCCGGAGACGGACCAGGCCCGCTTCCTGGCGGCGGCCCGTTCGGGACGGCTGGTTGCACGGGGCGGCTTCGCGGCGGACGAGGACTTGCGGCTCAGGCTGGGACAAGCCCTGGGCGGCCGGCTCGGCGCTCCGGTCCAACTGGCCTGGGAAGAATCCCCCGAAGCGACTCTCGACATCGAAATCATCGGTGACGGTCTGCGCCTGGCCTGGGGCGTCTCGGGCTATCTGGAGGAGGTCCGGGAAAGGGTGCGGAAGCTGTTTGAAGAGCAGGGGCGCGTGGGCCTAAACGGAACCGATGCCGCGCTGGAGGAACCATGAAACGGACCCCGGAAAGTCTGACGGCGGCGTTGGATGCGGCCATGGCCACCCTGAACGAGGCGGCCGCGGGGGGTCAGGCGCGCCTGACCCCGGAAGAAATCGGCCACATCACCTATATCGGCAAGGGCATCGCCCTGGTCGACGGGCTGCCCGGCGTGCGCAGTGAAGAGTTGCTGGTCCTGGGAGACGGCATTCAAGGCCTGGTCTTCAATATCGATCCCGAACAGGTCGGCGTCATTCTCCTAGGGGATTACGGCACCCTCGGCGCCGGCGATCTGGTTCGGCGCGGCGGCGAAGTGCTGGCGGTGCCGGTCGGGGAGGATCTGCTCGGACGGGTCGTCGATCCCCTCGGGCGTCCCCGCGACAGCCGGGGAGCGCCCGTCTGCACTGAGCGGCTGCCCGTCGAACGGCCGGCGGCGGAAGTCATGGACCGGGCGCCGGTCACCGTCCCCCTGGCCACGGGGATCAAGGTCATCGACGCCCTGATTCCCATCGGCCGCGGCCAGCGGGAACTGATTCTCGGCGACCGGCAGACCGGCAAAAGCGCCATCGCCATCGACACCATCGTCAACCAGCGCGGGAAAAATGTCGTCTGTATCTACTGCGCCATCGGCCAACGCTCGGCGAGCATCGCCCGGGTGATCGAACAGCTGCGCCGGCATGGGGCGCTCGATTACACCCTGGTCGTGGTCGCCGAAGGGGATGACCCGCCGGGTCTGCAATACATCGCCCCCTACGCCGCCACCAGCATGGGGGAATTTTTCATGGAGCAGGGGCGCGACGTGCTCGTGGTCTACGACGATCTCACCCAGCACGCCCGCGCCTACCGGGAACTCTCCCTGCTGCTGCGGCGGCCGCCGGGGCGGGAAGCTTTCCCCGGCGACATCTTCTATCTGCACTCGCGCCTGCTCGAACGCTCCACCCGCCTGCGCGACGAGCGGGGGGGCGGCACTCTCACCGCTTTGCCGATCATCGAAACCGAGGCGCAGAATCTGTCGGCCTACATCCCGACCAACCTCATTTCCATCACCGATGGCCAGATCTACCTGTCTCCGCAACTTTTCCAGAAGGGCCTGCTTCCTCCGGTGGACGTCGGCAAGTCGGTGTCGCGGGTCGGCGGCAAGACCCAACTCCCCGCTTACCGGGCGGTAGCCGCCGATCTCAAACTGAGCTACGCTCAATTCGAAGAGCTGGAAATTTTCTCCCGCTTCGGCACCCGCCTGGATGACGAAACCCGCCGCACCCTGGAACGGGGACGCAAGGTGCGCGGCATTCTTAAACAGCCCCAGCTCTCCCCCCTGAGCCCCGCCGAGCAGGTCATGGTGCTCTACGCCGTCACCCAGGGACTCTTCGACGCCATCCCGGAGACCGGATTGCCCCAGGCCGAAGCCGCCGTCGTCGCCGCCCTGGGCACGCTCCCCGAAATCGCCCGCGCCATCGACCAGGGAGAAACCTTGAAAGCCGAGGCTCTCGAAGCCGTCCTCGCGGCGGCGCGAAAAGCCGTGTCGCTCTTGCTGGGCACGGGAGAAACGGCAGACGATCGCTGAAACCGTTACCGGGCTGATCAAAAATGTCCAGGCGCAAGGCGCCCGAAATTCGAGGAGCGAGGCGCACCTGTAAGGTACGTCGCAACGACGAGGATGAGGGCAAAGCCGCGAATGGGCGTTTTTCATCAGCCTTCCAGGAGCGAGGATGGAAACCCTGCAAGACATCCAGCACCGCATCCGCGGCACCGCCGATCTGCATGCCGTGGTGCGCACCATGAAATCCCTGGCGGCGGTGAACCTCCGGCAGTACGAAAAGGCCATGCTCTCCCTCGGGGATTACCGGCAATCGGTGGAACTCGGTCTGCGCGGGGTGCTGCGTCTGCGCCCGCTGTTGCCGCGCACGCCGGAGCCCCGGCGGGGCGTGGTGCTGATCCTCGGTTCCGATCAGGGGATGGCCGGACGCTTCAACGAAGTCCTTCTTGACTTCGCCGAAGAGCACCTGCGCGAACAGCCGCCGCCCGAAGCGGGCTGGGAGTTCTGGGCGGCGGGAGCGAAAATGACCGGCGGCACCGAGGACCGTTTCCATCCTCCCCGCGAAGATTTTCCCCTCCCCGCTTCTTCCCACCAGATTACCGCGACGGTGCAGGAAGTCGTGCTGCGCTTCGAGGCCGCCTGCCGCGAGGGGGGGGAAACCCGCCTGCTGCTGTTGCACAACCAGCCCAACCCCGGCGCCGGGTACCGCCAGCGCCAGGCGATCCTCCACCCTCACGACCGGCGCTGGCTGGAGACCATCGGCGGTCAGACCTGGCCCGGCCGCGCCCTCCCCGCCCACACCCTGCCCGCCGACCGGCTCCTTGCCGCGCTGCTGCGGGAACATCTCTTCATCTCCCTCTTCGAGGCCTTCGCCGCCTCCCTCGCCGCCGAAAATGCCGCCCGCCTGGCCGCCATGCAGCAGGCGGAAAAAAAGATCGAGGAAATGACCCTCGATCTCACCGCCCGCTTCAACCACCTGCGCCAAACCCAGATCACCGAAGAACTCCTCGACGTCATTTCCGGCTTCGAAGCGCTGTCCAATTGATTCAATAAAACCGGGCGAATGGCAGAGTACATCCGCTAACTAAAGCATTCTCCTGTTTTTTTTATGGACGCCGGTGCATCATTCCCCGTAAGATGAAAAACGGCTTTAAAAGCCGGATCTCTCATTTATGCACGGAAGGAAACCTGAATGGCACAGGCAAAAAAAGGTGATCGCGTCACCATCAACTTTATCGGCACCCTTGAGGACGGCACGGTTTTCGACACCACCTTTCCCGATCCCGAGGCCGCTTGCAGCACCGACGACTGCGGTTTGGACGATTGCGGCTGCTGTGATGAAAGCGGTCCCATGGAACTCGTCATCGGCGAAGACGATTTCTTCACCCAGATCGAGGAAGCGCTGGTCGGCATGGCCCCCGGCGAGAAGAAGACCGTAAAAATCCCGGCCGAAGATGCTTTCGGCGAATATGATGAGGACAAGGTCTTCACCGTTCCCCGCAGCGAAATCCCCGACGACATCTACCCCGAAGTCGGCCAGGAACTGGAACTGACCGGCGAAGATGATGAAGTCATCGAAGTGACGGTCGTCGAAGTGGACGACGAGCACATCACCCTCGACGCCAATCATCCCTTGGCGGGAGAAGATCTCAGCTACGAGGTGGAGCTCTACGAAATCCTCTAGCCAACCGTCGCGACGTTAAACACAAGACGAAAGCCCCCGGAACTCAATTCCGGGGGCTTTCGTCTTGGCGATACGCGTCAGGAGAACGAAAAGCCCCGGCGGTTGCCGGGGCTTTTCGTTTCATGCGTGTCGCGGAAGAAGCTTACTTGATCTTCTGAGCCACCAGGTCTTCTTCTTCGATGCCCACCGGTACTTCGGCGGCAACCTTGACCTTCTTGGGCTTGAGGGTCATGGCCATCATCGCGCCAACCAGGAGCATCACGCCGGCGGTGACGAAGGAGACCGTGAAGCCGCCGAATTTAGCGTTCAGGATGCCCGAGAGTTTCACCAGGAAGAAAGCGCCGACGCCCCAGGCGGTGAAGAGGAAGCCGTAGTTCATGCCGTAGTTCTTGGTGCCCCAGTAGTCCTTGGCGAAGGACGGGAAGAGGGACAGGTTGGTGCCGTAGTTGAAGCCGATGAAGGTGGCCAGCAGGGTGATGATAAGGCCGCTGGAGGCATCGTTGGCGACGATGGGGATGGCGACGAACATCAGGACGGCCTGGAAGAGCATCATGATGCACAGGGTGGCGGCGCGGCCGATCTTGTCGGAGAGAACCCCGGCGCCGATGCGGCCGGCGGCGTTACCAATCGCCATGACGGCGACGGCGATGAAAGCGTACTCGCCCATGCTCTTCTTGGCCAGGCCGGCGATGCTGCCGATAACCATGAGGCCGGCGCCGGCGCCGATGAAGTAAGTCAGCCAGCAGGTGTAGAAGCGGCCTTCTTTAAGCATCTGGGTCGGGGTTTTGTCTTCAACATGGCTCTTCTTGGCGGCGGCGCTGCCGGCGGCCGGGGTACCGGCGGGAATGTAGCCGGCCGGGGGATTGACTACCAGGGTGGCCATGCCGCAGACGATGGCGATAAAGGCGACGCCGAGGATGAACATGGTGTTATGCAGGCCGTAGGCGCCCAGCAGGTACTGGCAGGTCGGCGCCAGGTAAACCGGGGCGACACCGAAGCCGGCGACAACGATCCCGGCGATCAGGCCGGTTTTCGCCGGGGGGAACCATTTGAGAGCGGGCGGAGTGGCCGCCGAGTAGCCGAAACCGATGCCCGCGCCGGCGAAAACGCCGAAGCCGAGGATCCAGCCCCAGTAGCTGGAGGTCTGGGAGCAGATGATGAAGCCCGCGCCGACCAGCAGACCGCCGAGGATGGCGGTAAGCCGGGGGCCAACCTTATCCTGCATCTTGCCGCCGAGGATCATGGCCACGGCAAAGACCAGACAGGCATAGGCATAGGGGTCGCCGGCGCCTTCGAACAGTTTGCCGATTTCGCCTCTCAGCATGCTGTAGGCATAAAGGATACCCAGAGCCAGGTTGATTCCGAGTCCGGCCATCGTTACGGTCCAACCTCTGTTTTTCACTTGTTGGCTAGTCATGACATTTACCTCCTTGGTTTGAATGGGTGTTTCGCTGTGATAGAGAGCCTGGTAACGCATATGGTAAGGGAGCGGCCATTTCACCTTGAAGGGCGGCACCTCCGGCCGTACGTTTAAGGGTTTTTCCATGATGATCTCCCCCGCTTCCCGGGTTTCCTTCCCGGTCTTTCCCGTGTGGATTCTGATGCCCTTATTTTCCATCTCCGGCGCCATTCGGGCCGCCAACTGCTGATAACGGACGCAGGCGGTGTATCGGGTGTTACAGAAATCAACCATCATCTTGACGTCATGGGGGGAGATGTATCCGCACCCTACATCGCAATCATCTTCGTTTTTTCTGAAGTAGGGGCAAAGTTTGTTTCCCGCCATGTCTGTGGCCTCGCTGGTCTGGGGTCCAAGTGCGGCGACCGTCTGTGCTTGTCCATAAAAGCAACGCCCATACCAATGTTTTAAATTTTTAAAAATTATTTTTTTTATGATTAATTTCATATATTTACACATTCACAAGAAGGATTAAAAAGACATTTTGCAGATCGTTTGATTTCGCAGGAATGCAAAATCTGGAGGGATCAGACCCCGCTTACCCACCGCGACAAAACAGCGAAGGGGCCTGCCTGGGTCTGCTTATGGGAGATTTTCATCAGCGAGAAAAGCCACTTAGCGATTTTCAAAACAAAGTTTTGCAATCCTGCAAGGGGTAAAAGAGCTGGATTTCGCAGCCCTGCGAATGAATGGTTTCCAATGGAGCGGAAGGGGCGCGGGAATCATACCCCCACTCGACCCTGGCGAGGGCTTTGACCATTCTGGGCAGAACCGCCAGGTTTTTTCACCGCTTCGAAGTCGCCGCAGAGACTTCCAAACTCTCGATCTTCTCCTTCTTCGATATTTGGATTCTTGTAGTTTCAGCAACTTTGATGTAATCAAGGACAGCTTTTAGTTTTCGGCACGGCGCTTGCCATAGAAGAGTGGCAAAACGACCTGTTTTCGAAAAGGCAAACCCCGGGCAACCGGGGGACGCAAAACCACGGGTCCGGAAGGGTTCCGGACAGCCGGGTCGCCAAAACGGGGCGGACTTCCCACTCCCGCCTCCTTATTTCGAAAGCATCACCCTTTTATTAGTACGGAGGCATTCCATGACCACCTCGACCCTGAGTCGCCCGCGGCTTTCCGCTCTCGGCTCCCTGCCCTTGATCGGCGCCATCGTTCTCCTTCTGACCCTCGTTTTCGCCATCGATGCTCTCGCCGCCCAACCGACCTCCAAACGGGTGGCGGGCGAACTGCTGGTGCAAATCCGCGCGGGGGCGGCCGGTAATGCCCTCGACCCGGAATTCAATCGTCTGGGCGTCACGGCGGCGCAGGAAATCCCGGGCATCAAGGTCAAGCGCATCCGCATCAACGAAGCCAACCGCGACAAGGTCAAGGCGGCCCTGGCCAGAAATCCCCAGATCGCTTTTGTCGAGGACAACTTTATCGCCCAGGGCCTGCTGACTCCGAGCGACACCACCTACCCCAGTCAATGGCATCTGCCGAAAATCGCCGCTCCCCTGGGCTGGGACCTTTCCACCGGCGCCGCCGGCGTGCCCATCGCCATCATCGATTCGGGGATCGACGCCGATCATCCCGACCTGGCCGCCAAGCTCCTTCCCGGCTACAACTTCCTGACCGGCACCACCGTCACCGACGACCTCTTCGGCCACGGCACCGCCGTCGCCGGTTCCGCCGGCGCCATCGGCAACAACGCCCTGGGCGTGGCCGGCGTTGCCTGGGACAATCCGCTGATGCCCCTGGTCGTTCTCGACACCAGCAACTACGCCACCTACGCCAACATCGCCTCGGCCATCATCCGCGCCGTCGACCAGGGAGCCAAGGTGCTCAATATCAGCATCGGCGGCAGCAGCGCCTCGATCACCCTGCAAAGCGCCGTCAACTACGCCTGGTCGAAAGGGGCGGTCATCGTCTCCTCGGCGGCCAACTACAGCGTCAGCACCCCCTACTATCCCGCCGCCTGCGAAAACGTGCTGGCCATTTCGGCGACGGACAGATACGACGCCCTGTCGAGCTTCTCCAACTACGGCAGCTGGATCGACCTGGCCGCCCCCGGCAGCACCATCTACACCACCAATCGCGGCGGCGGCTACGGTGCCTGGAACGGCACGTCCTTCTCATCCCCCATCGTCGCCGGTCTGGCCGGACTGATCTGGTCGGTCAACCCGGCCCTGACCAATGCCGAAGTGGTTGATATCCTCAAGCAGGGCGCCGACGATCTCGGCACAGCCGGCTTCGATACCTCCTTCGGTTTCGGCCGCATCAATGTCTACAACAGCCTGCAACTGGCGCAAAGCTTCGCCCCCGCCCCCGACCTGAGCGCGCCGGCCGTCGCCCTGACCTCCCCCGGCGACGGCGCTACCGTCGGCGGCACGGTGGCGGTGAATGCTTCCGCCAACGACAATCTGGCGGTCAGCCGGGTCGACCTCCTCATCGACGGCAAGGTCTTCGCCAGCGACAGCAGCGCCCCCTACAGCTTCTCGTGGGAAACCGCGGGCCTCGCCGACGGCTGGCGCAGCCTCGCCGCCGTCGCTTACGACGAAGCGGGCAATGCCGGAACATCGGCGGAAATTCTGGTGCTGGTCGTGAATCAGCCCCAGGATGCCGAAGCGCCGACGGTCGAGATCCTCTCCCCCTGCGCCGGCGCCGCCATCTCCAAAAAAGTCTCGGTCGACATCGCCGCGGCCGATAACATCGCCGTCACCCGCATCGGCCTGTCCGTCGACGGCAAACTGGTCAAAACCGTTTACGCATCGACGCTGAAGTTGTCCCTGAACACCGCCTACCTGAGCGCCGGGGCCCACACCCTGACCGCCCAGGCCTTCGACGCCGCCGGCAACGTCGGCGAGGATTCGGTCGTGGTCTACCGCTAAAAACCTCCTTCCTCCCCGTGTACGCAAAAAGGACCAGGCTACATGCCTGGTCCTTTTTGCGTTTTTCGGCGGCATTAGCCGCACTTCGTTCCGTCAATTCGCCGCCTGCACAGACTTTTGACGAAAAGTATCCGAAGCTCCCGCCTGAAAAACCCTTCATTACGCCAGACAAGGAAAATTCAGCCAAATGGCACAAAAAATGCTTTTGTTTAAATCAGTACATTAATTAAACGCCATTTTTTTATTTTAATACAAGGTCGCGAGGTGCTCATGGCCAGACCCATTCCGCAGCGAAACGCCCGTGAAAAAGCCTGTAACTTTGTAACTACATGCCTGATTTTACTCCTTTTCGGTCTTATCCACGGGATGCCGACAGCGGCCTGGGCCGGCAACGGCACCACCGCCGGCACCGTCGTTTTGAAGCCGGGTCCGGCAACCAAGGTTGCGGATCAGTCAAAGATCACCGTCAATATTCCGTACACCGGCGATGACAACCACAACAACAGCGCGTTGATCGAATGGGGCCTGGATGGGGTCGATTTCACCCTCGGTTCCGCCACACTGCCCCATAACAACCTCTTCTACACCCATCAGATCACCGGCCTCGACTGGGACAAAACCTACCAGATCCGCGTTACCGTCAGCGATGCCGACGGCGGCGACAACCTGGTCCAGACCCTGACCGGAGTAAAAGCCTACAATCCTCTGGTCCACAACGCCGTGTCCACCGGCTCGGCAAAACACAGCGGCAACTGGGGATTGCCCGACGACGGCAGCCAGTACGGTGAATTCACCTGCGCCACCTGCCATGACCGCGACACCGGCAACATCAAGCGCATCAAGGAAGCCGTCACCGCGCCCAACCCCGAACACACCCTCCCCGGCAGCAGCGTCATCTTGACCGACACGCGGGATAACAGCTCCACCTTCGGCGACGACAGTATCGAACGCACGGCGACACCGTCCAACCGCATCTGCGAGGTCTGCCATTCGGAGACCAGCTACCACCGCTGCCTCAACGCCGGGCAGCCCGGGGGCTTCAATCACTACAACAACAAGGATTGCGTCGCCTGCCACAAGCACCGCTCGGCCTTCAAGGCGAGCTGCGACGGCTGTCACGGCAATACGACGACCGGCGCCATCTGGCCGGACGACCCGGCGGAAGGCGCGGTCCTGCCCGACCGCGTCGGCGCCCATGTCGAGCACATGACTTCCATCGGCGACATCATCAACGGCGGCGGGCACGGCAGCGCGACGGTGAACGACAAGAACGCCTCCTGCATCTTCTGTCATCCCGAAGGCGCCCACACCGGCGCCCACCTCGACGACGATCATGTCGATGTCTACATGGACGGCACCAACGATTCAACCAAGGGCTACTACGTCTATCTGCTGGACGATCCGAACGATCCACGGGGAGACAGCGACGGCAGTTACGATCCGGCCACCGGCACCTGTTCGCTTATCGACTGTCACGGCAACGCCCCCTACACCCCCTGCTGGTACGGCGACGACATTCCCCCCGGCGCCGTCACCGACCTGACCGCCGCCGACAGCGCCGAACCCGGCAGCGTCAAGCTGACCTGGACCGCCCCCGGCGACGACGGCATGCTCGACGGCACCGCCTACCAGTACCAGATGCGCTACAGCACCGCGACCATCACCGAAGCCAACTTCGCCGCCGCCGCCATCGCCGGCGGCGCCCCGAGCGTCGACCGCATGGGCAAGGCCGAAGAGATGGTCGCCACCGGCCTGACCCCGGGGCAAAGCTATTACTTCGCCCTGAAAACCGCCGACGAGACCGGCAACTGGTCAGGCCTCTCCAACATCGCCGGGCCGCGAGCGGCCCAGGTCGACAATGTCGCCCCAGTCTTCTATGGGCTGGATTCGGCCGCGGCCGACGACAAGGCCGGAGCGGTCAATCTGCACTGGCAGGCCGCCATCGACCACAGCCTGCCGATCTCCTACCGCATCTGGTGGAGCAGCCATTCCCTGATGGACCACTTGGCGAACCTGCCCACCACCACCACAACCTACGACCCGGACGCCGTTCCGGACAGCGGCGACGAGTACACGATTTACACCGCCACGACCCCGGGACTGGCCTATCAGGTGTCCGGCCTGCCCGCCGGCGTCCTCTTCAGCTTCCTGGTACGGGCGAACGACGCGGCCGATCCCGCCAACTCCGACACCAACACCGACATCAAGATGGCCATGGCCGGCAAATGCTCCAGCCAGCCTCAGGATCTGCGCACCTACTATGCCAACGGCCCGTTGAGCGGCACTTCACCCAACTTCACCGCCGTGCTGAACAACACCGGCTATACCAGCTACATCAGTCAGTCCATGACGGCGGGGCAGAGCGACACCTGGATTTTCGGCACCCCCTACGCCACCAAACTCAAGGTTACCGGCCTGAGCCTGGACATTTACCTCAGCAACACCAACCGCAACATCGAATACGTCACCTATCAACTGGGTTACGTCAATGGCTCGGGCACCTTCACCGGCCTGGGCAATGCCGAAACCCTGGCCCTGGGCCGACGAACATCCCGTGTTCGCAAGCTGCCGCTTTTCAATTTTTCCGGCGTCATCGACGCCGGCAACCGCCTGGCGCTGAAGATCACCCACACCGGCACCAACAGCATCACAATCCAATTCGGGAATAGCACCAGCAAAGGGTTGCTGCTGGTCAACGAGCAGAACTACAACCATGCCCCGGGCGTCTTCAGCATTCTCGCCCCGGCGAACGGCAGCACGCAAACGGGTCTGCTCAATCTCTCCTGGACCGCGGCCACCGACATGGACAATTTCGACGACGGCGTTCACTACGACGTCTACGGCTCCCTCGACGGCGGCCTGAGTTATCCCCATCAGATCGCCATCGGCATCACAACAACCAGCACGGTCTGGGACACCATTCGCGGCGGCGTCGGCCTCCTTGCGCCCAATACCCAGGTACGCATCCGGGTCGAAGCGGGGGACGGTTACCTGCCGGACGATATCGCTACTAACCATCGCGTCGTGGAAACCGGCAACTTCACCGTCGACAACACCAGCGACACCACGGCCCCGGCGGCGGTCACCAACCTGCATGCCGAGACCCGGCCCAAGGCGGGCGCGGTCTACCTGACCTGGACCGCGCCCGGCGACGATGCCGACCGCGGCCGGGCATCGAGTTACGACGTGCGCTACGGCACCAGCGCCATCACCAGCGACGCGCTCTTCAACGCCGCCGACGAAGCCGTCGGCGAACCGGTGCCGGGTCTGGCCGGCAGCCATCAAGGCTTCGAAGTTCTGGGGCTGGAGCCCTACACCACCTATTACTTCGCCATCAAAACGGCGGACGAAGTTCCCAACTGGTCGGCGCTCTCCAACTCGGTCAGCGCCGACGGCGGCGCCAAGTGCGGCATCTGCCACAGCACCCCGCCGGATGAACCCCAGACCGCCGGCACCCACGCCGCCCACGGCTATACCAAAAAGGACTGCGCCAAGTGCCACGGATTCGAGGCGGAATTCTTCGACGTGCGCCATCAGGACGGCCTGCTCAAGCTCGGCTGGCAGACCGATACGCCGGTGGTCGGAACGGTGGTCGGGGTGAAGGTGACTTACATGCAAGGGGGAGTGAAAATCTACGAGGACAGCACCGGCTCCGGCGGCTTCAACACCACCGGCGGCGATAACAAGGACACCGGCACCTGCTCCGGCTTCGTCGCCACCAACGCTGGCGGCTGTCACGGCCCGGCCAATACCCCGCCGGTCTGGGGCAGCGCCACGCCGCCCCAGTGCGCCGACTGTCACGGCATGTTGAACCGGACCACCGACCCCTACGGCCGCGCCTACGATGATTCGAGCCACGACGTCATGGCTTCGCCCCCCCTGGATAACGAGGGCAACTCGACCGGCAAATTCGTCGGCCAGCACGAGAAGCACCTGAACTTCTCCTTCCGCTTCTCCAAGGGGGATTCCTGCAAGCTCTGCCACAAGGACAACTACCATACCGACGGCATCGTCGATATCAAGCTCGACCCCGTCGGTGCCGGCGAGGAAGCAAGCTGGAATGCGGGAGCCGGCGCGACCCCCGGCACCTGCGGCGGCACCTCGACCAGCGGCTGCCACGGGCCGAATCCCGAAGATCCGCCCTGGGACAGCGCCGTGCCCATCGCCTGCAACAACTGCCACGGCCACCAGGACAACCGCTTCTCCGCCGGTTCGGCCAGCTCGGTGACCGCCGACCGCACGGCAACCCTCAGCGGCAACGTCACCGGCAACGGATCCACCACCACCATTCCGGTCAACAGCGGCTACACCATCCAGGTCGGCGACCGGGTGACCAAGGGGAATACCTATTTCGTCGTCGCCTCCGCCACCGCGGCCTCGCTGACCTTCAGCCATGCCATCCCGGTCGGCGTCAATTTCACCAGCGGCGAAGTGCTCATTTCCCGCCACATCCAGCACACCGTCGACGGCGGCACGGTCCGCGCCTGCGACTGGTGTCACGCCGAGGGGCATCCCCAGGGAAGCGGCGACACCTCGCTGATTCTGCTGCCCAACAATCCGGCGGTCGGCATCGATTTCCGTTCCGGCGGCATCCACCTGAAAAAGGTCATCAACGGCCGCACCACCCTCAACAACGGCGAGACCATCGACACCGAGGCGGAAATCTGCTGGGGCTGCCACGAGGACAACAGCATCTCCGAGTGGGGGACCAACACCAACGCCAATACCGGCGGCATGATCTACAACTACGGCGCGCTCTACGAAGCGGACGGCGTCACGGCCCGCTCGGCCTGGACCGGAGCCACCTGGAAGAGCGCCAACTTCTCTTACAAGACCGGCTCGATCCAGTCCACCCACAGCGCCAACTCGGTCTCCAACCCCGGCTCCAGCGCGGTGACCGGCTCGGCCTTCGCCTATACCGAAGCCGCCGACGCCGTGGCGAAAATCCGCTGCTCCTATTGTCACGACGTGCACGACATGAACCTGGCCGAAAACGACACCGATAACGGTCAACCCTACCTGCGCGGCACCTGGAAGGGCAACCCCTACAAGGAGGACGGCGCCCCCTACAATAAAACCTATGCCTCATCTTCCACCTACGGCGCGGTGCCGCGCGGCGGCACCGCCTACACCGAACTGGGCGGCTACTACATCGACCAGAACAGCGATTACCCGACCAGCGGCTGGACCCTTCGGAACTCGGCCGGCATCTGCGTGCTCTGCCACGGCGACGACGTGGACAACATGGACCAGCGCACCGGCGAAAATTTGTGGCTCGGCACCAATGGCCACAGCAATTCGACCATCGGCGGCACCTTCACCAACGCCGCCAATATTTTCGATTACACCCATGGCCGGCCGACACCGGCCGTCCAGAATTCCCGCGCCTCAACCACCTTCACCGTCCAGGTTCCAAGCATGGGCTACACAGAGCAAGCGGAATCGACCAACGGCGAGGGTTACGGCTACCGGGGACCCAGTGGGCTAGCCTATACAGGGCAATATCAGCCCATTCTTTCGGGCTACCCCAAAGCCTTTAACTCCTACAGTTGGGGCGCCACCGTCGACGCCGACACCACCGACCTGATGTACCACCAGTTCTCCTGCTCCAAGTGCCACAACCCGCACGCCTCGCGGCTGCCCAAGCTGCTCATCACCAACTGTCTGGATATCGCGCACAACACCTGGGATGAAAACAAGACAACCTCGCAAACGAAATACACCAATGCCGCCCTGACCGCCGTCGACCGTAACAAATACGGCGCCTACTACGCCTCGGCGCAGAACTGCCACCGCTACGACGGCAGCCGCAGCACCGAAACCCTGAAAGGGGGCTGGAACAAGGTCTCCCCCTGGGCGCCGTAACGGGGGCATGAACGCGACAAGGGGGGCGCATCGTAAGTGCGCCCCCTTGTCTTTTCCAGCGAAATTTAGCTGTTCGCTTTCCCCGTCAGTCTCCGTACATCGCCAGCACTTCCGCCGAATACCCTTCCCCCTCGTAAACATACAGCGGCGCCTCCACCGTCAGGCCGGGGCGCCCTTTCTTGCGCCCCTCGACCAGCACCAGCCGCGCCCCCTCCCCCGAACGGGAATGAACGCAGCGCAGCCGTTTCGGCTCCAGGCGCAGGCGCTGCATGGCCGACAAAATTTCGGCCAGGCGCTCGGCGAGATGGATGAGATAGAAGCGCCCCCCCTGCCTGAGCAGATAATGACCGGCGGCGAGAAAATCGTCCAGACCTCCCGCCAGTTCGTGCCGGGCAGCGGCCCGCTCGTCCCCGGGCGCGATCTTGCCGGTGCCGGTGGGGCGAAAGGGCGGATTGCTCATCACCACATCGCGGGATTCGGGCGCAAGCACGCTCCGCAGTTCCCGCAGATCCCGATGCAGAATGGCGATCCGCTCGGCCAGGCCATTGAGAGCCACGCCGCGCCGCGCCCGGTCGGCGGCCTGCCCCTGGATTTCCACGCCGACAATCGACCCGGCGGCGCTGCGCCGCGCCAGCAGCAAGGGGATCACCCCGGAACCGGTGCCGAGATCGGCCACCGACTCACCGTCGCCGATCCGGGCGAAGGCGCAGAGCAGCACCGGATCGAGGGAAAAGCGGTAGCCGTCCCGGCGCTGGATGATCCGCAAACCGCCGCAGCGCAGATCGTCGAGGGTTTCGTCGGGAGCGAGGGGGAATTCATCCATGATCATCACCGAATCTGAACGCCGTATTGCCGCCAGAGGCGCAGCCGCAGTTGCGCGGCCAGCGTCGCCGTGGCCGGATCGTTGAAGGCGAGAAAGGCCCGATAGTGAAAGAGCGCCTGCTCGCGGTCGCCGAGCTGTTCGTAAACCCGGCCGAGGTTGTACCAGGGCATGGGGTTGTCGAAGTTGGCCGCCGCCTGCTTGAACTCGTCCCGCGCCTCCTCCAGCCGTCCCAGTTCCAGATAGGCCGCGCCCAGGTTGTTGCGGGCGCTGGTCGAAGCGGGCGCGACCCGCGCCGCATGGCTCCACAGGGAAAGGGGCGTGGCCCAGACCCGGTTCTGCTGCCAGCTGAGCAGCGCGCAGACAAAGAGCAGCAGGGCCATGACTTGCACCGGCAGATGGTTTTTGCCGGGACACCAGCGTTCGACCACCAGCGGCGTCAGCAGCGCCAGCCCGGCCAGGGGCGTGTAAAGATAACGGTCGGCGGCGAAACAGGAAAGCGGCCAGAGGTTGGCGGTCGGCAGCCAGAAAAGGCCGAGCCAGAGCAGGGCGAAGGCGGCCATAGGCCGGCGCCGCCAGGCGCGGCACAAAAGCAGGACGTAGCCGACGATAATCGCCAGGGCGCCCAGCACCCAGGGGTCGAACCAGCCGCCGGGAACGCCATAGACATATTCCGGGGTCAGGGCCAGCGGCCACAGCAGTTTGCCGGCCATGAAGGTCAGCGACTTGAAAGCCATGAGCAGATAGGGGGCGACGCTCCCCGGCTCCAGGTAAACCGTCATCTTCGCCAGCACCGGGGCCATCGCCTGCCGATGCAGCTCCAGCCCGCCGAAGGCGAAATACCAGAGGAAGATGGCGGCCGCACCGGCGGCGGCGATCCCCGGGATCAGCTTGGGAGAGCGCAGCAGCAGCCGGTTTTCGGCAGGGACAAAGAGCGCCTCATAGCCCAGCCACAGCAGGGGCAGCACCACCGCATTCTCCTTCGCCGTCCAGCCCAGCAATCCCAGGGCAAAAGCGGCGGCCAGCCACAGCCAACGGCGGCTGCCGGGACGCATTCCCCGCCGATAGGCGAGGGTCGCGAGCAGGATGCAGGCCAGGGCCAGGCTATCCTTGCGATGGGAAATATTGGCCACGACTTCGACCGCCACCGGATGGACGACAAAAAGCAGCCCCGCGCTCCAGGCCGCGAAGCGCCCGGCGCCCAGGCGCAGCGCCAGCAGCAGCAACAGCCAGGCATTGACGGCATGCCAGAGGATATTCTGGAGATGCCAGCCGGCCGGATTCAGGCCGAAGAGGGCGTAATCGAGGAGAAAGCTGAGTTCCCGCAGCGGCCGCCCCGGATAGCTATTCGCCCAAAACCCGGCCCAGGACTTCACGTCCGGGTTGTCGACGATCACCGGAAAATCGTCCAGCGTCCACTGATGGCCGAAACTCTCGGCGTAGAGGATGAAAGCGAGGAGAAGGAGAACCGGCAGGGAGCAGAGCCGGCAGCGTTTTTCGGCACGAGAGGTCATGAGGGTATCCGGTAGTCGTCGGCGCGATAAGATTTTCCGTGGGGACATTTGTTGTACTCTATCAGAAACCGGCCCCGTATTCCCCTTGCAAACGCATCCGCAAAGCCCCGGCCTGCGCGCGAAATTTGGGGTCCTCCAGCTCTAGGAAGAGCCGGTAATACTCCAACGCCTGATCCTTCAGCCCGACCCTCTCATAAATCAGCCCCAGATTATAAAGGGCGGTGGTGTTGAGCGGATTGACCGCGAGGGCCTCGGTGTAATAGTCCCGCGCCTTGAGCAGTTCCCCCTTGAGCAGATGGACGTTGCCGAGATTGTTCAGGGCGAAAGCCGAAGCCGGGCTGACCTGATGGGCTCGAGTCCAGAGGGTTTCCTCCTTTTCCCAGACCGGGATCTGTCGCCAGGAAAGCTGCGCGAGAAGAAGAACGGCGGGAACCGCCATAACCACGCGCGGGGGCAGCGGCAGACGCCCCAGGGCGAGGCCCGCCGGCAGGCAGAGCCCGGCCAGGGGCGCATAGCAGTAACGATCGGCGGCAAAATACGCCAGGGGCCAGAGGTTGGCCACCGGCAGCCAGAAAAGCCCGGCCCAGGCGAGCAGAAAAAAGGCGCGCGGCGCCCGCCGCGCCGTCAGCCACAACCCGGCGGCAAAGACCGCGAGACCGAGCAGCGCCGCCAGCACCCAGGGATCGAACCAATCCCGCGGAATGGGATAGGTGTACTCCAGCGCCAGATCGACCGGCCAGAGGACCTTGCCCGCCATGAAGGTCCAGGATTTGAGGACCATCCGGTAATAGAGCTCCCAGGAGACCTCGCCGAAGTAATTGGCCTTGGCTTGCAGCAGCTGCTGCATCCCCGCCAGATGCCGGGCCCTCCCGCCCTCGAACAGATACCAGCCGACGCCCCAGGCCGTCGCGGCGAACCCCGCCACCGGCCACAGCCCGCGCCCCTCCGGCAAGATCCGCCGCCGCGCCGGGACAAAGCCGCTCTGATAAACCAGCAGCAGCGCCGGCAGCACAATGGCATTCTCCTTGGCCAAGAGCGCCGCGCCCCAGGCCAAGGCGGCCAGCACCGCCCACCCTGCCCGTTTCTTCCGGGCGGCGCAGGCGCGGCTGAAGGCGAGAAACGCCAACAGGCAGAAGGCCAGGGCCAGGCTGTCCTTGCGGTGGGAAAGATTGGCCACGACCTCGACGTTCAGGGGATGGACCAGAAACAGCAGCGCCCCCGCCCAGGCCGCGAAGCGCCCGGCCCGAAGGCGCCGCGCCACCAGAAAAAGCAGCCAGGCATTGAAGCCGTGCCAGAAAATCTGCTGCACCCGCCAGCCCGTGGGATTCATGCCGAACAGGGCATGATCGAGCAGAAAACTCAACTCCCGCAGCGGCCGTCCGGGATAGCTGTTTTCCCAAAACCCCGCCCAGGAACGGACATCGGTATTTTCGACAATCACCGGAAAGTCGTCATAGGTCCAGGCATGACCAAAGGTCTGGAAGTAAAGAGCGAAAGCGAGAAAGAGGAGGATGAGCAGAGGGAGAAGGGTTCGAAAGGTCGGGATATTTTTCGCCATGCGGCAAGCTCACAGGGTTTCCGCGCCACAAGCACTCTTTATGGGCCCCGACGATTTGAAAACGATGGCCTGCCCAGTGGGAAGACACAAGGGTATGACGCTTTTGTCGGAAAAATACTCGTCGACGGCCTGGCGCGCCCCAGGGCAGGAGGGGAAGCCGTAATCATCAAAAACCATGAAACCGCCGTCGACCAGACGGGGGAAAATAAAAGCGCAGCAGTCCATGACCGACTGGTAGATATCGACGTCGACATGGGCAAAAGCGATCCGGACCGAGGCATGGCCGGCAAAGGTATCCGGAATGAAACCGGGTTCGTACTCCACAAAAGGCCGGGCCCCAACCACTTTTTGGGCGGCCGCGAGGCTGGTATTGGAGAAATCGCCCTGGTTGTGAAAATCCCTAGCTGGGTCTGTTGTCGGCATGCCTGAAAAGGTATCAAAAAGACGCAGGATCTTGCCTTCAGACAAAGTTGCCCGGTCGATCAACTCTGCCAGCATGGCCGCCGTGCCGCCCTTGAATACCCCGCACTCCCAGAATTCACCCTCCAGGGCAAGGGCCTGCCTGGCCAGACAATAGAGAATCCAGCAACGGTCGGCGGAAACCAGGCTTACCCATCGAACTTTGTCATAATAATCCTTAAATTCGCCATAACCCAGCCAAGGTGAAAACACGGGGCGGTAAAATTCGTTATCGGCCAGAGCTTTGTAGGCGATGTTGGTTTGGGGAAGGGTTGTCAACTCGAACCCCAACCGGTTGATGATTGATTTAACAAACTTTCGCAACATGCCTATACCTTCCGGAAAGATTCACGAAACATGGTGTTCAAGGATGTTCAAGGGATGTAGATTCACAACGCAAGCGGAGAGCGCCGATCTCAAAGGATACGGCGAAAAGCGAAAAGCCCCCCACCGACAATACCCAACACCAAAACAAGCAAATAGTTCAGCAGGGAAAAAGACAGTGCTTCCGTGCTGCCGACCCCGAGATCCGCGAGAAAAAAAATGTAGCCCCCCTCCCTGATACCGAGCCCGTTGAGCGAAAAAGGGATCATAGTCAGCAACACCACTAAGGGAACTATCACCATCAGATCGACCATGCGAAGATCGAGGCTGAGAGCGGCCGAGACAGACCAGGTGGCAATAATTACCAGCCCGTTGAAGAGTATCGAGCAGAGAATGACGATCGTCAGGCACCGGGTATCGCGCAGATACCGACCCAGCGAGCCGGCGACATGTTCCATTACGTTCCGAACCCGGTACGGCAACAGTCTAAGCCAGCGTTTTCTGACAACCGGCAGCGCAAGGATACCCGCCAGCAGAGCCAGCCCGGCTAAACCGCACCCAAGTACCCCTTGAACACTTCCGGGGATAGAGACCGAGGAAGGGTAAAAAGCGGCGACGGGAAACAGGGCCAGAACGAACAAGCCGGAAAGACGCTCCGCCAAGATGGAACTCACCCCGACAGACGATCGGCCGAACTCCCGGGAGATGTAATAAGCCCGCACCGCATCACCGCCGATGGAGGTCGGCAGAAAATTGTTGAAAAAGGTGCCGATCAAATAGTACCGAACCAGGGTGAACAAAGGGCAATCCAAACCGTCGACCCGCAGAATGATCTGCCACTTGAAACAGGATAGCGCTACCCCGGCCGTCACACAGAACAACCCGACCGCCATCAGAAACCAATCGACCGAAACGGCAAGACGTCGCAACTCATCCCATTCCGCTTGATAAAAAAGCATCGCCAGAAGAGCCAGGCTCACAAAAGACTTCAACAGAATCGAGGGGAATTTCATCACCAGTGCACACGCCCCCTATGCTTTTACAGAAACCCCTACCCAAAAAATTCTATGCCCTGGGGCAGATTACAGAACACGACTCTGCAAAAGGGGGGGCAGAGAACCATCTCCACAAAGTCTGCAACCATCCGAGATCATGTCGGGATCAGCCGTTCTTGTATTTTTTCCGCGATTTCATCGGCCGACAGGCCTTTCAGACACTCCAGTCCGTGCGGGCAGCCGGGAAAAACGGGAAAGCGGCCATTCAGGCAGGGCTGGCAGGCCAAGTGCCGCTTCACGAACGCATGGCGCGGCGACAGGGTCGGTGCCCATTTGTCGAAGAGGGACGGTCCCCACACCGAAACCGTCGGACAACCGGCGGCGACAGCCATGTGCAAGGGACCGCCATCGTAGCCGAAAAAGAGGGTGGCATACCCAAGCAGCCCCAGCGTCTGCCGTAAGGATGTTTGGCCGCAAAGATTTTTAACTCCCTTACCGAAACCGGCGCATAAACGCTCGGCTTCGGCATAATCGGCAGCTCCGCCGAGCACCACCAAAGGCATACCGGGACGCTGTCTCAACAGCTCCAGCAAGACACGAACCGTCCGGTTGGGCAATTTGTTCTGCGGATTCAGTCCGCCGAAGCCGCAGGCGATGAACCCGCCAACGGCCAGACCGTTCTGTTCCAGCAGCGGCAAGGCCTCGTCCCGCATAACCTGCACCCCTTGCAGAAGCAGATCATCGGCCGCCACCCGGTGTTCCACGCCAAAGAACCGCAGGCCGTTGACGGCACATTGGGCTTCGTGTTCGTCATGGCGATAGACGACCCGATGGGTACAGAAACGACTGCGCCGACCGATATCGTAGCCGATCTTGATCCGCGCCGAAAGCAGTCCCATCAGAGCCGGGACGATATAGCGGTATTTTGACTGGTCGAGACTGACGACCAGATCGTACCGACTTCGCAATAACCTCGGCACATCGGTTTCCAGCAGCAGGATCCGGGCGAAAGCCAGTTCCTCATCGACAATCCGGGCCAGCCCGACATTGCGCCGCATACAGGCCAGATCGACGGTCGCTTCCGGAAAGGTTGCCTTCAGCACCCGGAAATAAGGGAGTGCCAGCAGCAGGTCGCCCAAACCGCCGGGGCGAATGACCAGAATCCGGCCGATACCTTCCCGCTCGATTCCGTAGGAGCCGGAAGCCGAAGGTCGAAATAGCCGCAGTCCCTCGAAAACACCCCGGAAAAGCGTATTGTTCAGCATATTGAGAGGTTCGAAGTGACCATGCTTCATAGCGACGGGGTCTCCATGGAACAGGCTTGACCTGTCCCAGTCAATTTTTCGCGACGGCAATCACGTCCTTGGTGAAAATCGTTGTCGTCTTGCGTCCATAGAGCAGGAACAAGGTCCGGAACAGAAGATTGATCCCCCCCTGCAACACCCGCCCAACCAGATTGACCAGCGGATTGAAAACCCAGATATTCTGCGGCCGTAGTTCAATCCGGGAAAACCCCGCCATGCGCAGAACCTGGGATAGACTTTCCTCGGTAAATCCAAGGGTGTGGGTAAAATCACCATACCGGCTGCTCGATCCGGTTATGGGGTTGGCGGCATTGACCACCTTGATAATCAAGCACCCGTCTACCGAAAGGCGTTCGCGGGCGGCGGCAAGAGTTGCCACGACCCGGTTTTTTTCCAAATGTTCTACCAGATCGTTCATGACAACGGCATCATACAAATCTGTCTTTTCTTGCAAAAAATCGAGGGCATCCCCCCGGGTTATCCGATCCGCTTCGATGAATCCGTTGGCGATGCAATGTTCGACACATTCCCCGCACAGATCCACGGCCCGGACATCACGGTATCCTTCCTTTTTCAGAAAATAGAGAAAATGTCCGGCGCCGCAGGCGACATCGAGAATTTTCTTCTGAGTGCCCCCCAGCAGATCACGGTAGTTTTTCCGGTAATAGGCCGCCATCCGATCCAGATTATCGGTTTGAGCCAAAGAAGGATGACAGGTCAGATAGCGTTCATAATTCAAGGCAACCTCCTGAAAATCAGGGCCATTGCAAAACATACGTCTCGTTTTCGGAATAGAGCGGCCTCAATTTTCCTACGATCATTGCATCCATTTCCGGACTGATTGTCGTAACTATTTTCCAGTTCGCATAAAGCCAGACCCGGCGATGTTCACTCTTCAAAAGAGCATCGAGCTTTACGGGCGAATCGATATACTGGAAAGGATAACCGGCCTTTTCCTTCACGGGAAATTCCGAATATCCCCCTGTGTCCAATGACATTTTTTCCCGCAAGGAATAATCCACCGGGCGCCCGAGATAGAACGCCGACAGGGCGGGTTCCGTCGAAATAATCACATCTCCCGGCAACAGCCGCTGTTTGATGAATTCGTGCGCCGGGCGCTGATCCACAAATTTGAAATATCCCCCGAACGCTTTGTTCAGATCGAGATTTTCCAGAACGAACAGGTGAATCAGGGCAAGGACCACGACCAGCCCCATCGGCACGGGGGCGGGAATCGATGCCCATTCCGCGCGGCGGCGTAAGCCGCCGGACAGCCGGCGTATCCACCAAGAGAGTGATGCCGCCGCGGCCACGACGCCCAAGGGGTAAATATTACTCAGGTAACGGGGATTGTCGCCAGGGGAAAAGACGGTCAAGAAAAGCAGCAAGCCGGCGAATCCCAGAAAATACAGGGTCCAGCACCGATTCCGCTCCCGCCACAAAGGATACAACCCGAGAATCACCAGCGTCGCGCCCAGCGGGGTCGTCTGACGGAACCATTCGTAAAAGGCTGCCCTGTTTTCGAGTCCGAATAGTTGCAGGGGGATGGCGGAGTAATTGACGAAGGCCGTCGCCGGACGGAAAACCAGACAAAAATAACCAACGGCCGCGACCGCCACACATCCCAGCCGGAAACTTCTTTGCCGAAAAGACCGGCGCCCCCCCAGCAACAGGGCCAGGGCGAAGACCGGTAAAAGTTCGAAGGCGAATTCGTGCGTCCCGATCGCTCCGAGGGTCGCGAGCAACAGCCACCGCCCGGCACCTGGGCGTTTCTCGATGAAATATTCCCCCGCCCAATAGACCGCCGCCACGAAAAAGAACTGAAAGGGCAGGTAGAAACGGGCCATGGAAGCGTACAGGTTTTCAAAGGCGGAGAAGCCGAGGAACAGAACGGCGAGCCGCCCCGCCGATTTTCCCGCCGCCCGACACCCCATGGCGTAAACCACGGGCAGCAGCAGGGCACTGAAAAGGATGCAGACCAGCCGCGTCGAAACCGGCGATACCTCGGCGAAGAAAAGAGGTATCGCCATCAGGTAGTGACCGAGGAGCGACCGCCAGTACAGAGTGCCGTTTTCGGCAAGGGGCAGGCCGGTTTCGACGATTGACCGCATGACGCCGATGCTGCCGATTTCATCCTCATGATAGGGGTAATTGGGGGCATGGTAGATGCGCATGCCAATCACCAACAGCATGAAGACCAGCAACAGCGCCCGCTCCCAACGGGACATAGTGGAGCTATCCATGGGGATCACCGCGCCCCTCCCTCTTGCGGCACCAGGGGATAAAGGATGCGGTACAAGGCCTCCGCCTGGGGGTCGGGGACGGGGGTGCGCCGCAGATACTGTTCGAGAGCGTGAAAGGCCTCGGGGTACTTACGGCGCGCCATCTGAATCTTGTAAATCTCCCACCAGCCTTTGTAGCGTTGGGGTTCCATCTCGACCAGCACCCGCGCTTCGGAGAGGATGGTGTCGTCGGCGCGAGAGTTCGGCAGCTCGTATTGGGCCAGCCAGTCGGCCGCCACGGCGTCGCCGCGCACAAAGATCAGCGCCGAAACGTCGGCGAAGACCAGGTGCCAGGCCGGGTCTTTGCGCAACTCGTCAATAATGGGATAGTGCTGGCCCGTATCCACGGTACAGGCCTTGGTCACCACGGTTTTCACCCCGAACTTCTCGAACACTCCCTGCCAGCCAGGATGTCCGGACATGACCCGCCAGCCGTAACTGAACATTTCCGCCGAATTCTGCCGCGCGTCCCAGAACACCCGATGCTCCGGGTAGAGTTTCCAGGCCATATACCCCCCCCAGTCGTAGGTATTGTAGATGTTGGCCGGAAGGCGATGCTCTTTCACGAACTCGGTCGCCGCCACCGGGAAATGCCAGGTGCGCAGGCCGGTGCGAAACAGGCCGTAGGTGTGATACGCCGGCAGGGCGTAATGGATGAAAATCGCGGCGGCGGCCAAGGTCGCCACCCAGCGCAAAGCCGATTTAACCCCAAGGGGAAAGCGAGAGAAAATCCAGGACGCCGCACTATCGGCATAAACCGGCAGAACCGCCGTCATGGCAAAGAAGAAGAACGAGGTATGGCGGCTGAGCTGTTGCCCCATGATCGCCAATCCCCCCATAAGACACAGATCGGTCAACGTCAGGCGTCGCCAACCCAGGGCCATGAGCAGAGCGGTCACGGCCAGACTTAAATAGAAATAGGGATCGGAGGCGAAGGTGGTCGGGCGCCAGTCCATATTGAAGACCTGGGCGATGGGCGCCCCCTCTTTGCCGCCGCCGAGCTGGTGCGCCGAGAAGAGGGTGTCGATGAATTCTTTGGTGTAGGGGGTGAAAAAAAAACCGAGCAGAACCAGACCGGCCACGAGCCAAAGGCTCTTATAAGAGCTTTTGGAAAGGGTGGTTTTCCCCAGCGCCCGCGCCCCACCCTCCCCGACCAGATAGGCCGCGAGGATCGGCACCGCCAGCACCGCCCCGGCGTGAAGGTTGACCCAGAGGAGCATCAGCGGGAAGAGGAGAAAGATCAGCTCCCCGCCCCGGCGACGGTGGCGTTCGAGGATGAAAACAAAGAGGGCGAAGAAGAGAAAAGTCCAGAGCTGAGGCCGCGCCGTCCATCCGCCCCGGCTCAGCCAGAAGGGGGTCAGCAGCAGGAGCATGGACGGCCAGGACGCCCCCCGGACCCGGGCCGCCGCCATCAGCGCCAGGGCCGTTGCGCCCAGGGCCAGCCCCTTGATGACGCTCAGGGCATGGTAGCCGCCGAGTTGATAACCGAAATAGAGGATGAGATCGTGCAGCCAGCAATGCTCGAAACGGGGGACATCCGCCGCCAGGGTGAAGAGATCGGTGCGGATGAAACTCAGTGTTTCGACCATGTACTTGCCGGACTGCAACTGCCAGAAGGTGTCGAAGTCGTGGATAACCGCCGTCGCCACCCCGAGGATGGCCAGAAGCGCGGCCAGAAGCAGCAGTTTTCCCAAGCGGTCAATCAAAATTCACCTGTTCCGAATCGGTGTGAACGTCATGATGCGGTTCCTGCCGTCACCGCATCCTACAAAAAACCTGCAATTTCGTAAATTTACCCGTAGGGGCGACGCATGCGTCGCCCCTGGCCCATTCGCATTGTCCGGGCCTTGGGCGACCCATGGGTCGCCCTTGTTCCATCTGCGTTATCAAGACCCTGGGCGACCCATGGGTCGCCCCTACGAATTCACACAAATATCGTATAATTTCGGCGGGTTACCCCGTAGGGGCGCACCGATGTGCGCCCTGTTCCGTTCTGGTTGTCCCGACCTTGGGCGCACGCGGTGCGCCCCTACGAAACGACATAAATTTCAATTAATTTCAACAAATTACACATCAACATCCGGTCAATCAAAATTCACCTTCTCGCGAACGATATAGATCGGCTTGTCCTGGGTTTCGTGGTAGGTGCGGGTGACTATTTCGCCGAGCAGACCCATCACCACCAGCTGTACCCCGGAAAAGAGCAGAAAAGCGGTGAGAATCAGCAAGGGATTGCGGTTCATGGGCAGGCCTTCGAACCACTTCATGTACAGGGTCGCCAGGCCCGCAAGCGTACCCCCCGCGAAAATCCATATCCCCCATTTGCCGAAAAGCTGCATGGGGCGGGTCGAATACTTGAGCATGAACTTGACGGTGATCAGATCGAGAATCACCCGCAGGGTGCGGTCGATGCCGTATTTGCTCTCCCCCGCCAGGCGCGGCCGGTGGTTGACCGCCAGCTCGGCGACATTGGCCCCGACCTGGCTGGCCAGGGCCGGCACGAAGCGGTGCATCTCGCCGTAGAGGTTGATCTGGCTGAGCACCTCGCGCCGGTAGGCCTTGAGAGTGCAGCCGTAGTCGTGCAGATGCACCCCGGTCATGCGCGAAATCAGCCGGTTGGCCAGCACCGAGGGCAAGCGGCGGCTGAGCAGTTTATCCCGCCGATCCCTGCGCCAGCCGGAAACCACATCGAAACCCTCGTCGATCTTCGCCAGCAGGCACGGGATATCCGCCGGGTCGTTCTGCAGGTCGCCGTCCATGGGGACGATGACTTCCCCTCGCGCGGCATCGAACCCGGCGGCCATGGCGGCGGTCTGGCCGAAATTGCGGCGCAGGCGGATTACCCGCACCCGGGGATCGGCCAACGCCAGTTCCCGGACGACGGCGAAAGAATCGTCACCGCTGCCGTCATCCACCAGCTCCAGTTCGTAATCGAGATTGGTCCCGGCCAGCGCCGCGACCACTTCAGCGTACAGGG
>JAVFAR010000023.1:0-28426 GCA_034002365.1 Trichloromonas sp.
CACAAGGCTTTCTCCGGCTCGGGATGGACTTCGACCATCAGCCCGTGGGCACCGGCGACCAGGGCCGCCTTGCTCATCACCGGCACCAGGGCGCGGATCCCGGTGGCATGGCTGGGATCGACGATGACCGGCAGATGGCTCATCTTGCGGATCAGCGGCACGATCGAAAGGTCGAGGGTGTTGCGGGTCGCCTTCTCGAAGGTGCGGATGCCGCGCTCGCAGAGGATGACCCGGCCGTTCCCTTCGGCGACGATGTATTCGGCGGCGGCCAGGAACTCTTCGAGGGTGGCGCTCATCCCCCGTTTGAGCAGCACCGGATGGCGCCGTTTGCCGACTTCCTTGAGCAGATCGAAGTTCTGCATGTTGCGGGCGCCGATCTGCAGGATGTCGGCGTAGCGGCAGACATCGTCGAGCTGCTCGATGCGCATGACCTCGGTGACCACCGGCAGCCCCGCTTCGTCCCCGGCCCGGCGCAGATATTTGAGACCTTCGACCCCGAGCCCCTGAAAGGAGTGCGGCCCGGTACGCGGCTTGAAGGCGCCGCCGCGCAGAATCTGCGCCCCGGCCGCTTTCACCACCCGCGCCGAGGCGAGCATCTGCGCTTCGCTTTCGATGGAGCAGGGACCGGCCATGACCACCGGCGGCCGGCCGTTGCCGATCTTGACCGAGCCGACTTCGACCACCGTCGGTTCGGGATGAAAGTCGCGGGAGACCAGCTTGTAGGGTTTGCTGACGTGGATGCACTCGACCACGCCGGGCAGTTCGCGGATGCTGCTGTCATCCACGTAGCCCTGATTGCCGAGGACGCCGATGGCGGTGCGCTCGCTGCCGGGAATGGGCGAGGCTTGCAGGCCCATGGCCTCCACCGCCTTTTCGACGGCGCGGATCTGTTCCTGGGTGGCGCTGTGATTCATGACGATCAGCATGGCGGGTTCTCCTTTATCTGAAACGCTTTGCCGCAGGGGTTAGGGGGGATGATTCGCAACGGGCCAGCTTAACCAGCGCCGGGGATTATTTCAACTCAATTTCTGGCGAGCGCATTGCACCGCAAGCGCCTTCATTGTATGCTGCGCCCCAACCCTTATCCAAGAGGTTCGCCGTGTCCCGCACTTACCATTGCTGGCTGCTCCTGTCGCTGCTCGTGTTCTCGCTCCCGGCCGTCGCCGCCTTTGCCGCCGACGACCGGGCCGAAGGAGAGACGATTTTTCTCGCTCTCGGCTGCCGGGGCTGTCATCGCCTCGGCGCGGACGGCGGCAGTCGCGGTCCGGCCCTGGACGGCGTAGGCACGCGGCTGGCCGAGTCCCGGCTGCGGGAACTCCTGATCCGACACGACCCCCAGGCGGCGATGCCGACGTTCAGCCATCTCACCGAACCGGAACGGGAAGCGCTGCTGAGCTATCTGCGGACCCTCTGACCGGCCCGCCGCCCCGGACCCGTCGCCACCTAATCTCACAAAGGACCACCCGCATGACCCAGAGGATGATCGAAATCACCTCCCCCGTTTTCTACCCCCTGCCCCGCGATCCCGAAGAGGGCACGGACCTCTCCGCGCTCTTTCCCGAACAGCGGCCGCTGGCCCTGGAAATCGGCTGCGGCATCGGCGACTTTATCGTGCAACTGGCCCGTCTGCGGCCGGGACTGAACTTTCTCGCCATCGACATCTACAACAAGGGCTGCCACAAAACCTGCAAAAAGATCGAGCTGTCCGGGCTGAGCAACGTCCGGGTACTGCGTGCCGAAGCCCGCTACCTGCTGACCCACTATCTCCCCCCGGAAAGCCTGGCGGCGATCTACATCAACTGCCCCGATCCCTGGCCGAAAAAACGTCACCGCGACCGGCGCCTGGTGCGGCGGGAGTTTCTGCAGACAGCTCTCTACTCCCTGCGCCCCGGCGGCGACTTCTATTTCAGCACCGATTTTCAGGATTACGCCGAGGATGTCGCCGCGCTGCTGCCGGAGATGACCGGTTACATCAACGTTCTCGACCGGCCCCTGGTCACCGGGTTGCCCGGCTATCCCCTTTCCAAATACATGCGCCGTTTCCTCCAGCAGGGGCAGCCGATTCATTTCATCCATTACCGCCGGGATCCGCGCCTTTTGCCGGAGAGCGTCGCCCCCCCGGCTATCGACCCCGGTTTCCGGCTTCATTGGAGGCGCGCCGAACATGTCTAGCTATCTGACCGCCAAGGTTCCCGGCACCGGGGGCATCATCAAGGAATCGCCCGAGGATTTCCTGGTCGAGGAGTTGCCCCTCTACACCCCCTGCGGCGAGGGGGAACACCTCTACCTGCTGGTGGAAAAAGAGGGGATCACCACCCACGAGCTGCTGCACCGGCTGGCCAAGGCCCTGGGGCTGCGCGAGCGGGATATCGGCTACGCCGGGCTCAAGGATGCCCGCGCCGCCACCCGGCAGACGGTGTCGGTCACCGGCGTCACCCCGGAGCAGGCCCTGGGTCTGCAACTGGACAACATCCGCGTGCTCGACGCCCGCTTTCACCGCAACAAGCTGCGCCTCGGCCACCTGGCGGGCAACCGTTTCACCATCCGACTCCGTCAGGTCGGGGCCGATGCCCTGGAACATGCCCTCGACACCCTGCACATTCTGCAGCAGACCGGCGTTCCCAACCGCTTCGGCGAACAGCGCTACGGGGTACTCGGCAATTCCCATCGCATCGGGCGGGCGCTTTTGCGGCGGGATTTTCCCGAAGCCATCCGCGAGATCATCGGCGAGCCCGAACGTATCGCCAACGAGCGCTGGCGAAGTGCCGCCGAAGCCTACGGCCAGGGGGATCTCGACGGGGCGCTGGCCGCCTTTCCCGGCCGCTTCCGCGACGAACGCGCCCTCCTGCAGGCCCTGCGTGACGGCAAAAGCCCCGAGGCGGCGCTTTCGGGCTTCCCCCGCAAGCTGCTGCGCCTCTTTCTCTCGGCCTGCCAGTCCCATCTTTTCGACCGGGTGCTCGCCATGCGCCTCGATTCCATCGATCTCCTCTGGCCCGGCGACCTGGCCTACAAACATGTCAACGGCGCCTGTTTCCTGGTGGTCGACCCCGCCGCCGAGCAGCCCCGCGCCGACGCCATGGAAATCAGTCCAACGGGACCGATGTTCGGCTACAAGATGACCCCGGCCCAGGGGCAGGCGGGACTCCTCGAACAGAGCCTGCTCGACAAGGAGGGGTTGAGCCTGGAAAATTTTCGTCTAGCCGACGGCCTGGGCATGGAGGGGGAACGGCGGCCGCTGCGGGTGCCGATCGATAACCCGACGGCGCGCCGGGAGGGGGAGGATCTGCTCCTCGAATTTTCCCTGCCGCGGGGCAGCTACGCCACGGCGGTTCTCTACGAAATCATCAAGGACGCCCCCTGAGGCGTCCGCCGACCCCTTCCGCCCGCGCCCGACCGGCGGGGTAAGCACGAGGAGGTAGCCATGACCGACACCCCGCCGCCCCGTCCCACGCCCAACCCCGATTATCGGGTCAACTTCTTTCGCCCCCGTCCCGGCTATCTGCGTCAGAAGGTCCGCTACACCTGGGTGCTGCTCATCGGCTGGGCCTTTTTTACCCTGGGCTTCCAGTTTCTGCTGCTTTTGACCCAGGACACCCCGGAAGGGGACAGCCTGATCACCGAGACCATCCTCTTCGGCTTTCCGCTGCACTACTGGTTTTCCGGCCAGTTTCTCATCGTCTGGTTCATCCTCTTTTGTGTTCTCTTCAATCTCTTCGTCGACCACCTGACGCGCATTCACCGTAAAAACCGATAGGAGACCGCCATGACCAGCGAAGGCATCAAGCTCGCTCCGGCCCTGCTGCTGGCCTGCACCCTCGCCCTGTCGCTGCTGGTCGGCCTCGCCGGCCGCACCAGCAAAGGCGCCTATTATCTCGTCTCCGGCCCCTCCATCGGGCGCGCGGGGATCGGCGCGGCAATCGCCTCGAACTGGATGAGCGCCGCCTCCTTTCTCGGCATCGCCGGCATCTTCTACCTGCAGGGGTATATGGCTTTCGCCTACGTGGTCGGCTGGACCGGCGGCTACGTCCTGCTCTTGATCCTGATGGCGGCCCAGATCCGCCGTTTCGGCAAATACACCGCCCCCGAATTCGTCGAAGCCCGCTACGATTCTCCGGTGGCCCGCTGCCTGGCGGCGACGATCACCATCCTTATCACCCTGATCTACTGCACCGCCCAGTACAAGGGGATCGCCCTGGTCTTTTCCTGGATCTTCGGCCTCGACTACACCCCTTCCCTGCTCCTCGGCACGGCCGTCGGCATCGGCTACCTGGTCCTCTCCGGAACCCTCGGCGCCTCCCGCAATCAGCAGTTCCAGTACGGCATTCTCATCCTCTGCTTTATCATCCCGCTCATGGTCATCGCCCAAAAGCTCGGTTATTTCTGGATTCTGCCGCAGCTGGGCTACAGCCGCGCCCTGTGCGAACTGAGGCAGGCGCCGCATCACCTCTCCCTGGCCCCCTGGACCTCGGGCACGGCTTACGAATGGATCGCCCTCTGCTTCACCCTGATGGTCGGCACCGCCGGGCTGCCCCATGTCCTCTCCCGCTTTTACACCGTGCCCAACCTCCGCGACGCCCGCTGGAGCGTGGTCTGGGGGATTTTCTTCATCGGGCTGCTCTACTGGAGCGCGCCGGTCTACGCCACCCTCGCCCGCATCGCCCAGGGGAGCGCGGCGCCGCCGACGGATCCCGAAGCGGCCCGCGCCCTCGCCGACCTCATCGTCCTCAAAGCGGGGGAATGGGCGGGCCTGCCCTCCTGGCTCATCGGCATCATCGCCGTCGGCGCCGTCACCGCCGCCTTCTCCACCGTCACCGGCCTGCTCATCACCGGCGCCGGGGCCTTTTCCTACGACATCTATTACCGCCTGATCAATCCGGCCGCCGACGAAAAGAAACGCATGCACGTCGCCAAGGGGACCACGTTGGCGCTGGCCTTGCTGGCGGTCGCGCTGGCCGCTAATCCGCCCTGGCTCATCGCCCAGATCACCGCCGTCGCTTTCGCCCTGGCCGGCAACACCCTCTTTCCCGTCTTCCTCCTCGGCATCTGGTGGGACCGCACCACCAAGCAGGGAGCCATCGCCGGCATGCTCACCGGCTTGGCCGTCACCTTCGGCGCCCTGCTCCTCGGCCCCCTCGTCCCCGGGCTCGGCACCGTCCTCCCGGCGACCTCTTCGGCGCTGATCGGCGCCCCCCTGGTGATCCTGGTGATGATCGGCGTATCGCTGGCGACCCCGCCGCCGCCGGAAGAGATCCGGCGGTTTCTGGCCGAGGAAGTGCATGCCCCCTGAGGCGGGAGCGCATAAAGAATAACGTTGTTCTATTTTGGATTTTCCATGAAACTGATCCTGTCGTCGGGCAGCCTCTACACGCTCCCCCTGGAAAAAACTTTTGAGCTCGCCCGCGACACCGGCTTCGACGGCGTCGAGGTGATCATCAATTACGATTTCCAGTACCAGGACAACCGCGCCCTGCTCCTTGATCTGGCGGCGATCCTGCCCATCCGCTCCCTGCATGCGCCCTTCATGGAACTGGACGGCTGGGGCAACAAGATCAACCAAACCCTAAGCACCGCCGAACTGGCCCTGGAAACGGGCATTCCCCTGATCAACTTCCACCCCCCCTCCTGGCTCGGCTGCGAACTGACATTCTGGCGCTGGCTCAAACGGCTGGACGACTGCCAGCGGGACATCGGCCGCGACCAGGTCATCATCACCATCGAAAACATGCCCAGCACCGGTCCCTTCGGGGTCAATCCCTACCTGCTCGGGCAAACCGAGCGGCTGATCCGCTTCATGGAAGATCACCACCTCTACCTGACCTTCGACACCGCCCACATGGGCTCGTCCAAAGCTGACTTCCTTCACGATTTCCATCGGCTGTACGATACCGGCCGAATGCGCAACATCCATTTTTCCGATTTCGGTCACGGCCGCGAGCATCTGCTCCCCGGGCGCGGCATCCTCCCCCTGACCCGCTTCCTCAATCACCTGCGGGAAACGGGCTACAACCAGGCCTTGACCCTGGAGCTGTCCCCCCACGAATTTCCCAAGGAGGAAGAAGGCATTCGCGCGAGCCTTGCGGAAATTTTTGAGTATTTGCGGAAGGAGACGAAGGGGGAACGAGGGGTGGGGAGTGGCTGTTACGCCAACTACCAACTACCAACAAAACGCCTCTAGCGCACGATGTAGACGGAGCAGCGGGCCTGCTGCGCGATCCGGCTGGAGACGCTGCCTAACAGCGCGCGCTTGACCCGGCCGGCGCCGGAGGAGCCGATGACGATGACGTCGATCTCCTCCTGTTCGGCAAATGACAGGATCTCGTCGGCGGCTTCACCGTATACGACCTCGACATGGAGAGGAATACCGGCCTCGGCGGCGGCTTTTTCCACAACGTAAAAAATCCGCTTACGTTTTTCTTCCCAGTCGGGACGCTCGGTTGCGGGGGGGGAGGGAAAAAAATCGGTGAAAGAAGGGGCTCTGATTCCCGGGATAACGAGAATGGCGTAAATTTTGCTTTTGAACGGAGGTCCGGCCACACTCGCCAGACGCACGGCCTCTTCGGCCGCCTTGTCCGACTGAGGGGAACCGTCGATCGCCACCAGGATTTTTTTGCCGGGGTTGAGCATGAGAAGGTCCGTTCATCCAGGGGGTGTTGAGCGTCAGACTAGCCCAAGGGGAAAGTTCTGTCAACCGCGCCCCGGGGAGAGCCGCAACCGAAATCGTTTGGCTGCTGACCAATAGAGTTGACTTTTGTAAAACGTTATTTTATATTTTTCCAAACGCTGGACCGGACGGATTCGTTCGCCCGCGGACCCAGATTTCGCAATATTTCCCATAATGCTTGACATGCGGTGCGAAATTTATAAGATGAGGGCGCCTTTTGCTCTGAAATTCACCGGAGAAAGAAGTACGACATGGCGAAAAAAGAAAAATCCGAATATATCATCCAGGCCGTCTCCCACGCCCTCGATCTGCTCGAACAGTTCCACGGCGAGGTCGACGAACTGGGCGTCACCGAGCTGAGCAAGCGCCTCAAGCTGCATAAAAACAACGTTTTTCGGCTGCTCGCCACCCTTGAATCCCGGGGCTACATTGAGCAGAACCGGGCGACGGAAAATTATCGCCTCGGGCTCAAATCCCTGGAACTGGGGCAGACCTTCATCAAACAGATGGGACTGCTGCGCCAGGCCAGGCCGATTCTCGAACGGCTGGTCGGCGAATGCAACGAGACCTCCTACGTGGCGATCTTCAAGGAAGGATACGTGGTCTATCTGGACGTGGTCGAAACCGACCTGACCGTGCGGGTCGTCTCCCGCGTCGGCTCCCGGCTGCCCGCCCACTGCACCGCTTCGGGCAAGGTGCACCTGGCCTACATGACCGAGGAAGAGATTCTCGCCCTCATCCCGCAGCGGGAGATGAAACGGTTCACGCCGACCACCATCACCGATCGCGACGAGTTGATCAAGGAACTGGCCCTGGTCGCCGAGCGCGGCTACGCCATCGACAACGAGGAGATGGATCTGGGCGTGCGCTGCGTGGCCGCGCCGATTCGCGACTATACCCGCCGCATCGTCGGCGCGGTCAGTATCTCCGGCCCGTCGATGCGCTTCACCGACGAGCGTATCGAAAAGGAGCTGATCCCGCTGGCCATCAAGGCCGGTGACGATCTCTCCACCCGGCTGGGCTTCCACAAGTAACCCCGGGCTTCCCCACGCCCCGGAATCGCCGTCGCGCTTCCGGGGCGTTTCATTTTGGCCGTGCCGACGGAAATTTGCCCTGCCGCCGGCCTGAACGTTCAGGATTCCATCCCCAGGGGAAAGCTCTTGCCCGAAGAATCCGCAGCCTCCCCCGCCATCCCCTCCGAGAAGCTCCCCTCCCCACCCCTATGCCCTGAAAACCGCCCCTTTCTGCTCGAACCGCGACAGCCTCCCAAAGGCGCGGCGCTGCTGGTCCACGGCTTCACCGCCAGCCCCTGGGAGATGCGCCCGCTCGGGGAAGCCCTGGCCGATGCCGGTTTTCTGGTACGGTGCGTGCTCTTGCCGGGACACGGCACCACGGTCGCCGACCTGGCCGGTCGCCGTTACGAGGAATGGCTGGCGGCGGTGCGGGAGGGATACGGACAACTGACGGAAACAGGCTTGCCCGTCTTCGGGGTCGGCATGAGCACCGGCGCCTTGCTGCTGCTGGCATTGGCCGCGCGGGAACAATTCGCCGGGCTGGCCCTGCTCTCCCCCTTTTTGCGCCTGCGCCACCGCCTCGCCCCCCTGGTCGGGCTGCTGCGCCACGTCAAACGCCACCAGCGGCGACGGTTGCCCGAACAGCTCACCCCCTATTACTACGACCGCCGCCCCCTGAACGGCATCCATCAAATCCGCCGCCTCATCCGCCGGATCGAGCCGACCCTCGGCCGCATCACCGTCCCGGTTCTGGTGCTCACCGCCCGGGGGGACCGCACCGTCGACGCCGCCAGCGCCCATCACCTTTATCAGCGCCTGGGCAGTCCGCGCAAAGAACTGCACCAGTTCGGCGTCGAAATCGGCCACGACCTGGCGACCCGGGAAAATCCCCGATGGGAAGAGACCCGGAAGCGCATTCTCGATTTTTTCAGGGGGACTCCTGCAGACGGGTAAAGAGTTCCCGCACCGCTTGCGCGGCCGCCTCCGGTCCCCCGGAGTTATCGATGACGTAATCGGCGCGGCGGACCTTTTCCGCCAGGGGCATCTGGGCGGCGATGCGGGACCGGGCCTCCCCTTCGTCGACGCCATCCCGGGCCATGAGACGGCGCAGCTGGGTCTCTTCATCGGCGACGACCACGAGCACGGCATCGACCCGCCCCTCGGCTCCGGCCTCGAAGAGGAGCGGCGCTTCATAGACCACCAGGGGCGCGGAGGCGGCCAGTTCCCGCAGCCGGGCTTGGGCCAGGGCGGCGATGGCCGGGTGCATGAGGCCGTCGAGATCCCGCCGCGCCTGGGGATCGGCGAAGATGATGTCGGCCAGCGCCGGGCGATCGAGGCCGCCGTCCTCACGCAGCACAACGGCGCCGAAACGCTCGGCCAGGCGCGCCAGCAGCGGCGAGCCGGGCGCCGCCACCTCACGGGCCAATTCGTCGGCGCTGAGCACCGCCGCCCCTAGTTCGCGAAAGATTTTCGCCACGCTGCTCTTGCCCGTGGCGATACCGCCGGTTATACCGAGAATCATGAAAACGCTCCCCGTCCCGGCCGGAGCCCTGCTCCGGCGCAAATGGGATGATTTTAGCAGGGCGGTCCGCCGGGAGCGAGTCTTTTCCCGTACCGGGACCGACCGTGGAATACCTCTGGCGATAAAAGGAGAAAGCTCTATGACCGAGAGACGGGAACGACTCTGGCTGAACCGGGAAGGCACGGTGCTGGTGGTGGTCGACGTGCAGGAACGGCTGGCACCGGCCATGCCGCCGGAAGTGCTGGAGCGGGTGGTGAAAGGGATCAGGACTCTCATCGATGCGGCGGCCGTCCTCAACCTGCCGGTCATCACCACCGAGCAGTATCCGGCGGGAATCGGCCGGACCATCGCCCCCCTGGCCCCCGGGGAACAGGGGGAACTGGTGGAGAAGACGACTTTCAGCTGCTGCGGCGAACCGGCCTTCCTCGCCGCCCTCGCCCGTCACGATGCCCGGCGCGTGCTGCTGGTCGGGATGGAGGCCCACGTCTGCGTCTTTCAGACCCTGCTCGATCTCCGCGCCCGTCACTACGAGGTGCACCTGGTGCGGGACGCCATCTGCTCCCGGCGCAAATCCGACTACCAGGCGGCCCTGCATCTCGCCGACGCCGCCGGAGCGACGCTGACGACGGTGGAAATCGCCCTTTTCCAACTCTTGCGCCACAGCCGAGCGCCGGAATTCAAGGCGGTCTCGGCCCTCATCAAGCAGCGTTGATTATTTTCCCGCAAACCCTTATGCTGGAAAAACTTGCCCCCACACCGAACGGGAGATGAAAAGACCTTGGCCGGACCGACCCTGACAACGGAATATCTCGAATCGGCCCTGCGCGCCCTGGATATCCTGTTGAAGGCGACGCGCTTCTACCCAGCCGGCCATCCGGCGCTGAAGACCGCCGTCGAGCAGGCCCTGCTGCGCTTCGCCCCTCTGCTCATGGGGCGCGAATCCATCCTCTTTTCGGTGCATAAAGAAGGCTTTCGCGTGGATGACACACCGGTCTCCAGCGACCGTCTGGTTCTGAAAAGCTTCGCTGTCCTGCTCTTTGCCCGCCATGTCCGCAGCCTGATGATCCTGGCCGACCTGTCGGCCCGCGACCTGCACGCCTTCGCCCGCACCCTGGCCAAAGAACCGGTGGAAATCCAGGAAGCGGGAGGAGCGCAGGCGCTGCTGCAAGCCGCCGGCGTTTCCACCATCTGGATCAACGAAATCGACCTTTCCGCGATACTGAGCCGCAAGGAGGAGATCGAAAGCCACCGCCCCGAGGAAACCATCGGTGGCGGCGACGAGACCAGCCCCGCAGAGGGAAAGCCGGAAGGTGCGCCGGTCGCAGCCGCCCCGGCGCAGGCGGAGACCCGCGACTTGGAGGAGTTGCTGCGCGATCTGGAGCGGACCGAATCGGACCGGCACTTCGCCGTTCTCGCCCAGGAACTTCAGCCGGCGCTTCTCGCTCACCTGCACGACGAAGACGCTCCTCTGGTGATTCGCGCCCTGCAACTGCTGCGCCGTTACAGGGAAGACCCCAAACTCTCCCCCAGCCGACGGCGCACCGCCGAGGAAACCCTGGATGCCCTCGGCCGCGAGGATGTCTTCGACTTCCTCATTCACTGTTTGTGCCACAACCCGGAGGTTCGGGAGTCTCGCGAACGCCTGCTGTCGCTCATCGCCGCCTTCCCCGGCAGGATCGAAGAGCCCCTGATGCGCCACCTGGCCGGCGAAGGGGACGCCCAGGCGCGCAAGGTGCTGGGCACGGCCCTGATCCGACTCGGCGCCACCGCCGCCCCGGTTCTGACCGGCTATCTCAGCGATTCGCGCTGGTTCGTGGTGCGCAATGTCATGGTCATCCTCGGTGAAATCCGCGACCAGAAAACCACGGCTCAGATCGTGCCGCTTTTGAACCACGAAGATATTCGCGTACGGCGGGAAACCCTGCGCGCCCTGACCAAGATCGGCGGGCGCGGCGCCGAAAACAATCTGATCCGCATCCTTGAAAGCGGCGACGGGGAAATGCGCCGCCAGGCCATTCTCTCCCTGGGTGCGCTCAAATCGGCCCTGGCCCTGCCGGCCCTGACGGAACTGGCGAGTCGCAAGGACAACAAGGGGGTTTCGCAGAAAGAGCGCAAGGAAGCGGTCGTCGCCCTGGGCCAGATCGGCTCGGGCGAGGCGCTCCCCTGTCTGGGCGGCATCCTCAAACGACGGCGCTTCTGGTTTGGCGGCAACGATGAAGAGCTGCGCGAAGCCGCCGCCGCGGCCCTCGGCAAAATCTGCGACGGGCACGCCCTGACCCTGCTGCGCGACGCCGTCAACGACCGCTCCCCGGCGGTGGCACGGGCCGCGCGCCTGGCTCTCAACCGACTGGAGAAAGCCCTGAACCATGCAACTTGACCAGCTGAAAAAGATCATTTACGGCCTAAGCGGTGTTCACAAGGGGCTGCGCCTCTACCCGCCGGCCCACCCGGCCATCCAGCAGCAGGCACAAAATCTGGCCAAGGAGTTTCTCACCGTCTTCCAGGAAAAACCCCGGGTCAGGCTGGGCATTCTGGAAGATACGCTCTTTTTCGAAAAACACATGTTCGTGCTCAGCGAACCGGCGGTCGAGGAGATCCGCGCCCTGATCGATGAACGGGGACTGGAAGGGCTCGAATTCGAAGTCGGTCTGAGCGCCCAGGAAATCCAGCGTTTTTTCCAGACCCTGCACGAATCCCCGGTCGCCGGCGACACCCTGGTCCAGCTCTTGGTCAATCGGGGGATTACCCACATCCAGCCGGTGGTGCTGGAAAGCCGGGAAGCCGACGAGCGGGCGGAACCGCCCCGAAAGATCTACCAGCGCGCCCTGACCGTGGTCAGCCACATCTTCAACGATGTGCGCATGGGACGCATCCCTTCCTCCGCCGAAGCGGCCGGTGTCGTCGACAGCATGGTCCGCTCGACCCTCTCCGAACCCCACGCCCTGCTCGCCCTCTCCCTGCTCAAGGATTACGACAACTACACCTTCACCCACTCGGTGAATGTCTCGGTCATCGCCTTGGCCGTCGGTCACGCCAGCGGGCTGTCCGAAGAGAAGATGCGCACCCTGGGGCTTGGCGCTTTGCTCCACGACATCGGCAAACTGATCATCAACAAGGACATCATCAACAAGCCGGGACGCCTGACCGAAGCGGAATACGAGGAGATCAAAAAACACCCGGCCTCGGGTTCGCAGATCGCCGGGCAGATGGACGGGATCGGCGAGGAGGTGGTCGACATCATCCTCGGGCATCACCTCAATTACGACCGCAGCGGCTATCCCGCCGACGCCCGAGGCAAAAAGCTCTCGCAGCTGGCCGATATGGCGACCATCGCCGACACCTACGACGCCATGACCACCCTGCGTTCCTACCAGCGCCCGGTGACGCCGCGCATGGCCGTCAAAAACCTGATGGATCTCTCCGGCACCACCTTGCACCCGACCCTGCTGCAAAAACTCGTCGACTATCTCGGCCCCTACCCCGTCGGCAGCCTGGTACGTCTCGACAGCAACGAGCTGGCGGTCGTCACCAAGGTCGGCCGGCAAGGGAAAAATTCCGTCGGCCTGAAGATCATCACCACCAGCGAGGGGGCTAAGCTCCCCCAACCGACCCCCGCCACCCTGATCGACGCGGATCTCGCTCGCATCGTCGCCGAGGCCGATCCCGTTGGGCGGAACATCGAGGTCACCGACTATTTCGACTGAGCTGCCGAAAAGCTTCCGCCTGAAATGCAAAAAGCCGGCAAAATGCCGGCTTTTTCGTTCCTGTTTTCCCGCGAGATCCGTTACAGCTCCAGCTGCCCCAGGGCCGTTGTCGCCTCCCGGCGAACGCCGGCGTTTTCATGGTCCAACCGGGCGATGAGAGCCGCCTCGGCATTTTTGCAGCCGATGTCCCCGAGGGAACGAATCGCCGCCTTGACCAGCTCGACATCCCCGTCGTCGAGCAGCGCCGTCAGATGAGGAACCAGGCGCGGGTCGGAGAAACGGCCGAGGGCTTCGGCGGCGTGGACCCGCACCGCCGGATGACTGTCCCCCAGGCACTGCACCAGATTGCCCATGACCTTGGGATTTTTCTTGCGCCCCAGCACCTGAACGGCGGTGGAGCGGATATCTTCGTCGGGAAAGCTCAGCGCCGCCAGCAGCGGCGGAAAGACCTCGACGGAATTGATCCGCTCCAGGGCCAAAAGGGCCTTGACCCGCTGCCCCCGGCTCCCCCGTTTGAGCAAATCGAGAATCTCCGTCAGGCCGAGGGCCGACTCCAGCGCGTCAAGGGCCGAGGCCGCCGCCTGGCGCACCCCTTCGTCCGGATCCTTGAGTCTTTCCCGCAGCGCCTGTTTGCGATCTTCCAACATTATTCAATTCCGCTTTCTTGGCCGCCGGCCTCATTTCAAAACCGTGCAACAACCTCATAACATTAACAAAATCAGACCTCTGGCGCAATCATTTCATTTCCGCTCCGCCTCCAGGGCCGCGATCCTTTCCTTGAGCTCCTTCTCCCGTTGCCATTGTCCGCTCACGTCCCGCAGAATGGCGGCGACCCCCAACGGCTTCCCGGAATCGTCTTGCACCAGGACGATGGAGAACTCGCTGGAAAACTGCTCGCCGTCCCCCTTGAGGGCGGGGACCCGTAACAACTGACGACCATAACGGGTTTCGCCCGTCGCCATGGTCTGATGATACCCCTGCCAATGGCGCGCCCGCAGCCGTTCGGGAATGATCAGGTCGAGAGAACGGCCCAGAGCCTCGGCCTTCGCCACCCCGAAAATCCACTCCGCACCTTCGTTCCACAGCTGAATGACCCCGTCGCGATCGGCGAACATGACGGCATCCGGCGCTTTCTCCACGATGATTTCCCGCAATCTTTCTTCGTCCATGTCGGCATCTCTCCTTTATTCAGGGGGTTTTATTTTATCCAAGGATAGCAGAATCCTCGCGGCATTCATTGTCCCTGGCGACTTTCCCGGGAAAAGCTGACAATTTTTATCAGATTTTTGACTCCGGTCATGTTTTGTTCCGCGCTCCTTGGCTATTCTGGCATCACGATCCCGACTTGAAAGGAGCCCGACCATGAATCTGCCCGAGGAAATCGGCAACCGGCCGATCAACAAAACCATCGAACAGCATCCGCGCATCGGCGAAATCCTGCGGAAGTACGACATCGGCTGCGTCACCTGCGGCGTCGGCATCTGCCTGGTCAAGGATGTGGTCTCCATCCACGCCTTAGGCGATGAAATCGAAGCGAAAATCGAATCGGAAATCCGCGACTATCTCGCAACTTTCCCTCAATAAAGGAGCCAAACCATGAAAAATCTCGCCTGCGGCTGCCCCGGCAGCCATGTCCGCACCATCGAGCGCAATGAAACCCAAACCACCGAGCCAAGCGGGCGGCTGACCAGCGAACTGCGCCAGTGGCCGACCCAGCTGCATCTGGTGCCGCCCACCGCGCCCTGGATGGAAAACACCCATCTGCTCATCGCGGCGGACTGCGTCCCCTTCGCCTACGGCGACTTCCACCGCGATTTCATCAAAGACCGGGTGCTGGTCAATGCCTGCCCGAAACTGGACGACACCAGCCCCTATGTGGAAAAACTGGCGGCGATCATCCGCCAGAACGATATCCTCTCGATCACCGTGACCATCATGGAGGTTCCCTGCTGCCGGGGACTCGGACTGATGGCCCGGGAAGCGGTCAAACAATCGGGCAAGGATGTGCCTCTGGAGATCGTGACCATCGGCATCGACGGAACCCGAAGGAGCTGACCATGAAAACCGACGTGACCCAGGTGATGAGGGAAGAGCACCGGCTGATTCTGCGGATGATCGCCCTGGCCGAAAAGAACGCCGAGAAGGTGGAGCGGGGCGAGTACCGCAACTGGCGCTTTTTCCTCGACGCCGTCGATTTCATCCGCGATTACGCCGACCGTTTTCACCACGCCAAGGAGGAGGACGTCCTCTTCGTCGCCCTGATGAAGAACGGCATGCCGGAAAAGCAGTCGCCGATCGAGGCGATGCTCATGGAACACGACGCCGGCCGCGCCCATGTCCGGGGGATGGAAGAAGCGGCGCGGCGGGCGATGGACGGAGACGAGAGCGAAATCCCGGCGCTGCTCGAACATGCCCGGGGCTACGCCCAGCTGCTGCGCGGCCACATCGACAAGGAAGACACCATCCTCTACCTCCTGGCCGAACGGGTTCTGCCCCAGGAGGTCCGCCCGGCCATGCTCGACGCCTACCGGGCCGCCGAGGACCGCACGCCGAAGCTGGCCGAAACCTATCGGCGGATGGTGGAAGACTACGAAAAGGAGACAACCCGATGAATTTTCGCCCCCTGATGCTGTTGGCGCTGCTCTTGGCGGCGGGCCCGGCCCTGGCCGGTCCGCTGTCGGCGGTGACCTGCCACTGCTTCACCGACCGCGGCTACGATGCGGCCCGTCCCGAGGCGGCCGACGCCTATTATCTGGCGGCGACCCAGAACACCTTCTTCGCCAAGCTCTTCAAAACCGAGAAGAAGCTGCTGGTGCGGGGCAAGCAGAAAGGGATGCTCATGGAGGATTTCTGGGTGGCCCATTATGTCGCCGAACAAACGCAAAGCTCGGCGGAGACGCTGTTGAAGGCGCGCTACGAGCATCCCAGCTGGAACGCGGCCCTGTCCGCCCAGGGGATCGACGGCCAGGCCCTGGAGCCCTTCTTCGCCAACGCCCTCAAATCGGAAGCCTCGGGCACCCGTCTCGACCGGGTGCTGGTCGACGAACTGCTCCCCCGTCACGGCGTGCTGAAGCAAGCGGATATCGCCCCATTGCGCCGGGCCGGTCTCGAAAACCAGGAGCTGCTGATGGTCGCCCTGCTGGCGAAAAAGAGCGGCCAACCGGCGCAGACCATCGCCCAGGAAAAAACGGATAGCGGCAAGAGCTGGAGCGGACTCTTCCACGAAGCCGGCATCGACATCGCCCAAATCGATACGGAAATAACCACGCTGCTGGGTACGCTGAGCTGAAGTCGGCCTGAAGCCTTTACACCCCGTGCCATTAATGCTATAAAGTCTCACCGCGAACCGCCGGATCGTCCCGGCGGTTCTTTTCTTTTTTACGCAAGGAAAACCAAAAAATGATCAGCGCTCACAACATCGCCCTGGCCTACGGCAAGCGGGTGATTTTCAAGGACGTCAACATCAAGTTCACCCCCGGCAACTGCTACGGCCTCATCGGCGCCAACGGCGCGGGAAAATCGACCTTTCTCAAGATTCTCGCCGGGCAGTCCGAAGCCGACAAGGGAGAGGTCACCGTCAGCCCGGGCGAACGTATCGCCATGCTGCGTCAGGACCAGTTCGCCTTCGACGAGGAGACCGTCTTCCATACCGTCATCATGGGGCATAAACGCCTTTTCGAGGTGATGCGCGAGCGCGAGGATCTCTATGCGAAGGGAGATTTCAGCGAGGAAGACGGCATCCGCTCGGGCGAACTGGAAGCGGAATTCGCCGAGATGAACGGCTACGAAGCGGAAGCCGAAGCGGCGGTGCTCCTCGACGGTCTCGGCATCCCCGAGGAATTGCGGCACAAGCGGATGAAGGAGCTGGAACCGGGGGACAAGGTGCGGGTACTGCTCGCCCAGGCCCTGTTCGGCAATCCCGACATCCTGCTGCTCGACGAGCCGACCAACCATCTCGACCTGAAATCCATCGCCTGGCTGGAGGATTTCCTCTTCCGCTTTCCCAACACGGTGATTGTCGTTTCCCACGACCGCCACTTTCTCAATCAGATCTGCACCCATGTTGCGGACATCGACTTCGGCAAGATCACCGTCTACGTCGGCAACTACGACTTCTGGTATCAGGCCAGCCAGCTGACCCTCAAGCAGAAGCAGGACGAGAACCGCAAGGTCACCGACAAGGCCAACGAACTCAAGGAGTTCATCCAGCGCTTCTCGTCCAACGCCAGCAAGGCCAAGCAGGCGACCTCGCGCAAGAAGCTGCTGGAAAAGCTCACCGTCGAGGAACTGCCGGTCTCGTCGCGCAAATATCCCTTCGTCGTCTTCAAGCCCGAGCGCCCCTGCGGCGACATCATCCTCGAAATCAAGGGTCTGTATAAAAAGACCGACGGCGTCGAACTCTTCGGCGGCCTCGGCCTCTTCGTCAACAAGGGGGACAAGATCGCCTTCGTCGGCGCCAACGCCCTGGCCAAAACCACCCTCTTCCAGATCCTCGCCGGCGAACTGGAACCGGACGCCGGCAGTTGCCGCTGGGGGGTGACCATCACGCCGGCCTACTTCCCCAAGGAAAACAGCCGCTATTTCGACAACGATCTCAACCTGATCGAATGGCTCTGCCAGTTCCCGCCCTGCGACGGCGAAAGTTTCGCCCGCGGCTTTCTCGGGCGCATGCTCTTCTCCGGCGACGAGGCGACCAAGAAGACCCGCGTTCTTTCCGGCGGCGAACGGGTGCGCTGCATGTTGGCGCGGATGATGCTGAAAGGGGCCAACGCCCTGGTCCTCGACGAGCCGACCAACCATCTCGACCTTGAATCGATCACCGCCCTCAACAACGGCCTCATCGCCTTTTCCGAGGTGATCCTCTTTACCTCCCACGACCATCAGTTCATCGAAACCCTGGCCAACCGCATCGTCGAGTTTTTGCCGGAGGGCTTTATCGATCGCGCCATGAGTTTCGAGGAATATCTGGAAAGCGCCGAAGTGGCGCGGGAGCGGGAACGGCTCAGCCCGGGCCACGCCGACCTGAAGCTCTAGGCCATGGCCGGCGAAACCCGCGAGGAGATCGCGCCCGGCATGACCGTGGCGATCGTGCTGAAAAAGGATCAGAAGCGCGGCACTCTCACCTGGGGCGTGGTCAAGGATCTGCTCACCAGCGCCCCCTATCATTCGCGGGGGATCAAGGTCCGCCTGGAGGATGGCCAGGTCGGCCGGGTTAAAGAGATTGGAACGCCGGACTGATATGGACCGCGCTTCCCGCAACCGGCTGACCGCCCAGCTGCTCCCCCAGTTTCCCGGTGACACCCTTTTCGACCGGGTCGCCCGCGCCTGCTGTCAGGCCGGCTGCCTGCCGCGCAAGGAGCTGTTCGAGGCCTGGGAGGTGGCGCGGCGGACGCGGCGGCGGCTGCGTGGCGGACGGGTGGTCGATCTCGCCTGCGGGCACGGACTGCTCGCCCAACTGCTGCTTTTGCTCGACGACAGTTCAAAGGACGCGCTGGCCGTGGACTTGCGGCTGCCGGCGAGCGCTCCCCGACTGGCGGCGGTGCTCACCGAGGAATGGCCGCGTCTGGTGGGGCGAGTGCGGTTCATCGAAACCGACCTGAACGCCGTGGAACTTTCCGCAGACGATCTGGTGGTCTCGGCCCACGCCTGCGGCGGTCTCAGCGACCGGATTCTGGACCGGGCCCTGGCCGCCCGCGCCCGCCTGGCCCTGCTTCCCTGCTGTCACGACCTCAAGGACGCCGACCTCGGCGGCCTGCACGGCTGGCTCGACGGTCCCCTCGCCCTCGACGTGCTGCGCGTCGAACGGCTGCGCCACGCCGGCTATCGCGTCCACACCCAGACCATCCCCGGCGACATCACCCCGAAAAACCGGCTGCTGCTGGCCGAGCCTCGCTGACGGCAACCCGCCTCAGTCCTCCTGGCCCCTTCCTGAATTCCTCAAAATCCGTACCGCCCGCGGCCATGCGGCTCACCTGCAACAGGTTTTTGCTCGAACAATCGGTATCTTTTATCCGTGGGAGGGTGTAGTATTAAACAGCGATTCACCCCTCCACCTCACCCTCGCCCCTCTTCCCTTCACTGCCGTAATGAACTGAGTTTATGGCTTGAAGCAACCCGTTGCCTGCCAACGGGTGTTCCAAATATGCCAACTGGTCAAGCTTGCCCCTTAGATTCCGGTCTGTTCCCTGGTTTTTATCGGCCATCCTTCGGCTAGTTGCCAACCAGGGAGTCACACGATGCGAAAACCCACGTTTTCCCAAGGCAAGGCGATCGAAACCCGCTGTACCAAATGTCGCAAGATCACCTCTCACCTTATCGTCACCATGAACGAAGCCGCCCCCGGGAAGGTTCTCTGCAACATCTGTGGGCGCCAGCATGATTACCAGACAAACGCCACAACCCAAAAGACCGCCGCCCGTCAAACCAGCCTGGCCAAGGCCGCCGAACGCAAAGAGTGGGATGAGTTGCAGCCGACCATCGCCGGCGGTGAGGCCACGGATTATTCCATGACCGCCCATTACAAACTCAGATCCCTGATCAACCATCCGACCTTCGGCCTTGGTTTCGTCCAGCGCATTGTCGGCCCGCAAAAAATCGAAATCCTCTTCGAAGAAGGCAAAAAGACCATGCGCTGCAAGTAAAGGACTCAGGAGGCCAGGATGGAAATCTGCGCGCTCTGTGAAGAGCAATCGCGAAAAACCCGTAACGGAAAACCTCACGAGTTTTTGGTCAAAATCGATTCCCCGCGTAAGTTCAACGGGATCAACCCGCGCGGCTTCGAAGAGCAGGATTACCAGTGCCTGACCTGCAAGGCCAAATTCACCCAGAGTACCGACAAGAACAATCTGGCCTGGACCCTCTGGCGGGGGTGAGGACTCCCCCTAGAAAAATTCGTCAGGGGCATGACGGACGGACGACAGGGCAGGTCGGCGACTTCAAGCAAGTCCCGCCAAAAATCTTAGCTTCAACTCATTTTTATCATTTTTTTTCTCCGCAACTTTCGCTATCATTCGGCAGCTTTTCCCAAGACCCATTCAACAGGAGGAAGAAAATGAAAAAAGTCTCTATTGTTCTTTCGGTGGTGGCGGCGCTGCTGCTGGCGGGCGGTGCCTTGGCTTCGAGCACGGCAAAGAAGCCCTCCCCCGACGAAGCCATTGCCATGCTCAAGGCGGGAAACCTGCGTTTCGTCTCCGGGCAATCGGCCCACCCCCACACCGACGCCAAACGCATCGCCCAGGCGGCGAAAGAAAACCAAGGGGACCACGCCTACGCCACGATCATCAGCTGTTCCGACTCCCGGGTTCCCGTCGAAGCGATCTTTGACGCCGGTATCATGGACATTTTCGTCATTCGCGTGGCTGGGAACGTCGTCGATACCGACGAAGCCGGCTCCATCGAATATGGATTGGCCCACGTCAACACCCCGGTGATAGTGGTTCTCGGCCACACCCAGTGCGGCGCGGTAACTGCCGTGACCCACGCGCTGCACGGCGAAGGGCATGCCTTGGAGCGCAACATTCCCCGCCTGGTCGACAACATCGAGCCGGCGGTAAAACGCGCCGTCCAGCAGTACCCCCAGGTCCACGGCGACGCCATCATTCCCTACGCCATCGAAGAGAACGTCTGGCAGGGGATCGAGGACCTCTTCCGTGAAAGCCCGGCGACCCGGGAAATGGTCAAGGCGGGTAAAGTCAAGGTTGTCGGCGCCATGTACGTTCTCGAAACCGGTAACGTCGAATTCCTGCCCGAGGAAAAGGTGCAGAAAATCCTTGCCCGAGTCGAATCCTCACGCAACAAAGCCATGGATGCCATGGCCCACTGATCGGCGATTCCTCCGGCTCCTGCTTTTAACGGCAAAGCCCGGAAACGGATCAACTCCCATTGAAAAACGTCTGGCTACCGGAAATTTCCCGGAAGTCAGGCGTTTTTCTTTGTGCCCCGACCACTTGCTGATGGCCGGCGGCTCAACAAGATGGGCGGAGTTGACGCTTACGCACCACGCGCCATGCCTGGCGCACCAAATAAAAAAGCAGGGAACCTAAGCTCCCTGCCCATATGATGCTCTTATGATTATTTTGGAACGAAATCTATGCCTGAGGCGCAACGGCGCCCCCCTCTTCAACCAGTTCGATAATGGACTGTGAAGCATTATCACCCAGGCGGTTGGCCAGTTTGATAATCCGAGTGTAACCGCCGGGACGATCCTGATAACGGGGAGCAAGACGATCAAAAAGCTTGGCCACAACCTTACGGTCACGGACCACCTGCAGAGCCTGGCGCCGGGCATGAACATCGCCACGCTTTCCAAGAGTAATCATTTTTTCAGCAACTTTACGCAACTCCTTGGCGCGGCAGTCGGTCGTGGTGATCTTCTCATGCTCCAGCAAGGAGGTCACCAGATTCCGCATCATCGCCAACCGGTGGCTGGAGTTCCGCCCAAGCTTTCTTCCACTGTTATTGTGACGCATGGTTCCGTGGTCCTTTCTTCGTTATCCTTCACGAGGAATCAATCTTCCTCGTTTCCCTTTTGTATCATCTTGAGATATTCGGGATCAGGGAAGTTTTCCAGCTTCATCCCGAGAGTCAGGCCCATCTCGGAGAGGATATCCTTGATTTCGTTCAGAGACTTGCGGCCGAAATTCTGAGTCTTAAGCATTTCCGCCTCCGAACGCTGCACCAAATCTCCGATCAGGCGGATATTTGCATTCTTCAGGCAATTGGCACTACGAACGGAAAGCTCCAACTCATCCACACTACGGTAGAGGTTCTCATTGATCTTTCCCGAAGACTCGCTGACTTCCTCTTCAACAGGCTCGACCTCTTCATCGAAATTGATGAAGATCTGAAGCTGTTCCTTGATGATTTTCGCGGCAAAAGAAAGGGCGTCATCCGCACGGACACTGCCATCGGTAAAAACTTCAAGTGTCAATTTGTCGTAGTCTGTGATCTGCCCGACACGAGCGTTGGTGACCGTAAAGTTAACTTTCTTGATGGGTGAAAAAATCGCGTCGATGGGGATCGTCCCGACCGGTGCCCGCTCATCTCGATTACGGTCGGCAGGCACATATCCCTTGCCCAAGGAAACAACCATCTCCATCTCGACATCCGCTTCCTGAGAACAGGTGGCGATATGATGTTCGGGATTTAGAATCTCGACATGACTATCCGTAATTATGTCACCGGCGGTAATCACCCCGGCTCCCTTTTTTACGATACGGACATTTCGGCTTTCGTTACCATGCAGGCGCAGCAACACGCCTTTAAGGTTGAGAATAATATCGGTAACGTCCTCGGTGACACCGGGAACGGTTGAAAACTCGTGAAGAACCCCCTTAATGCGCACAGAGACAATAGCGGCCCCCTGCAACGAAGAGAGCAGCACACGGCGCAAAGAGTTGCCCAAAGTTGTTCCAAAGCCGCGCTCAAAAGGTTCGGCATAGAATTTTCCATAGGTATCGGTCAGTGTATCCGATTCAATCTGGAGACGCTTGGGCTTGATGAGGTCTCTCCAGTTTTTATACATTCGTATCCTCCCTAATGAGGTTACAGTTAAAGCCCAACCGGACTACTTGGAGTACAATTCGACGATGAGATGTTCCTGGAATGCAGGAGTCGTCATCTCTTCACGAACAGGCAGGGTTTTAACGATCCCCTTGAAGGCCGCGCGATCCAGCTCGACCCAGGAAGGAAGACCACGACGCATGACACCATCAAGAGCTTCGTTGATACGTGCTACCTGACGGCTCTTTTCACGCAGCTCAACGACATCACCGGGGCGAACCAAGTACGAAGGGATATCAACTCGCCGGCCATTGACAAGAAAATGGCCCTGACGAACAAGAGAGCGACCTTCATTACGGGAAGAAACGAAGCCCATGCGGTAAACCATGCTGTCAATGCGACGTTCCAGCAAAACCAGCAGATTCTCGCCGGTGACACCTTTCATGCGATCCGCTTTGTCGAAATAGGAACGGAACTGCTTCTCCAAAAGGCCATAGGTACGTTTGACCCGTTGCTTTTCGCGCAGCTGAGTCCCGTAATCCGACACTTTAATGCGTCCCTGACCATGCTGACCGGGCGCATAATTACGACGCTCAACGGCACATTTATCGGTATGACACCTGTCCCCTTTCAGGAACAATTTCGTATTTTCCCTTCTGCACATGCGACAGACGGGGCCGGTATATCTAGCCAACGTTCGACCTCCTTGTAAGGTTTAGACTCTTCTGCGCTTGGGAGGACGGCACCCATTATGCGGAATTGGGGTGACATCCTTAATCAGAGTAATGTTGAGGCCCGCCGCTTGCAGGGCACGCAATGCCGACTCGCGACCGGAACCCGGCCCCTTGACATTGACAACGACACTGCGAAGACCATGCTCCTGGGCTTTTTTTGCAGCGTCCTCAGCCGCAACCTGGGCCGCGAAGGGGGTGCTCTTCCGGGAACCCTTGAAACCGCGACCACCGGCAGTAGACCAGGAAATCACATTACCGCTGATATCCGTGATGGTCACGATGGTATTGTTGAAAGTCGCCTGGATGTGGGCCACCCCATTGGCGATATTCTTTTTTTCAACTTTTTTTCTGACTACTTTCTTACCGGGCTTAGCCATGGTTCCTCCAGTTATTTCTTCTTACCGGCGACAGTCTTGCGGGGCCCCTTGCGGGTGCGGGCATTCGTCTTGGTCTTCTGCCCACGCACGGGGAGGCCACGACGATGACGCAGTCCGCGATAACAACCCAGGTCCATGAGACGTTTGATATTCATCGAAACCTCTCGCCGCAAATCGCCCTCAACCTTACTTTCCCGGTCGATGACTTCGCGAATTTTCGCCACTTCAGCTTCGGTGAGATCATCAGTCCGGGTGTTCAGACCAACACCGGCCTTGCTCAGGATCTCCTGGGAAGAGGAGCGGCCGATGCCGTAGATGTAGGTGAGAGCCACCTCAATCCGTTTATTTCTCGGTAAGTCGATACCAGCAATACGTGCCAATTTCCATTCCTCCTAATCCAGTTATCCCTGCCTCTGCTTGTGCTTGGGGTTTTCACAAATAATCCGGACAATCCCCTTGCGCTTAATCACTTTACACTTGTCGCAGATTGTCTTCACCGAAGCGCGGACTTTCATTGTCTATTCCTTTACTCATCAAGTTGGTCGCCAGAGGCGACTTAGCGAATGTTATCCAATCACACTGTTCAACCATGAATCCTGTCTATAAAGCCGTCAAAATCTCTGGCCCATGACTGGTAACGGCTATCGTATGCTCAAAATGAGCTGATGGCCGCCCATCCGCCGTCACTGCCGTCCAGCCGTCAGGAAGAATGCGCACATCCGGCGTTCCCGCATTGATCATCGGCTCAATCGCCAGAGTCATACCTTCCCGGAACCGCGGCCCCTGCCCAGGAGCACCGAAGTTGGGGATCTGCGGCAATTCGTGCAACTGACGGCCAATGCCATGCCCAACAAACTCACGAACAACGCTAAACCCCTCTTTTTCAACACAAGCCTGCACCGCATGAGAAATATCGGAAAGACGATTACCTATAACCGCCTCAGCAATTCCCAACTGGAGAGAGCGTTGTGTCACCTCAAGCAGCCGTTCCGTCTCAGCATCGATTCGACCAACAGGAACAGTGATGGCTGAGTCCCCATAGAATCCGGCCTTCACGACGCCGAAATCAATACTCAGGATATCCCCTTCGCGCATCGGCTCGGAATCGGCAAAACCATGAACGACTTTTTCGTTGGGAGAAGAGCAGATTGTAAAAGGAAACCCCCCGTACCCCTTGAATGCCGGACGCACCCGACGACGCTTACATTCCGCCTCGGCAAATTCATCAAGCTCCCGGGTCGTCACTCCAGGCTTAATACGCTCACGGAGCAGCTGTAATATTTCCGCAACGATCCGCCCCGCATCACGCATCAGAACCAGCTCGGCGCGGGACTTGAGGACGATCATCTTCCCGACTACTCCCTGCGCAGGATGGCGAGTATCTCGCCCTGCACAGCATCCATGGAGAGCATTCCGTCTACCTCGGTGAGGAGTCCGGCGTTGCGATAATAATCAATCAGCGGAGACGTCTGGTCGCCATAAACATCAAGTCTTCGGCGAATTGTTTCCTCACGGTCATCGTCCCGCTGCAGCAACTCCCCACCACAGGCATCGCATACCCCCGCCGTCTTGGGCGCAGCAAAGGTTACGTGATAGCCCTGGCCACAATCGCGACAGGTGCGACGACCTGTCAGACGCTCCACCAAGGCCTCGACATCAACAGACAGGGAAATCACCGCATCAAGTGGACGCCCAAGGGCAGCCAACGCCTCGGCAAGAGCATCGGCCTGGGGAACGGTCCGGGGAAAGCCGTCAAGAATAAAACCAGCCTGACAGTCGCGCTCCTGAAGACGCTCACGGACAATGCCGACAACCACTTCATCAGGAACCAAGCCGCCGGCATCCATGTAGGATTTGGCTTTCAAACCCATTGGAGTTCCAGCCTTGACCGCACCACGAAGAATATCCCCCGTGGAAATCTGCGGAATACCATAGCGATCCATAAGCATTTTGGCCTGCGTCCCCTTACCAGCTCCCGGAGGGCCAAGCAAAATAAGCTTCATTTGAATTCCCCTAGCCGTGACGGCCCTTGAGTGTCACGCCCTTCATAAAACCCTCATAAGACCTGGAGATCAAATGGGCTTCTATCTGGGACGCGGTGTCCATACCAACACCAACCACAATCAGGAGGGACGTGCCGCCAAAATAAAAAGGCAGCCCGAACTCACCGATCAGGATGGTCGGCAGAACACAAACAGCCGAAATATAGATAGCGCCGGCAAAGGTCAAGCGGCCCAGGACGACATCGATATACTCTGCCGTGGGCTTTCCGGGACGGATGCCGGGGATGTACCCCCCTTGCTTTTTTACATTTTCGGCAACGTCAACAGGGTTGAAAGTCACAGCCGTGTAGAAGTAACAGAAGAAGATGATTAATGCAACGAAAAAAACGTTATAAAGCCAGTGGTCCGGAGTCATCATGGAAGCCAATGTCTGAACCCAGGTAACGTCCGCCAGATTGGCGACCGTTGCCGGAAACATGATGATTGAACTGGCAAAAATGGGGGGGATAACCCCGCTCATATTGACTTTCAGCGGCAAATGGCTGGTCTGACCACCATAATTACGCATGCCCACGACCCGCTTGGCATAGTGAATCGGCAAACGGCGCTGTCCGCGTTCCATAAATACAATGGCCATAATGACGGCAATCATCAGGACAAGAACCGCAATTCCGACCAACGGGGTCAGGGCGCCGGTCCGCAACAGTCGTACCGAGTTGACGATTGCCGCCGGCATATTAGCAACAATCCCGGCAAAAATGATCAGTGAAATGCCATTTCCAATGCCGCGCTCGGTAATCTGTTCACCCAGCCACATAATGAAAGCCGTACCCGCCGTCAGGGTAATGACCGTGAGCAGAATGAAGCCCATGCCCTGATCGGGAACGACAAACTCACCGGCAGGACCGCGCATGGTTTGCAGACCAATGGCAATGCCGGTACCCTGAATAATCGAAAGTAAAACCGTCCCGTAGCGAGTCCAGCGGGTCAAAACCTTACGACCTTGCTCTCCTTCATTCTTCAACCGTTCCACCGGTTCAAAGACCACGGCGAGCAGTTGCAGAATAATCGAGGCACTGATGTAAGGCATGATCCCCAGAGCAAATACCGTCATGCGTTCAAGAGCGCCACCGGTAAAAGCACTCACCAGACCCAGCAGAGTACCTTCGGTTCCCTCGAAAAACTTGGCCAGTACCTGCGCATCAACCCCAGGAGTAGGCACATGACAACCCACCCGATAAACAGCCAGCATGCACAGGGTAAAAAGAACCCGTCTCCTGAGTTCAGGAATACTGAATATGTTCTGGATGGCTTTTATCAATTTAGAGAACCTCGACTTTACCGCCGGCCGCCTCAATTTTCTCTTGAGCCGGCTTGCTGAATTTATGGGCCTGAACCGTCAGCGCCTTGGTCAACTCACCATCACCAAGGACCTTGATCCCATCCAGAACTTCATTCACCAGGCCCGCCTTACCCAAAGCGGCGAGGTCGACAACACTACCGGCCTCAAAAACGTCAAGATCCCGCAGATTGACGAGAGAGTAAACCTTCTTCGACAGCGGAGTAAATCCGCGCTTGGGAAGACGGCGCTGCAGAGGCATCTGACCGCCCTCGAAGCCGGCCTTGATACTGCCGCCGCTGCGGGCCTTCTGTCCTTTATGACCCTTACCCGCGGTCTTGCCCGTGCCCGAACCATGGCCACGGCCGATACGCTTGCGATTTTTAGTAGAACCGAATGCCGGTTGCAAATTACTCAGATCCATATCCATCTTCCTTAACGGCAGTCTTCAACTTCAACCATGTGGGATACCTTGCGAATCATCCCGCGAATTTCCGGAGTGTCCTTGAGGCATACCGTCTTATGTAACTTGGTCAGACCGAGGCCCTTGAGGACTCGCGTAAAATATTCATCGCGGGCTATGCCGCTCTTTTTCAGTGTCACCTTGATTTGATCGGCCATGAGCTTCTCCTTATCCGCCAAATTTATTCAGCGGAGGCCTGCAGGCCCCGGCGTTCCATGATTTCCTGGGCGCTCTTGAGCTGAGCCAGGGCATTCACGGTGGCCTTGACCACATTATGCGGGTTATTGGAACCAAGACATTTGGAGAGGATATCGCCGACGCCGGCGACCTCCAGAACAGCGCGGGCCGCGCCGCCGGCGATAACGCCGGTACCTTCGGAAGCTGACTTCAGGAGAACCTTCCCGGCGCCGAATTTACCCAGCACATCAAAGGGAATGGTCCGCCCACGCAGGGGAACCTTGATAAGGCTTTTCTTGGCCTGCTCGACCCCTTTGCGGATCGCTTCAGGAACCTCCTTGGCCTTGCCCAGTCCGTAACCGACATGACCTTCCCCGTCGCCGACCACCACCAGGGCGGAGAAGCTGAAACGACGGCCACCCTTAACGACCTTCGCGCAACGGTTGATATGGATAACGCGGTCGTTCAAGTTCAGTTCATTGGGATCGATGCGCTGCAAAGAACTCCTCCTTTAACTTAGAAAGACAGGCCGGCTTCACGGGCGGCATCGGCAAGAGCCTTCACCCGCCCATGATATAGGAAACCGTTTCGGTCAAAGACCACCTGCTTGATATTCTGCTCAAGAGCCTTCTTGGCGATAGTTTGTCCGACGGCCTTGGCGGCCTCGACATTGCCGGTGTATTTTACGCCTTCGGCCACATCCTTGTTCGCAGTAGACGCCGTCGCCAGGGTGCGACCAGTTACGTCCTCAATAATTTGCACATAAATGTGCTTGGCGCTACGGAAGACACACAGGCGAGGACGCTCCATGGTCCCACGGACCTTTTTCCTCACCCGAACCTGCCGCTTCGCACGGGCATCACGTCTTTGCTTTGCGACGTTCACAATCGTTCTCCTTGGCCTTGAATCAATTATTTCTTACCGGTCTTGCC
>JAVFAR010000024.1:0-28127 GCA_034002365.1 Trichloromonas sp.
CCGGTATCGGTCAACAGCTTGCAAATCCACAGGGGGCCGGAAGCGGACAGGCTGATCACTTCGATATCGTCGGGGATTTCCTTCTGCTTGAACTGCTGGACAAAGTCCTCCTCGGCCTGCCGGGCCTCGGCGACACCGTGAAAACGTTCCACCAGCTCGCGGGCAAGAGCCTTTTTACTCTCCATGGGATGGGCGCCGCCGGGGCGGCCGGAGACGCCGTCCTTGACCTTCCGCAAGGTGGCGAGATCGACGTCGGAAAGGAGTTCGTAGTAGCGCACCATCAGCTCATCGGTGATGCTCATCACCTTGCCGTAAATTTCCTTGGGCGGCTCGGTGATACCGATGTAATTACCCAGGGACTTGCTCATCTTGTTGACGCCGTCAAGGCCTTCGAGCAGCGGCATGGTCAACACGGACTGGGGACGCTGCCCCTCCTGGCGTTGCAGCTCGCGCCCGACCAGCAGGTTGAACTTCTGGTCGGTGCCGCCCAGTTCCACATCGGACTTCAGGGCTACGGAGTCGTATCCCTGCACCAGCGGATAAAGGAATTCGTGGATGGCGATCGGCTGTTGTCCGTTGAAGCGCTTGTGAAAATCGTCGCGCTCAAGCATCCGTGCCACGGTGTAGCGGGACGCCAGGGCAATCAGGCCGGCAGCGGACATCGGCCCCATCCAGGTACTATTGAAAACCACTTCGGTCTTTTCCGGGTCGAGAATCTTGAAAACCTGTTCCTTGTAGGTTTCGGCGTTCAACAGCACCTGTTCGCGGGTCAGGGCCTTGCGGGTTTCGTTCTTTCCGGTGGGATCACCGATCATGCCGGTGAAATCGCCGATGAGAAAACAGACGTGGTGTCCCAGATCCTGAAACTGCTTGAGCTTCTGGATCAGGACCGTGTGGCCGACATGCAGGTCGGGAGCGGTCGGATCGAATCCCGCCTTGATTTTCAGGGGGACGCCGGTCTTCACCGACTGGGCGATTTTTTCCTCCAACTCCGTCTCGACGAGGATTTCCACCGCCCCGCGCCGGATGACGGCCATCTGTTCCTGAACCGACTTCATAATATAATTTCGTCCTTCGTAGTGTTAGTCAGCGAGCTCTTCGAGTACACGTTCGATGCCGGCGGCGCGGCCGGTTTTTTCATCGATGGTCAGAACTACGGCGCAGATCACCGAGTCCTTCTTGGCCACCTCGAAACGCACCGGCACCAAAGAAAGAAACTTTTCCACGGCCAATTCCTTGCGGATACCGATGACCGAATCGCGGCTGCCGGTCATGCCGACATCGGTCATGTACGCGGTCCCGCCGGGGAGGATGCGCTCGTCGGCGGTCGGCACATGGGTGTGGGTCCCGACCACCGCCGAGACCCGGCCGTCGAGATAACAGCCGAGTGCCGCCTTTTCACTGGTCGCCTCGGCGTGAAAATCGACCAGAATGATCGGCGTCTGGCGGCGCAGTTCCTCGACCAGGGCATCGGCGACACGAAAAGGACATTCCAGGTTGTTCATAAAGACCCGGCCCTCAAGATTGAGAATGCCCACGGGAATTCCGGCGCTGGTGGTATAGACCCCATGCCCCCGGCCGGGCGCTCCGGCCGGATAGTTGGCCGGACGCAGAAGGCGCTTCTGGCTCTCCAGGTAGGGATAAAGCTCCTTCTTATCCCAGATGTGATTGCCCGAGGTCAGCACATCGGCACCCAAATCGTACAACTCCCGGGCCAGATCGGCGGTAAGGCCGAAACCGGCGGCGGCGTTTTCGCCATTGGCCACCACCAGGTCGATCTGGTGCCGGTCGATCAGACGCCCGAGGCGGCTGGACAGAGCCAGGCGCCCGGCGCGGCCGACGACATCTCCGATAAAGAGAATTTTCAAAGGAACTCCAGATCTATCGCCAGTGCCCGCGGGGGAGCGCCGACGTCAGTGGTGAAGGGATCGGTTGATAGTTCTACTCGTCACCCGTCACTCATCACTTCTTATTTGGCGTATTCGGTGGCCCGGGTTTCGCGAATGACGTTGACCTTGATCTGACCGGGATAGGTCATCTCGGCCTCGATCTTGCGGGCGATGTCCTTGGCCAGCACATAGGACTGGGCGTCGGAGACATCCTCGCTCGACACCATGACCCGGATTTCGCGCCCCGCCTGGATGGCGTAGCAGCTGGACACCCCGGAAAAGGAGGTGCCGATGCGCTCCAGATCTTCGAGACGCTTGACGTAGGTTTCGAGCATCTCGCGCCGGGCGCCGGGCCGGGCACCGGAAAGGGCATCGGCCGCCTGGACCAGGACCGCCAGGATGGTTTCGGGCTTCTCGTCCTCGTGATGGGCGGCGAGGGCGTGGACGATTTTGGGGGATTCGCCGTACTTGCGGGCGAGATCGGCGCCGATCACCGCGTGGGAACCTTCAATCTCGTGGTCCACGGCCTTGCCGATGTCGTGCAGCAGGCCGGCGCGTTTGGCCTGCTTGACGTTGATCCCCAGTTCGCTCGCCATGATGCCGCAGAGGAAAGCGACTTCCAGCGAATGCTGGAGGACGTTCTGACCGTAAGAGGTGCGATAACGCAGCCGCCCGATAAGCTTGATAATTTCGGGATGAATGCCGTGCACGCCGACATCGAAAGTCGCCTGTTCACCGGCCTCGCGGATGGCGTCATCCACCTCCTGCTCGGCCTTGGCCACCACCTCTTCGATCCGGGCCGGATGAATGCGGCCGTCGGCCACCAGCCGCTCCAGGGTCAGCCGGGCGACTTCCCGGCGCACCGGATTGAAGCCGGAGATGATCACCGCCTCGGGGGTGTCGTCGATGATCAGGTCGATGCCGGTAGCCGCCTCGATGGCGCGGATGTTGCGCCCTTCGCGGCCGATGATGCGCCCTTTCATTTCGTCCGTCGGCAAGGGGACCACGCTGACCGCCTTTTCCGCGACATAGTCGCCGGCGTAGCGTTGAATGGCCAGGGCCAGGATCTCCTTGGCCTTCTTGTCGGCGGTCTCCTTGGCTTCGTCCTCGATTTGCTTGATCCGCTTGGCCCCGTCGTGGCGTGCTTCGCTCTCCATGCCGGCGATAATGGTCTGTTTGGCCTCCTCGGCGGTCATGCCGGAAATCGTCTCCAGCCGTTCGGCCTGCTGGGCAACCAGATCTTCCGCTTCTTTTTCCCGGGCACGGACCTTGTCTTCCAGCAGCGGCAGGGCCCGTTCCCGCTGAGACAGTTCCTCTTCCCGGCCGTCGAGTTGCAGGCTCTTGCGATCCAGATGCTCCTCACGCTGCAGCAGACGCTTTTCCTGGGCCTGGATTTCCCGCCGCAGCTCCCGGGCTTCCTTCTCCCATTCGGCCTTGGCTTCCAGCACCGTGTCCTTGGCCTGGATCAACGCCTCCTTGTGGATGCTGTCGGCCTGCTTCCGCGCCTCCTCGACGATCTGCTCGGCGGTGAGTTCGGCTCCGGCGCGGCGGGATTCAATGAATTTACGGCGCAGCAGCGAACCGCCGAAGGCGCCGCCGGCCAACGCCATGAGAATCAACAACAATGCGATTTCTATAGACAAAACGGTATCCTCCTAAGAAGTGGTCAGGGGGTTCCCCCGGCAGCCGCGACGTCCCCGAACTGGGGAGCGAAACGCAGAATCCGGGATTCGGTAATCAACAGATGCATGGCGATGTCGTGATTTTCCACGGGCAGGCTCGCCACCAGTTGCAGTTCGTAGCAGAATCCGGCCCGCCGCGGTTTCGCGCCCGAGCCATGCAGAAACCGGTCGTAACAGCCCTTGCCGTAGCCCAACCGAAAACCTTCCAGGTCGTAAGCGACTCCGGGGATGACCATCAGGTCGATGGCCGCGAGCGGAAGGGGACTTGCACCGATGGGTTCGAGTATGCCGAAACGTCCAGGGCGCAACCCGTTGAGGTCGGACACCTCGACAAATTCCAGACCGTCGGCGGCGACCCGGGGATAGGCCACACGCTTACCCGACTTGCGGGCGGCACGAAAGATCTCATCGGTAGGGACTTCGTCGCGAACCGGGCTGTACAGGGCCAGAAAATTCGCGGCGGCATATTCCGGGGAACTCAGCAGCCGGGATTGGGCAGCCTGTCCCCAGGCGGCACGGTCGGCCGTCGAGATCCGCCGCCGCTCGAGCATGGCGGCACGAAGGGATTGCTTGGGCATGGCCAGAATGCTCCGCGCGGGAGTCCTGGTGGAGGGACAAGGAAGGAAGGCAGGCAGGCGGGGTTCAGGGGAACATCAACCACGAATCATCGTAAGCCGGCAGGCGCAAGGGGGAATTTCCCCTGTCACTTGAGTCAAAACCGTAAGAATCTTATCGGCAAAACTCCTTGAGCCGGGGTCGCGAAAGGCACTGAGTCATGGCCTGCGAACGCCCTGCAAAGGCTACGATAACTATGAAACAAAGCCGAGGCTGAAAACCAAACCGGTAAACCGTCGCGGCTCAGCCGCGACCCGTGGGGCACTGCCGTTTCGATGTCGCATCTCCAGCAGGGAGATGATGGTAAGGAAGACGCCTGGCCGAATTCAGCCAAAACACGTCATCCCTCAAGTCCGGCCGGTTATTGCCCGCCGGACTGATCGTCCAGTCGTTCCAGCAGGATGCACAGGCGACGATTCACGTCCTCGTCTCCGCCCCGCGCGGCCTCTTCCTGCTGCCGGAGCAAGCGCCCCGAAACATTCATCAGGGCCAGGATGGCACTGGCCAGAGTATCGGCGGAACGGCCCGAAGCCATCACCTCGTTCAGTCGGTCATTGACGAAACTCGCAACCCGCCGCACTTCCTCGGCCGGCTCCGTGCTTCTGACCACAAAAGGCTGGCCAAGAATCGTGACCTCCACCGATTGCTTCAAAAAGCCTCCTCATCGAGAAGGTCCAGACGGCCGATGATCCGGTCAAGCTCATCACGGGAAGTCCGGCGCTCCTCCAGCAGAGCCTGGTTTTCCTGTTCCAGCTCCCGCACCCGCCGACCCAGTTCGTTCTGTCGGTCGAGCAGCCGGGTCAATTTTTCTTCGAGCCGAATGATCAGCTCCAGGGTATCGGATGCCATCTTGAAAGACTCCAGTACGATAGAAAATATTAGAAAATGAGCCTGATAAAGTCAAGAATTTTCAAGGTTCCCGGAACAATGCGTCGACAAAGAGATCGGGATCGAAGGGACGCAGATCGTCAACCCCCTCGCCGATCCCCACATATCGCACCGGCAGTCCCAGCTCGGCACCGATGGCGACCACCATCCCCCCCTTGGCGGTACCGTCCAGCTTGGTCAGGGCGATGCCCGAAACCTCGACCGCTTCCTTGAAGAGCCGGGCCTGGATCAGGGCGTTCTGCCCAGTCGTGGCATCGAGCACCAGCAGGGTTTCGTGCGGAGCGCCGGGGATCTCCCGCCCAAGCACCCGGCGGATCTTCTTCATTTCTTCCATGAGATTGACCTTGGTGTGCAGCCGGCCGGCGGTATCGAGAATCAGCACATCGGCCTTGCGGGCCACGGCGGCCTTGGCGGCGTCGAAGGCCACGGCGGCCGGATCGGCCCCCTCGCCGTGACGAATCACCTCGACCCCGGCGCGTTCCCCCCAGATCGCCAGCTGTTCGGCGGCGGCGGCGCGGAAGGTGTCGCCGGCACCGAGGACCACCCGCTTGCCCTGGGCGGTGAACTGCCGGGCGAGCTTGCCGATGGTGGTGGTCTTGCCGACGCCGTTGACCCCGACGACCATGATCACGAAGGGCTGGGCCTGATCCGGATCGAGCGCTCCCGCTTCCAGCTTGAGGCGCTCGCGCAGTTCCTCGCGCAAGGCCGCGCGCAGGGCGGCGGGGGACATCTCGCCCCGCGCCACCCGGCCGCGCAGCGCCTGGATGACGTCGCCGGTGGTGGCCATGCCGAAATCGGCGGTGATGAGCAGTTCTTCCAGGTCATCGAGCAGCGCGTCGTCCACCCGACGGCCGCTGAGCAGGCTGTCGAGACGGCCGACCAGGGCGCTCTGGGTCTTCGCCAGCCCGGCACGCATGCGCTCGAAAAGACTCGCGGGCGCAGCCGCCGGGGCTTCGACCGTGATTTCCGCCGGCGCCGTCGGCGCCTCTTCGACCGCCTCCGCCTCGGCCTTCTCTTCAGGGGGGGCTTGCGCCCGGCGGGGCGGAACCGGCCGTTTGCGCCGCCCGATCCGCAACAGCAGCAAAATAAAGAGCGCCACCACCAGGGTGACCAGCAGATAGAGGACACCGAGCGCCCCGACTTCGCGATAGATTTCCGGCACGCCCAGCCGGCCGAGGAGCGGAGCGACGGTCTGTACCCAAAGCTGGAGCAGCTCTCCGAGGTGGGTGAGATAATTTTTCAGAAGATTGGAAAACTGATCCATAGTCAATTCACTCCCGGGAGGCGGCACAACGGAGGGCACGGAGGCGCTCAGCCGATCTCCCTGATCAAACGCGCGACACAGCGGCGCGCCTCGAAAAGCGCCCGTCCAAAGGCCTGCCCCCGCGCCAGGGTCAAGACCAGAAAATATTCGGAAGTCACCGGCATAACCAGAATTTCCATGCGGTCGGTGGTGATGACGATCTCCCGGGGTTCGGCCCCGTCGAGACGCTGCACCAGATCCCGCAGGCGATTGAGGATCACTCCCTTGTGGGCGCCGATCACCTTGAGTTCGTAAGCGTCCATGCGGGCGACCTGATCGACCGCCTCCCCTTCCCAGTCGGCAAGGATCGCTCCGCCGGCGCCGGGCACCGCCGCGATCAGATCCCCCAGAATCGTCTTAAAGGCCATAAGCCTCCTCGAATTCGTGGAAACGCACCGAGACCAGTTTGGAAACCCCCGGCTCCTCCATGGTCACTCCGTAGAGGGTGTCGGCGACCTCCATGGTCCGCTTGCTGTGGGTAATGATGATGAACTGGGAAACCTGGGACATTTCCTTGATCATTTCATTGAAACGGCCGATATTGGCGTCGTCCAGGGGCGCATCCACCTCATCGAGCATACAGAACGGGGAAGGCTTGATGAGAAAGATGGAAAAGATCAGCGCCACCGCCGTGAGCGCCTTTTCCCCGCCGGAGAGGAGGCTGACGTTCTGCAGCTTCTTGCCCGGCGGCTGGACGATGATTTCGAGCCCCGTTTCCAGCAGGTCGCTCTCGTCGGTCAGCCGCAATTCCCCCCGGCCGCCGCGGAAGAGACGCGGGAAGATCTCCTGGAATTTGGCGTTGACCAGATCGAAGGTCTCGCGAAAGCGCTTGCGGGTGGTGCGGTTGATCTTGCCGATAGCCGTCTGGAGTCCGTCCAGGGACTGCCGCAGATCCTCCTGCTGCACCTGGAGAAACTGCCCCCGTTCTTCCAGTTCGCGATATTCCTCGATGGCGGTCAGATTGACCTCGCCGATCGCCTCGACGGCCCGGCGCAGCTCATCCAGCCGTTCCTGCGCCGCCTCGGCATCGGCCTCCTCCTCCGTCGCCGCCGGGCCGTCGCGCAGGTCGACGCGATAGCGTTCCAGCACGTTGGTGTGGAGATGCTCCGCCTCCAGGGCCAGCTCCCGCAGCCGCAGCTGCCCGGCGCCATGGCTCTCGCGCAGGGCGTCGAGCTCTTCGCGCAGCCGGCGCAACCCGTCCTGGCGCTCCTCCAGCTTCTCCTGGGCGAGAGCGAAGCGCTCGCGAACCTCGGCCAGGCGCGCCTGATCCTCGAGGTGGCGCTTGGCCAGCACCTCCTGCTCGATCCGCAGACGCTCGCCTTCGCCCGCCAGGCGCGCCTCCTCCTCCAGCGCCTCCCGGCGGCGCTCGGCGATGAGCGTCCGCCGGCTCTGCAAATCCCGGCGCAGACGGGCCAGGCGCTCGAGCTCTCCCCGGTGGCCCTCCTCCCGCTCGCGCAGACCGGCGACCCTGACCTTCAGGGCCGTCACCCGCTCGCGCACGGCGGCGATTTCCCGGCGCAGCACCTGGGCCTCTTCCTGGATCCGGGCGACCCCCTCCTCGTACTCCAGGCGTTGCCCCTCCAGCTGCGCCCGGGAGCTTTGGGTCTCTTCCAGGCGCCGGTCAAGTTCCCGCTCCTCGCCGTGCAGCTGCTCGTCTTCGAGGGCCAGCACCTCCAGCCGCTCGTCCAGACGGGCACGGGTATCTTCCAGGCGCTGCAGATCCTTTTCGCTGTCCATGACCTTGAGCGCCTGCCCGTGGCGGGCGCTTTCGACCTCGCGCAGCCGTTCCTCGCCCTCGCGCAGGGCCTCCCGCAAGCGCTCCCGCTGCTCTTCGAGGGCGGCGAGGCGATCTTCCTGGGATGCGACCAGCACGGCGAGTTCCTTCATTTCCCGTTTTTTGTGCAGCAGCCCCTGCCCCAGCCCCTGACGGCCGCCGCCGGTGAATTCCCCGCGCCAGCTCAAGAGTTCGCCGGCGTCGGTGACCAGCAGCGTTCCGGCGGGGAGGGGATGCCCCCAATAGGGCTCCAGACTCGGCACCTGGCCGCAACCGGCGAGCAGGGCGCGGACCAGATCCTCGCTCCCGGGACGGGGGCTGACCAGTTCCGCCAGGGGGCGGGCGCCGTCGGGAAGCGCCGCTGCCGCCGCTGTCCAGCCGGGCCAGGCGAAAGTCGAACGGCCGTCCCGGCCGCCGAGAAAAGCGGCGGCGGCGACGGCGGCCTCGCGGTCGGGGGCGACGAGGACCTGCAAGCGCTCGCCCAAAACCGCTTCCAGGGCCGTTTCCAGATGGGCCGGGGCTTCGAGGTGATCGGCGACCACCCCGGAGAAGCGGCCGCGCCACCCGTCGTCGGCGAAGAGCGCTTTGACGCCGCCGCCATAGCCTTCCAGATCCCGCTCCAGCTGGCGCAGGGAGAGAAGCCGGGAACGGTTCCGCCCAAGTTCCTCGCGGTGACGGGCGAGCATCGCCTCGTTCTCCTCCCGCTCTTCCCGCAGGCGGGCGACGGCGTCGCGCACCCCTTCCTGCTCTTCCCCCAGGGACGCATGGGCGGCGCGCAGGGCGGCGAGGGACGTCGCCAGCTCGGCGATGAGAGATTCGGCCTCTCCGAGCTGTTCCCGCAGACGCACCGTTTCGCCGCGCTGCCGGGTCTGGCGTTCTTCGAGCTGACGGCGGCGGCGTTCGGTCTCCTGCTGGCCGGCGCTGAGCTGGGACAGGTCGGTCAACAGCCGGTAGAGCAGCTGGCGGGTTTCCTGCTGCGCCGCGTCCAGGTCCCCGTCGCGCTGGGACAGTTCGGCCAGGGCCGCCTCCCCCTCGGCAAGATGCCGCAATTCCCGCTCCAGATCGCCGCCGAGGTCTTCGCGGGTCTGCTTGAGGCGCTCTTCCTCGCCGTCGGCCTCGGCCAGACGCCGCGCCACCTCCTGTTCCTCGGCGAGGCCCTGTTCCCGGCGGCGGGCCAGACTCTCCCCCTCGCGGGCCGCCAAGGCGAGCCGCCCGGCGGCCTTTTCGAGCTCGGCGGCAAGGTGAAAAACCCGCTCCTGCAAGCGCGCGACCACCCGCTCTTCCTCCCCCTGGGCCTGGCGCGCCTCGTCCAGCGTCCGCTCTTCCCGTTCGAGACGCGCCGCCAGGGCGGCCAGGGCCTGGCGTTCTTCCTTGTCCCGCGCCCCCCCCGCTTCGAGGGTCGCGCTCAGTTCGGCGAAACGCCGCCGGGCCAGCCCTACCTCGATCCCTTTGAGCTCTTCCCGCAGGGCGCGAAAACGCTCGGCCTTCTGCGCCTGGCGCTTGAGGCTCGCGGTCTGGCGCCGCACCTCGGCGACGATATCCCCCAGCCGCAGCAGGTTCTGGCGGGTCGCCTCGATTTTGCGCAGGGCCGCTTTCTTGCGGGATTTATACTTGGTGACCCCGGCCGCCTCTTCGATGAGAAAGCGGCGGTCCTCGGATTTGGCGTTGAGGATCATGCCGATCTTGCCCTGCTCGATGATCGAGTAGGCCCGCGCCCCGACCCCCGTATCCATGAAGAGTTCGGAGATGTCGAGCAGGCGGCAGGGGGTCTTGTTGAGCAGATATTCGCTGTCGCCGTTACGAAAGAGCCGGCGGGTGACCATGATTTCCGAGTACTGGCGGTAGGCGGCGGGGGCCTGGCCGTCATCGTTGGCGAAGATCATGGAGACCTCGGCCATGCCCAGCGGCTTGCGCGATTCGCTGCCGCCGAAGATCACGTCTTCCATGGCGCGGCCGCGCAGGTTCTTGGCGTTCTGCTCGCCCATCGCCCAGCGGATGGCGTCGACGATGTTGCTCTTGCCGCAACCGTTGGGGCCGAGGATGGCGGTGATTCCCGACTCGAAATCGAGAGCGACCCGATCGACGAAGGATTTGAATCCCTGGATTTCTACCCGCTTGATCTTCATGGATGAGGAAAAGACGACTCCTGGGCCGGACGGCCGGGATAAATCAAATAGCATGGCATGTTATCAAGGGGGCCACGGCATGTAAAGATTTTATCCGGTTGCCTTTAATCCGCCTTGGGAGGTATGATCCGGGCCATGATCGAATGGCAGGTACACCCCACCGAGGCGGACAATCCCCTGGAATTTCTGGCGAATCGACTTCCCGGCGCGCCGCGCTCCTACCTGCGGCAACTGTTGCGCAAGGGCCGGGTGCGCCGCGACGGCGAACCCTTGGACGAAGACGCCCTCCTGCGCCCGGGGGACCGCCTGATCCTGCCGGATAGCGCCCGCTTGCGGCAACTCCTTGCCCTCCCCCCGGTCCCGGTTATTCTTTACGAGACCCGGGAGATGCTGATTGTCGAAAAACCGGCGGGCCTCGCCGTGCACGGAAGCAAAGGGCATGAAGAAGACCATCTGCTCGGGCGCATCCAGGCGCTGCTGCAAGAACGCCGGGCCCCTTACTCGGTGGCACCGGTGCATCGCCTCGACCTGGAAACCTCGGGGCCGATCCTCTTTGCCAAGGGACGCCAGGCCGCCGGCCGCCTCGGCCGGCTCTTCATGGACGGGGCCGCCCGGAAAAGCTACCTGGCCCTGGTCGCCGGGGAACTGGTCGGCGCCGGACGGCTGGAAAGCCCGGTGCGCGCCAAGGGCACGCTCAAGGCGGCGGCCACCGGCTACCGGACGCGGACGGGATTCGGCGACTTCACCCTGGTCGAGCTGGAGCTGCTCAGCGGCCGCACCCACCAGATCCGCCAACAGCTGGCCGCCATCGGTCATCCCCTGGGCGGCGACCGGCGCTACGGCGGCCCGACGCCGCCGGGGCTGAAACGTCTTTTTCTGCACTGCCGGCGACTGTCGCTGCCCGATCCTTTCGGCGGCCCGGACGTCCTGGCGGAAAGCCCGCTCCCCGCAGAGCTGGCCCAATTCCTGAGCGCCTTGGAGGCGCGGACTTCCTGAAACCCTTGATCGCCCCCCCCTTCGAAGAAGTAGAGATAAAAGCCTGGGAGGGGGCGCCTGGCCCGCGAAAGAAACCGGATGTATCGCAATTCCATAAGCCGCCGGCAAAGCCACCGGATTCCCCTGAAGATCGCCGGTATCTACGCGGCCGTCGGCACCGCCTGGATCCTTCTCTCCGACCTGGCGCTCTCGGCCCTGGTCGCGGACCCTTCGCTTACGGCCCGCCTGCAAACCTACAAGGGCTGGTTTTATGTTCTCGCCACCTCCGCCCTCCTCTATCTGCTGGTCCATCGCCATACCCGGGCCCTCGGCACCCAGTTCGAGGAAATCCGCACCATCTTCGACTCCCTGAACGCCATCGTCTACGTCGCCGGCCTGGAAACCTACGAACTCCTGCACCTCAACCGCCTCGGCGAAGAGTTGGCCGGAACCCGCGACTGGCGCGGCAAGCGCTGTTTCGAAGTGCTCCAGGCGGATCAGCGGGAGGCCTGCGGCTTCTGCAGCAACAGCCGTCTGGAGTCCGGCGGCCAGGCCCGCGCCCCCTACCTCTGGGTTTTCCGCAACACCCGCAACCAGCGCTGGTACCAGTGCATCGACAAGGCCATTCCCTGGTCCGACGGCCGCCTGGTCCGCCTGGAAATCGCCATCGACATCACTGAAAGCCGCGAGCTGGAAGAACTCAAGGATCAGATGCTGTCGGCGGTCAGCCATGAAATGCGCACTCCCCTGACCGCCATTCTCGGCTTCACCGAGTTCATGCTGGAAGAGGAAGGTTCCGCCGAAGCGCGGCGCGGCTATCTCGAAGCCATGCAGCGGGAGGGGCAACGCCTGAACCGCCTGATCGACAACTTTCTGCGTCTCGGCCGCCTCAAGTCGCAGCGGGAGAGCCATTTCCGCGAGCGTCTGCATCCCCGGGAGCTGCTCACCCCCCTGGCGGAAAAGTACGCCCAGGCCTCCCCCCAACACCCGCTACGCCTGGAGATCGCGGAGGGGACCGGTCCCTTCTGGGGGGAGGCGGAAGATCTCGCCCTGGTCATCGACAACCTGCTGGCCAACGCCTTGCAGTACTCTCCCGAGGGCGGAGAAATCGTCCTTGGGGCCAAACCCCAGGGGGAGGAAGTCCTGCTTTGGGTCAAGGACCACGGCATCGGCCTCGAACCCGGCGAACGGGAGAGGATTTTCATCCCCTTCTTCCGGATCGACAACAGCGACCGGCGCCGGACCAGCGGCGTCGGCCTGGGCCTGGCCCTGGCGCGGGAAATCGTCTCGCGCCATCAGGGCCGGATCTGGGCGGAAAGCGGCCCGGGGTGCGGCAGCACCTTCTATGTGGCCCTGCCGGGAGCCGAATCGGCCGCCAAAGCGATGGAGCCGGAAAGTCCCCGCCGGGACGATTAGCGGTTTCCTTCCGCGCCGAAGCGGGCTACAATTCTTCGTGATTCCTCTCCACACCCTTAGCCGCCAAGCCGGGATTTTTGCATGTTCCGCCGCCACCCCACCCTCGCCTTCTATTTTTTGCTGTTGCTCTTCGCCGCCGGGGCCGCGGCGATCTTCATCGCCACCTTCGATCTCGATCACTATCGCCGTCAGCTGGAAGAAACCCTGGCCGCCACCCTGGAGCGCCCCGTCACCCTGGGGCAGGCGCGCCTCTCCTTCGACCAGGGCGCGGCCCTCGATTTCTCCCGCATCGACATCGGCCCTGCCCCCAACCGCCCGGGTAGCCTGACCGCCGCCCACCTGCTGGTCAAACCCGATCTCCGCGAGGCGCTGCAAGGGCGCTTGACCTTTAACGAAATCGTGCTGAGCGAGCCGCGCCTGACCCTGCCCCCCTTCGGCCGCGAAAAGATCGATCCCGCGGCCATCCTCGCCCTGTTCGACCAGCTCCGCATCCACGCCCTGAGCCTGCGTAACGGCGCGCTGTTACAAGAGGCGCCTGATCGCCAGGGTCATCCGCTGCTGCTCCTTTCCGGGGTGGATGCCGCCCTGAGCGGAGTGAAACCGGGAGGGACAGTGGAACTGGAGAGTTCCGGCCGCCATTGGCAAGGGGAGGAATCCGCGCCCTTCGGCCTGCGCGGCAATCTGACGCTGGGCACCGATCCGCGCCGCTGGGATGACGCCCGGGTTGACCTCGTCCTGACCCTGGAACACCTACAACCGCAACCGCTGCTGGCGCATTTTCTCCCCGCCGAGGGGAATCTGAGCACCAGCGGCGCCCTGTCCCTCAACGGGACCGTCCGCGGCTCGCTCGCCTCGGGTCTCGAGCTGCGCCTGGAACTTGGCGGCGAAGAGCTGCGCCTGCACCTGCCGCGGCTCTATGAAACACCCCTGCCTGTAAAACGGCTGCATCTCGCCGGAACTCTCGCTCGTGCCGAAGAGAGCTGGTCCTTCAAAACCTTCACCCTGCGCATCGATGATCTTGAAGTCAACGGTTCACTGGGGCTGAGCGTCCGCGACGGGGAATCCCGGCTGGCCGCCTCGCTGAAAAGCTCGCCCCTGCCGCTGCCGGGGCTGCGTGACCTGCGGCCGCTGCGCGAGGCCTGGCCTGCCGTGGAACGGTTGACCGGCGGTTCGCTGCAGATCCTGAGTCTTGAGATCGACGGCCCGATGCCCGGCCCGGGGCGGATGCCCGCCTTTCTTGATGCCCTCAAGGCGCGCCTGCGCCTGAAGGATCTCGGCGCACGCCTGGACTGGCCCGGCGACCTGAGCAAGCTCGCCGCCGACCTGAATTGGCGGGACGGGCAACTGCGGGTGGAAACCGGCACGGCGCGACTGAAGGAAGAACCCTTGAGTTTTTCCGGAATGGTGGAGAAACCCTGGGAAGGGAACTTCCCGCTGCAGTTGGAGGCGAAGACCCTGCTTTCGGCTACGGAACTGCTGGCGAAACTCACCCCCCGGCCGGTTCCCGGCTTGACCCTGTTCGGCCCGGTGCCCTTGCGCCTCAACCTCGCGGGCGTTCCGGAGCAGCTGCAAATCGATCTGGCCGCCGATCTGACCCGGGTCGGCGCCGCCTATCGCGGCCAGGCGGAAAAAGCCATGGGACAACCGGCCACCCTTTCGCTGCAAGGGGAAATCACCCCCGAGAGTCTGCAGCTCAAGGCGGGGCAACTGCACATGCCCCCCCTCGACCTGCATCTGAGCGGCAGTCTGGCCCGCCAGGGGCAGCGCCCCTTCACCCTGGAACTGGAACTCGCCCCTCTCGACCTGGAGCAATGCCGTCCCCGGGTACCGCTACTGGAAAAGCTCCGGGCCGAGGGATTGGCCGACCTGCGTTACAGCCTGTCCGGCCGCCACGGGAAGCTCGAAAAACACCACGGGGTGGCCGGCGTGCAGCGGGCCGGGGTGCACCTGACCCCGGTCATCGCCGACATCCGCGAGGCCAACGGCGAGATCCTGCTCTATCCCAACCGCGCCGAAGCGCGCAATCTGAACCTCAAGCTGGGCGGATCCCCCCTCGTTGTCGATGCGAAAGTCGCCGACTTCCGCCAACCGGCGGTGGAGATCGAGGTCAGGGGGGACTCGATAAGAGCCGACGACATCATCTTTCCCAACAACCGCGCCTTCCTGCGGCGCCTCAACGGCCACCTGCGCATCGACGCTAAGGGCATCCTCCTCGACCCGGTACGGGTGCGCCTCGACGGCGGCACCGAAGCAACGGTGCGGGGCACGGTCACCTTCGCCGTTCCGGAAGTGCGGCTCGACATCGACGCCCCCTACGGCAACATCGACGAGATCATCGCCCTTTGGCAACACCCCGAAGACGCCCCGCCCGAGCCCCCCGGTGCGGAAAAGGGAAAAACACGGTTGCTGATCAATGCCACCGCCCATCGCGGACAGCTGGGCAATCTACACTTTCAAGAGGCGCGCGGCGAGATCAGCCTGCGCGACGGCATGCTGACCCTCTTCCCCTTAAGCTTCCGCTCCGGTGAGGGGCGGTGTCAGGGGCATGTCGCCGTCGACTCCTCGGCCGGCTCCCCCCCCCTGCTGAAGATTTCCGGGCACCTGGACAACTTCGACGCCTCGGCCATCTACCATGAGATGCTGCGCCGCAAGGGGCTGGTCAGCGGGGTTTTGCAAGGGGATTTCTATCTCGAAGGCAAGTCGGGGAAAACCTTTCTGGAAAGCTCGACGGGGGGGATCTCCTTTACCGTCATGGACGGCGTGTTGCGCAAATTCCGGATTCTCTCCAAAGTCTTTTCCATCTTCAACGTTTCACAGATCCTCTCCCTGAACCTGCCCGACATGGACACCGAGGGGATGCCCTTCAGCCTGCTTCGCGCCGGCGTCCGGCTGGATCAGGGAGTCCTGTCCACCGACGATCTCTTCATCGACAGCACCTCGATGAATCTTTCCTTGGTTGGAACCCTGAATCTTCGCAATGAAACCCTCGACATGGTCCTGGGGGTCAAACCCCTGCGGCTCGTGGATCAGGTCGTGACCAACATCCCCCTGGCCGGCTGGCTTCTCGCCGGCGAGGAAAAGGCCCTGATCACCGCCCATTTCGCCATCACCGGCAAGAGCGACGCGCCGCAGGTCATGGTCGTTCCCGTCACCTCCGTTTCGGAAAAGGTTCTCGGCATCTTCAAGCGGGTCTTCGGCCTCCCCGGCAAGGTCGTCTCCGATGTCGGCGAGCTCTTCAAATCCTCCCCCAACCCCGTGCCCGAGCCACAAAGGGATTGACCGGGCGCGGGCAAGATCTTAAGATTACTTGGCGAAGCGCCACCGACCTGTCCCCATCCACCCGATCAGGAGTATCACCTATGCGTCGCCTTTTGCTCATCCTCATTCCCCTCCTCGCTTCCACCACGGCCTGGGCCCAACTCGACGGCGAAAACCTGCTGCAGATCCGCCCCCCGGACTATCAGGTCAGCCGTCAAGAGCGGCAGGGACAGCAGATTATCACCGAAATGATCCCGGCCAAGGAAACCGTCGACAACTGGACAGAACAGGTCGCGACCCAGATCTTTCTGGAAACCGACGTAACCCCGGCCCAGTATCAGGAGTTCAGTGCGCAGGAATGGCGCATCTCCTGCCCCGATGCCCGCCTCCTTCCGGGAACAGAAGGGAAGGACAACGGCTACCCCTTCTCCCTCTGGATTCAGGTCTGCCCCCGCGATACCCGTACCGGCGGACCGGAATTTGGCTGGTTCAAGGCGATCCGTGGCCAGGACAACCTCTACGTCGTGCGTAAGGCCTTCCGCTTTGAACCGAGCGAAGATCAGGTCAAGACCTGGGTCCATTACCTGCGCTCAATCCGGGTCTGCGATCCGCGCCGCCCCGACGCCCCCTGCCCGCCGGCCGGGAACAAGGACAAACCCGCCGCCGCTCCGGTCAAACCCTAGGCGCGGGGCGAGAGGGGGATGACGAAAGATACCGGCGGCGCCTGCGGCGCCGGACACAAGTGCCGCCGCAGGCGGGGATCGTTCGGGACATCAGCGAAGCGGTGGCGGCGGGAGAACGGCGCCGGGAGATCGACCGTATACCCGCCACGACCTGCGCACCCCCCTGACCCCGATTGTCGGCATCGCCGAGGTGCTGTCCCTGACCGGCAAGAACCTCACCGAAGAGCCGCGCGCCATGCTCGACCTGATCAACCGCTCACTGACCCTCTACAAAATCGAACGCGGCGCCTATCAGCTGCAGCCCGAGGCCTTCGACCTGTGTTCGACCCCCTCCGGAAAGTGCTGCGGGAGACGGCCGAATGCCGGCAGATAGCCATCACCAACGCCGGGGAAGTCCCCGAAGCCTTCCGCACCGCTTTTTCGAAAAATACGGCACCCACGGCAAAATGGGCGGGACCGGACTCGGCACCTATTCGGCGATGATGGCGGCCCGCGCCCCCGGCGGCACCATCCACCTGCATTGCAGCGACGGACGCACCACGGTGACCGTGGAACTGCCGAAGTCTTCGTACACTTCCTATCGCTTCCTTCAGACCCTGCCATTACCAGCAACGCCCTTGCGATTCGGATTGCCTTCCCCCTGGTCGGGGTGACGCCTGTCTCTTGCAACAGGCCGGGTTTGCCCGCTACGCTGGGCGAACCAAAAAACGCCGTAAACACAGAGGTCTACGGCATCAAGTTTACAATTTAAAATGACCTATTTCAAAAAGTTTGTGGCTGTATTTTTTGTGTAAACAATTCGTTTTCGTTCTATTTTTCATGATGTTACACGTCACGAATTGACTCCACATTGGCCTGAATGTAAACATTAGCCACAAATCAGGGAGATTTGGCGACGGGACCGAAAGAGACATTCAAGTCTTTAGACTGATTAGAGAATTTAGAAAATTTGTTTGACCTGGATAGGGCCGGGGGGTAAGGTAATTTCATTTTTTATCTCCTGGAGGGGCCGTGCCGGAAAACAGACGAACCAGCCCACGGAAGTCACTCGTGCCGAATCACGGCCGGCGGAGTGGCTTTTTTCGTTAACGCCCCCATCTTCACATAATCGATCCACCGGAGTCTTATCGTGCCCACCAAACTCACCCTCTCGCAGCTCTCCAGCCTCCTCTTCCGCGCCTGCGACGATCTGCGCGGCAACATGGATGCCTCGGAATACAAGGAATACATCTTCGGCATGCTCTTCCTCAAGCGCCTCTCCGATCTCTTCGACCAGGAGCGGGAACAGCTTGCCCGGGATCTGCGGGCCAAGGGGATGGCGGAGGCGATCATCGCCGGCCAGCTCGCCAACCCCGACAAGTACACTTTCTTCGTCCCGGAAGAGGCGCACTGGAACACGATCCGCCACCTGAAAACCAACGTCGGCACGGCCCTGAACAAGGCGCTGGAGGCGCTGGAGGATGCCAACGTCGATGCCCTCCAGGACGTGCTCAAGGGGATCAACTTCAACAAGAAGATCGGCCAGCGCTCCCTCGACGACGACACCCTCGCCAACTTCATCCAGAACTTCGAAAAGATCCCCCTGCGCGACGAGAACTTCGAGTTCCCCGACCTGTTGGGGGCGGCCTACGAATACCTGATCAAATACTTCGCCGATTCCGCCGGCAAGAAGGCCGGGGAGTTCTACACCCCGGCCGACGTGGTGCGCACCCTGGTCGAGATCGTCGATCCGCAGCCGGGGATGAGCGTCTACGATCCCACCTGCGGCTCCGGCGGCATGCTCATCCAGACCCGCGACTACGTCCGCGAGTGCGGCGGTGATCCCCGCGACCTCTCCCTGGCCGGGCAGGAGAGCATCGGCACCACCTGGTCGATCTGCAAGATGAACATGCTCCTGCACGGCATCGACCATGCCGACATCCGCCAGGAAGACACCCTGCGCCGTCCCCAGCACCGGGCCGAAAACGGTGAGCTGGCGCGCTACGACCGGGTGCTGGCCAATCCCCCCTTCTCGCAGAACTACATCAAGAAGGACATCGACTACCCCGGCCGCTTCGCCGTGTGGCTGCCGGAGAAGGGGAAGAAGGCCGACCTGATGTTCGTCCAGCACATGCTGGCGGTGCTCAAGGCCGACGGCAAGATGGCCACGATCATGCCCCACGGCGTCCTCTTCCGGGGCGGCGAGGAGAAGGAAGCGCGCCGACACTTCATCGAACGCGGCTGGCTGGAGGCGATCATCGGTCTGCCCGCCGGGCTCTTCTACGGCACCGGCATTCCCGCCTGCGTGCTGGTGATGAACAAGCAGGGTGCCGCCGACCGCGACCAGGTTTTCTTCATCAACGCCGACCGCGAATACCGCGAGGGGAAGGCGCAGAACTTCCTGCGCCCCGAGGACATCGCCAAGATCGTCCACGTTTACCGCGAGCGCAAGGATGTCGACGGCTACGCCCGGCTCGTGCCGCGCGCCGAGATCGAAGCCGAGGATTTCAACTGCAACATCCGCCGCTACGTCGACAACGCCCCGCCGGCCGAGCCTCACGATGTGCGCGCCCACCTGCACGGCGGCGTTCCGCTGGCGGAGATCGAAACCCTGGCGCGGTATTGGAAAAACTATCCCGGCCTGCGCGAGCGCTGCTTTGTCCCCCGTCCCTGCGAGGACAGGTATGCCGACTTCCATCCCGACCTCACCGAGCGCCGCGCCCTGGCCGAACGGGTCAAAAGCGATCCCGGCGTGGCCGAGGCGCAGAGCCGCCTGCTGCAAACCCTGGAGGACTGGTGGCAGCGGAATCAGCCGCTGGTTGAAAGCCTTGCCCCGCAAAACGGCAAAAAGGGGAATGTCTACGAACTGCGCCGGAAGTTGCTCGCCGACATCACGGCGACCCTTTGTCCCCCCTCGCCTTCCGGGGAAGCAGACGGGGCCGAGGGGATTCTGAACGAGTACCAGATTCGCGGCGCCTTCGCCCGTTATGTGGAAGATCTCAAGGCCGACCTCAAGTCCATCGCCGCCAGCGGCTGGGGCGCGGAACTCATCCCCGATGCCGACATTCTCGAAAGTCAGTTCCCCGAGCTGCTGGCCGAGAACGAGCAGAAACGCCTGCGGCTGGCCGAGCTGTCGGCCCTGTTCGCCGCCGCCGATGAGGAGGATTACGAGGACAGCGACGACACCGGGGTGCTTCCCGCCGAGGAGGTCAAGGCGCTCAAGGCCGAATTGAAGGAAGCCAGGGCGCAGGCGAAGCTGGCCAAGCGCGAGGGGCGGAGCGCGAAAGAGGTTCTCGCCCGGGCCGAGGCCGCCGAGACGCGGCTGGAACGGCACAGGTTACTGGAGGATGAGGCGAAGCAGTTGAAGGCGGAGTTGCGGGCGACGGAGAAGAAGCAGGAAGAGCTGGTCGCCGCCGCCCGGGAGAAGATCGACCGCGACGAGGCCCGGCGGGTCATCCTCGACCGCCTGCACCGGCTGCTGGTGCGGACCTACGAGGGCTATCTGCGGGCCGACCAGCGGGCGTGCCTGGCGGCGCTGGAGAATCTGCATCGGAAGTATGCCGTGACGGCCAAGGAGATCGAGGCCCGGCGGGATGCTGCGGCGGCGAGGTTGAAGGGGTTTTTGGTGGAGTTGGGGTATGAGTGAGTGGCCGAGACAACCGCTCGTAGAGCTTGCTACGGTAACAATGGGGCAGTCGCCGGACTCAGCAGCGGTCAACGGCACTGAAGCAGGATTACCTTTTCTCCAAGGGTGCGCAGAGTTCGGAGAAAGGTTCCCATCGCCACGCCTCCACTGCTCGCCGCCTTTGCGCGTCGCCAAGGCAGGCTCGACCCTTATCAGTGTCCGCGCACCTGTTGGAACAACCAATCGAGCAGATCAAGATTACTGCATAGGTCGTGGACTCGGGGCTGTCTTAGCCAAGGCTGGTGTAGCAGACGATGTTTTTCTTCTGCATGCCATTGAAGCAAACCTGGAGTTTCTGCACCGCAGGAGCCAAGGCTCGACATTTCTTGCAATTAGCTCAAAAGACCTTTACTCACTCCCAGTCCCTGCCCCGAGCCTCCCTACGCAGCGCCGCATCGCCGAAATCCTTTCGACGCTGGACGAAGCGATTGAGCAAACCGAAGCGCTGATTGCGAAGATGCAGCAGGTCAAGGCGGGGCTGATGCACGACCTGTTCACCCGTGGCGTCACCCCCGACGGCCGCCTTCGCCCCACCCGCGAGCAGGCGCCTGAGCTTTACAAGGAATCGCCGCTTGGGTGGATTCCGAGGGAGTGGGAGATAGAAAAGCTTGGGGACCTTTGCGACGTCACTAAGCTAGCAGGTTTCGAATTCACAAATGTTATCAGATACCGAGATGATGGCGAGATCATCGCTCTTCGAGCATTGAATATAAAAAACGAGGAGTTGAACTTAACCGACATTCAACGGATATCGAGACATGTTTCTGATAGTCTGCCAAGGTCAAAGGTTCGGGCTGGAGACGTACTCATCACGTATATTGGCGCGTATATCGGTGACGTTCTTCTCGTCAGTGAAAGCGACAAGTACCATCTAGCGCCCAACGTTGCACGTATAACCTTACAAAGAAAAGTGAATGGACGATATTTAGAGAGTACACTACGGTCTTCGTTTATTCGCAGTCAGATGAGCTCACTTACGGCAGTTACCGCCACACCAAGCCTTACAATGACGCAGATCCGTAAACTTCTAATTCCTTACCCAACTGGCAAAGCAGAGCAACATAAGATAGAGATGGCACTCTCAGAGGCTGCCAATTCGATCAAGAGCGAAAGAATGCAACTAGAGCTGTTGCAAATGCAAAAGCACGGACTCATGCACGACCTGCTGACAGGATATACACCAGTTTAATGATCAAAGGAGCTGACGCATGATTAACCACGGCAGTAACGAAGGGCTGAGAGTGGCTCGATTGCTGATGGTGATGAGCAGCATTTCGCCACTTTTTATTCTGTGGGCTATTCGAGGCATCAGCCTGATCCCAGATTCTTATTTTTTGTCATTCTGTGCCTTGATGGTGATTGTACCCAATGGGTTTCTCTTGTGGCGTATTCGCACAGCACGCAAGCTTCGTGAAAAAAGGGAGATTGTTGTCGGTTCTGCTGAAGACCACCGAGACCATTTGTTGGTGTACCTGTTTTCGATGTTGCTCCCATTTTATGCAACGGACATGCTGGTTTGGCGCGACTTGGCGGCGGCAGGGGCAGCGCTTGGCTTTATTGTGTTCCTCTTCTGGCATCTCAATATGCACTATATGAATCTCCTGTTTGCGCTTTTCGGTTTTCGAGTCTTTACAGTTTCCTCTCCTGCAGATGATACCAATCCACTCAGTGGCAGGACTAGCCGAGTGCTAATTACTAAACGTACTTCTGTTGTAGAGGGCGAAAAAATTGTCGCGTATCGCTTGAGTGATACTGTTTATTTTGAGGGGAGAAATTAATGTTGAATTTCGATTTTGGTCAAATCGCCTCCGCTGAATTTGGGATTGGCCGTGACAATGGACAGGGCAGAACATACAGCTTGATTTCAGTTGATGGAGAAGTGCAGGATTCTTTAGCAGAAATGGCTAGTGGCACTTGGAATGCAATGCGGGGGATGACTAAAGAACCGCCCCAATATGAGCCATCTGAAAAATATGCAAGTCAGGAATACGTCTTCTTACCCCTTGCGAATGTACTCGGGGAGCGTATGCGAGAATTGCATACTGCAAACAATATCCTGATTGACGGCCAAGCATTATCTGAACCGATGAAGATTTTTTGTTACTTTGCCAGGTTCACGGATAGACAAGGGCAGCGATTAACTGCCTTGAGGCGCGCAACACAGTTTAAGGGTGTGCTCAAAAGTCGTCTGCTACGTTTTGATACCGATGCACTTAAAATTGTTAAAGATAAAGTCTTTAAACTGGACACTAATTTTGACATTTTAATCGACGCCCAGGCTGTCCATGTTTTAAGGCCAAGTGGTTTTGAGTTTGTAGGTCAGTTACAAGATGCAGTTTTGTCAGCTGTGCCATCAAATGTTCAGAGCATCCAGGCCGAGTTAACTTTCGTGGATTTCGCTTCCATTGAGGGCTATGCCAGCGCCCATCCTCGCGCTGCACGTTATCTGGCATCAATTCGATCACAGAAAGGAATAAAAAACATCGATAGGAACCGGTTGCAGAGGCTGTGTGCAGCCACGGGCGTAGATTTAGCTGACATCGATGGAAATCTTATAGTGCATGAAAAGCATGTGATGGGGTTTCTGGAAGTTTTAGATCGCCGCCGGTACGAAATTGAGCTTGTTGCTGATTCTCCCGAGAAGTTCAGGGCCGCAAGTCGCATCAAGATCTAAGCTGGAGCCTGACTTGTCCAAATATCTCCACGCCGAAAAACTTTTCCTCGACCAACTCGCCACCCTCGGCTGGGAAGGTCATCGACCAGGGCCAGGGCTTCATCCCCTACGACCCGACGGTCAGCCTGCGCGAATCCTTTCGCGAATGGCTCCTCCCCGAAGTCTTCCGGGACGCCGTCCGTGCTATCAACCACACCCCTGGCGGCACCCCCTGCCAGACCGACCGCCAGCTCGACGACCTTCGCCAGCCCAACCGCACCATGAATCTTTCGGTTTTTAGATTTCTGCCAATAAGTTACATTGGCAGAAAAAACGACTAGGGCGACACATGGGCAAACTTACCGATTACCTTAAATCTACCGGCGGCTACGCTCGCATGAAGGACCTGCGCGCCGTCGGCTTCCAGACCCGCGAGATTTCAGACCAGGTCGCCGCCGGTCACATAGAGCGTGTCAAACCTGGACTGTACCGTCTTGCAGATGATGGAGAGGCCAGTGAGCATGCCGGTCTGGTCGATGTCTGCCGCGCCATCCCGGAGGGAGTCATCTGCCTCGTTTCCGCCCTGGGGTACCACGGGCTGACCACCTTCAACCCATCCGAGGTCTATGTCGCCATCCCCCACGGCGGCAAGCCGCCCCGCATGAATTATCCCCCCATCAAGCCCTTTTACTTCCGTGACCGATTCTTCGCTCCTGGTATCGAGACGGTGTCGATCCCCGCAGGTGAAATCAGGATCTACAACCGGGAAAAGACCATCTGTGACATTTTCCGCTACCGCCGGAAGCTGGGGGAAGATCTGGCGCTGGAAGGGCTGAAGGAGTATCTGAAGCAGAAAGAGGCCAACATCCCACGGCTTCTGGAGTATGCCGCCATCTGCCAGGCCAAGACGGTGATGCTTCCCTACCTGAAAGCACTGGTGGCCTGATATGGCGCAGAAGCCGGTCAGAAATATCGCCGCTTCCGTACGCGACCGCTTGCTTAGGATTGCCCGGGAAAGCGGGCGGGACTTTGATGCTGTTCTGTTGCAGTACTTTCAGGAACGGTTTCTTTACCGGCTGGCGCAATCCCCCTATCGGCGTCACCTGATACTCAAAGGTGCACTGCTGTTTCTGGCCTATGATATGTCCCTGTTGCGGCCGACGCGGGATATCGACTTTCTTGGAACCTCGACCTCCAACGACCTAGAGGAGATCCGAGGTCTTATCGCCGCGATTGCCAGGCTGGAATTCGCGGATGGAGTGGTGTTCTTCCCCGAAACAATTCAGACCGAACGCATTACCGAAGACGCCGACTATGCCGGAATCAGGGTAAAGATCGAGGCGCGGCTTACTGCGGCCCGCAAGGTCCTGCAACTGGATATCGGTTTTGGCGATGTGGTGGTCGCCGGCCCGGTTGCGATGGATTTTCCGGTGCTGCTGGAAGATCAGGCGTCACCTAATCTGCTGGTCTACTCGCGGGAGTCCGCCATTGCCGAGAAGTTCGAGGCCCTGGTGAGCCTGAGCCTGCTCACCAGCCGGATGAAGGACATTTACGACATCCTGCATCTGGCGGAGCGGGAGGCCTTCTCCCAAGAAACCTTGCGGGAAGCGGTTCAGGCAACCTTCGCCCGTAGGTCGACGCCTCTCAATGATCGTCGTGTGGTGTTTTCCGACCGGTTCACGGCCGATCAAGACAAGAGCGTCCAGTGGGAGGTTTTTCTTCGCCGCAGCCGGCTGACGTCGGACCTGACCTTGCCGGCGGCCATGGCGCGCCTTGAAGCCTTTATCGAGCCCGTTTGCAGCGAACGGCCGGACGCGGCGGAATGGAATCCCGCCGCTTGGCGTTGGGAGGGGCGACCATGAGCGAATACCTCCATGTCGAAAAACCCTTCCTCGACCAACTCGCCACCCTCGGCTGGACCGTCATCGACCAGGGTCAGGGGTTCATCCCCTGCGACCCGTCCGCCAGCCTGCGTGCATCCTTCCGCGAATGGCTCCTCCCCGAGGTCTTCCGCGAGGCCGTCCGCGCCATCAACACGACCGCCGACGGCACCCCTTGGCTCACCGGCCGCCAGCTCGACGACCTGCGCTCGCAGATTTTGCGCCAGCCCAACCGGACCCTGCTCGAAGCCAACGAGGCGATCCAGGCCCTCTTTTTCAAGGCCCAGGTCGACCGCAACGAGATCACCGGCGAGAGCGACCCGGTGGTGCATCTCATCGACTTTGTCCATCCCGAGCGCAACCGCTTCCACGCCATCAACCAGTTCCGCGTCGACACCCCCGGCTGCGTGAAGAGCGGCATCATCCCCGACATCGTCCTCTTCGTGAACGGCATCCCGCTGGTGGTGATCGAAGCGAAGATCGGCGACGCCACCACCGCCAACCCCATGCACGCCGCCTTCGAGCAACTGCTGCGCTACCGCAACGGCCGCCAGGAAACCCTGGCCGCCGGGCTGCGCGAAGGGGAGCCGCGCCTCTTTCACACCAATCTGCTGCTCATCCGCACCTGCGGCGAGAAGGCCGAGTTCGGCACCATCACCTCGGGGCATGAGCACTTCTACGCCTGGAAGTACGTCGAAGGGGAATACACCCCGCCGCTGGGGGTCGAGCGCGAACAGGAACGGCTCATTCAAGGCCTGCTTGCCCCGGCGACGCTGCTCGATGTGCTGCGGACCTGCACCGTCTTCATGGACACCGATTCTGGCAAGCGGATCAAGGTGGTCTGTCGCTACCAGCAGTATCGCGCCGCCCGCCGCATCGTGGAGCGCCTGCGCACCGGCCGCACGCCGGAGGAGCGTTCCGGCGTGGTCTGGCATACCCAGGGGTCGGGAAAGTCGCTGACCATGGTCTTCGTGGCGCGGATGCTGCGGGCCTCCGGCGACCTGGCGGATTTCAAGATCCTGTTGGTCAACGACCGCATTGACCTGGAGACCCAACTCGCCGGAACCGCCAGGCTCATCGGCGGCAAGGTCAACGTCATCGAAAGCACGGCCGAGCTGCGCGAGCATCTGGCGACCGAAGCGTCCGACATCAACATGGTGATGGTGCACAAGTTCATGGAGCGCGCCGAGGACATTCCCCTCAGGGTGGCCGAGGCGCTGGCCGCTTACCGGAAACTGCCGGCGGGGGAGACCTTCGGCGTGGTCAACCCCTCCGAGCGCATCCTGCTGATGATCGACGAAGCCCATCGCACGCAAGGGTCGGACCTCGGCGACAATCTCTTCGAGGCCTTTCCCAACGCCGCCCGCATCGCCTTCACCGGCACCCCGCTCGTCACCGAACAGCACGGCAACAAACGCACGGTGAAGCGCTTCGGCGAATACATCGACACCTACAAGCTGATGGACGCGGTCCACGACGGCGCGACCTTGCAGATCCTCTACGAAGGGCGCACGGCCGACACGGCGCTCACGGACAAGCACGGCTTCGACAGCAAATTCGAGGATCTCTTCGGCGAGCGCAGCGAAGAGGAGCTGGCCGCCATCAAGAAGAAGTACGGCGCCAGCGGCGACATCCTCGAAGCCGAGCAGCGCATCGCCGCCATCGCCCGCGACCTGGTGGCGCACTACATCGACAACATCCTCCCCGACGGCTTCAAGGCGCAGGTGGTCTGCCACTCCAAGCTGGCGGCGATCCGCTACCAGAAAGCGATCCGGGAGGCGCTGGCCGAGCGGCTGGAGCGGGAACGACTGCAAGCCAAACCCGACTTCGGGTTGATCCGCCGCATCGCCTTCCTCAAGGCCGCGGTGGTCGTTTCCGCCGACGCCACCAACGAACTGGCCGCCATCACCGAGGCGCGTAAAGAGGCCCGACGCTGGAACGCGGTGGAGAATTTCTGCAAGCCCTTCGATCCGGACGACCCCGACAAGGTACTGACCGGCATCGCCTTCCTGATCGTCTGCGACATGCTGCTGACCGGCTTCGATGCCCCGGTGGAGCAGGTGATGTATATCGACAAGCGGCTGCGCGAGCACAACCTGTTGCAAGCCATCGCCCGGGTCAACCGGGTCACCAAGAACAAGCATCGCGGCTTCATCGTCGACTACATCGGCCTCGCCAACCACCTGATGCAGGCGCTGAGCATCTATTCCGAGGAAGACGCCGACGACATCCGGCAAGGACTCAAGAACCGCCTGACCGAGCTGCCGATCCTGGAGGAGCGTTACCAGCGCCTGTTACAGCATTTCCGCGCCGCCGGCGTCCGCGAGATCGAGGCTTTCGTCACCGGCGCCCTCCCCTCCCCCGACGCCGACGTGGCGGCGGTGCACGCGGCGACCGCCGCGATGCGGGAAATCAAGCGCCGGGCCGATTTCGAGGTTTATCTGAAGAAATTTCTCCAGAGCCTGAACCTGATTCTTCCCCACCCGGCCGGGCATCCCTACCGTGGTCCGGCGCGGCGCTTCGGCTATCTGCTGCGGATGGTCAAGGAGCGCTACAAGGACGAATCCCTCGACATTGCCGATGCCGGGGCGAAGGTCAAGACGCTGATCAACGAGCATCTCATCGATTTGGGGATCAATCCGAAGATCCCGCCCATCGAACTGCTCTCCGACGATTTCATCGCCAACGTGCGGAAACACTCCCAGGGTAATCCGGAAGCGAAAGCGAGCGAAATGGAACACGCTCTCCGCAAACACTGCACGGTTCATTTCGACGAAGATCCGGCCTTCTACAAGCGGCTGAGCGAAAAACTGGAAAAGCTGATTCAGGAACACAAGGACCAGTGGGAACTGCTGGCCGAAGGGTACGAGCAGTTACGCAGCGAAGCCCTGGCCGGGCGAACGGAGGCGGTGGAAGGGCTGAGCCGGGAGGCGACGACCTTTTACGACTACATGGTGCAACTGGCCTTCGAAAACGGCGACGTGCCGGCCGAGCACCGGCCGAAGCTGAAAAAGCTGATGACCGGCATTGTCGAAATGCTGCAAGAAACCATCGGCATCATCGACTTCTGGAAGAAGCCGATCGAGGTGAAGAAGCTGCGGGGGAACATCGATACGGAAATCCTGCTGAGCGGGATGCCGGAACTGGTCGACAAACATGAACGACTGGCGGTGGAAATCGTCAAGCTCGCCGAAAAACGCCATCAGGATTTGCTCAAATGATGACCGGAAAGAAAGACGACATCCGCTATCAGGTCATCCGCAGCCGCCGCGCCACCGCCGACATCGTCATCGAGCGCGACGGCAGCATCGTCGTTCGGGC
>JAVFAR010000025.1:0-28049 GCA_034002365.1 Trichloromonas sp.
GCGATGCCTGGTCCGCCGATCCGTGGGGCCGGAACATCTACGGCACCCCGCCCCAGGGCCGCGCCGACTATGCCTTCTGGCAGCACATCATCAAGAGCATGAAGGCCAGGAGCGGCCGCTGCGCCATCCTGTTTCCGCATGGCGTTCTCTTCCGCAACGAAGAGTCGGCCATGCGCGAGAAGCTGGTCGCCCACGACGTGGTGGAGTGCGTGCTGGGTCTTGGTCCCAATCTCTTTTACAACTCGCCCATGGAAGCCTGCGTCGTCATCTGCCGGATGAACAAACCCAGGGAGCGCAGAAACAAGGTGCTCTTCATCAACGCGGTGAATGAGGTGACCCGAGAGCGGGCACAGAGCTTCCTCACCGACGATCACATCCAGCGCATTGTCGCCTCCTACCAGGCCTTTGCCGACGAGGACGGCTTTGCCCGGGTGGTCAGCAATGACGAGATCCGGGAGAAAGCCAGCAACCTCAGCATCCCGCTCTACGTGCGGGCGGAAAACGGCAATGGCAATGGCGCGGCCGAAACCGTCAGCCTCAAACAGGCCATAGCAAACTGGCAGGAAAGCTCGATGGCTTTGCGGGAGTCGATGGGCGGTCTCTTCGAGGTGCTTGAGGACACACGGGTGATGGGAGGTGCCGAATGAGCACACAATCCCTGAAGCCTGGCTGGAAGATGGTGAAGTTCGGCGACATCGCCCAGAACGTTGCGGTGCGGGTGGACCCGGCCGATGCCAAGACCGATGTCTATGCCGGGCTGGAACACCTCGATCCCAGCACGCTTCATCTGCGCCAGTGGGGGCATCCGTCCGATGTCACAGGACAGAAGCTGGCCTTCAAGAAGGGCGATGTGATTTTCGGCCGCCGCCGTGCGTATCAACGCAAACTCGCCGTGGCCGAGTGGCGTAACGCCGAGGGCTTGCGTGGCCGACCGGACATCCTGCGGATCAACCGCCCCCTCGTGACGGCCAGCCCTGAACTGGCAGGGGAAATGGCAAAAATCGGTGTCCGGGTCGAGGTCGCCGATGCCAGGGAGAAATCCCTTCCAGCTTCCCTGCGCTCAGCCCAGGACTCCAGCCGGTGGCTGCTGAGGAAGCACGACGGAAATGACCGGTCTCTTGCCGGGTCCATTCAGGCCCTTTGCCGTTACGCTCAAATTGACCACGATTTTCGTGTCAGGGATGGTCACAGAGGCGTGAACAGCCGCGAGGGTGAAGACAGAATCCAGCAGTGGCTGACCTTACCGGAGCAAGTGCCGGTGCCAACAGTGCCCGGTGGACTCGACTGGGAACCCGGTCCATGGCTGTCATCCTGGGAGACCTCTCTGCCGCCCGATCAGCCCCGATATTTCGCAAGGTGGCTGAGCCGCTTTCTCTGGAGCGAACTATCCCTCGAATCGCTGGATGAGCGCCGGCTGGTGCCGCGCCGTGCGGGCATAACTGACGGCCGGTTTACCGAACATCATGGCATAGCCGAAAAGGTGGTCCTCGGGGATGCCGAGCCGGGCGCGGAATTCGGGGAGCAGATCGTTCAGCGCCCACTTGGCCAGACCGCACCAGACGGTGCCGACGCCGTGGCTCTGGGCGAAAAGCTCGAAATAGGCCAGGGCGATGAGGCAGTCGGGCAGGGGGGTCGGCACCGTTTCCGGCGTCGAAGCCACCAGCAGGTGCGGGGCGCCGCGAAAGATCGTATCGATTCCTTTGTCTTCCCACAGCCGCGCGAAGTCGGCGAAACGCTCGAAACCTTCCGTCAGCTTCCCCTCCCGCGCCAGCCGTCCCAGCCCGTCCATCACCTCGCCGCGCAGCGCCGCCATCTTCTCCCGGTCATCCACCACGGTAAAGCGCACCTGGCGGGCATTGACCCCGGTCGGCGCATGCCAGGCCACCTCCAGCAGATGATGAATCAATTCCGGCTCGAGATTTTCTTCCCGATAGCGGCGCACCGAGCGACGCCCCTTGAGGAGCGTCTCCAGCTGTCTGGGCCGAGGATAGTTTCCCGCCAGGGGGACGACGTCGCCGGGCTTGATCCCCAAAATGGAAACCGCTTCCGTGGGGCAGATGGCCAGGCAGTGCTGGCAACGATAGCAGAGGGCTTCTTTTTCTTCGGCGATGGCGGGGTAGCCCCCGTTCATGGTGATGATGCGCGGCGGGCAGTCGATGACGCACTGGCCGCAGCGGGTGCAGGCCGAAGAATTGACGGTGAAGTCGAGCATGTCGTGACCTTTCTATCGATGAAGAGGGGTTCAAAAGGGTGTCTGCAGGGCGCTTACGTCGTCATTTCCGTGGTGCCGGTGAGGGACGGTCCCAGGGCTGCGGCGATCGTTTCGAGGGCTTCCAGCGCCCCTTTGAAATTGTAGACGAGGAGTTTCTCTTCGAACGCCGCCGTCTCATCCGGTTTCAGGCGGATCAGAACATCCCGTAGCGAAGCGTAGGCGGTTTCCGCATCGGTGTCGTTCAGGCGCAGATAGTCGGCCAGTATCTCCAGTTGCCGGGCGAGGGCGGCGAAATCCGTTTCGCCGGGGGGCGGAGCCGCCGGTGCCGCCGTCTCTTCAGGAAGTTCCGCCAGTTCCGCCAAAACCAGCGCAAGGGCCTCTTGCGTCTCTGTCAGCGCCGTCTCGATACCGTTTTTCCCACCAATCACGGCCAGTTCCAGTTTGCGAGCAGTTTCCCGTACCGCCTGCGCGCCGATATTCCCCGCCACGCCTTTAAGGGTATGGGCCAGACGCTGCGCCCTTTCCCGCTCCCCGGCCGCCAGGCTTTCCCGAATATCCCTCATCGTTTCCCGATTGTCCCGATAAAAATCCCGAAGCAGGCTGCGGTAGAGCGAGCGGTTACCGGCCACGCAGCGCAGACCGGCCGCCGTATTGATGGTGCTGAAATCGGGGAGGGGTCCGCCGGCGTCGGCCGGGGCCGCCATGGCGGGCGCACCCCGCCAACGGTGTCCCAGCCAACCGGCAAGTACGGCGTAGAACTGTTCGGGATCGAGGGGTTTGGTGACATGGCCGTTCATCCCCGCCGCCAGGCTCTTTTCCCGGTCCCCGGCCATGGCGTGGGCGGTCATGGCGATAATCGGCAGGTTGCGCAGCGCGTCGTTGGCGGCGGCCCGGTCACGGATCTGACGGGAACATTCCAGTCCATCCATTTCCGGCATCTGGATGTCCATGAGAACCAGATCGAAATTTTCCCGGTCGAGGCGTTCCAGGGCCTGGATGCCGTTGTCCGCGACCTGGACCTCCATCCCGGCCGTCGTCAGCAGCTCCTTAGCCACCTGCTGATTGATGGCATTGTCTTCCACCACCAGCACCCGGGCGCCGCCGAGAGCGAAACGCCGGGTTTTCCGTGGCGATGTTTCGCGCGGACTGGTGCGGGCAAAGGCATTCATGATCACGTCGAACAGGGCGGAACGGTTGACCGGCTTGAAAACCAGCCAGTTGATGCCGGCGTACAGGGCGCGGACGCGGACGCGGACATCGTCCCCCTCGCCGGCCGAAGCGAGGAGCACGACCCGCTGTTCCCCGTGGGCTTCCTTGATCCGGCGGGCCAACTCCAGGCCGTTCATCCCCGGCAGGCTATCGTCGACCAGGATCAGTTGCGGCGGCGGACTGTGAGCGAAGCGGGTCAAGGCGTCGTCCGCCGTTGTCGATTCGCTCACTTCAAAGGTCAGGGATTCGAGAATCAGGCGCAGGGCGTGGCGGCTGGAGGCGTTGTCGTCGACGAGCAGAACCCGCAGCCCGCGCAGATCGGGATCAGGGGCGGGGGCGGATTCCGCTTCGGCGGCGACGGCACCGAACCGTGCGGTGAAAAAGAAGCGGCTGCCTTGGCCCTCTTCGCTTTCGGCGCCGATTTCCCCGTCCATCATCTCTACCAGCCGGCGGCTGATGGCCAGACCCAGGCCGGTGCCGCCGAACCGGCGGGTGGTGGTGTTGTCGGCCTGGGTGAAGGGGCGGAAGAGGCGGGCAATCTGGTCGGCGCCAAGGCCGATGCCCGTATCCCGCACGGTAAAGCGCAACAGGACCTCATCCGTCTCGGCGGAGAGGCGTTCCACGGTCAAGACCACTTCTCCCGACGGAGTGAACTTGACGGCGTTGTCCACCAGGTTGAGCAGCACCTGTTCGAGACGCAAGGGGTCGCCCAGCAGCTGCCGGGGAATCTCCGGGGCCGGGGCGAAGACCAGTTCCAGCCCCTTGCGCTGGGCCTTGGTCGCCGACAGGTCGGCGAGGTTCTTGAGGACGTCATCGAGGGAAAACTCCACCCGCTCCATATCCAGCCGTCCCGCCTCGATCTTGGAAAAATCGAGGATGTCGTCGATCACGCGCATGAGCATCCGTCCCGAGGTTTCGACCTTTTCCAGATAATCCCGCTGGCGGGTATCGAGGGGTGTCTGCAGGGCGAGATGGGTCATGCCGAGAATGGCGTTCATCGGCGTGCGGATTTCGTGGCTCATGTTCGCGAGAAATTCCGACTTGGCCTCATTGGCCGCCTCGGCCCGGCGTTCGGCCGCCAGGCGCTCATCGATTTCGGCGCTGAGGCGGGCGTTCCAGCGTTGCAGGTAGCGGTTACGGAGCAGGAAGAGGGCGATCAGCAGGGTCGTCAGCAGCAGGGCGTAGAGCCCCCAGCGGCGGACATCGGCGGGGTTGATGCCGTAGTCGTAGCGTACCGAAAGCCATTTCTGGCGGATCGCGGCATGTTCCTCGGCGGTGATGCTCGCCAGGCCCTTGTCGAGAATGGTCACCAATCGCGGCCAGTCCGAACGGACGCCGAGGCGCAGATCGTCGCTCCACTGGGTGGCCGGGGCGGCGATCTTGAGATTGGTCAGATGGTGACTCTGGATCAGGTGGGTGGCGACCGCCAGGTTGTCGATATAAGCGTCGGCCGGTCCCAGGGAGACGGCGCGCAGTCCGTCGAGAGGGGTCTTGACCGTTCGCAGCCGGATTCCCGGGTGCTGCTCGCGCAGATACTGATGAATGGCGTAGCCTTCGACGACCACGACCTGTTTTTCGCGCAGATCCGCCAAGCCGGTAATCAACGGGGCGTCGCCGCGCATGATGACGACCATGGGGAAGGAGAGATAGGGTTGGGTGAAGTTGAGAACTTCATTACGGGCCGGAGTTTCGGTCAGACAGGAGAGCACATCGAGGGCGCGCTCGCGGGCGCCCGCTTCCACCTGGGCCCAGGTCAGGCCGGATACGGCATTCATGTTCAGGCCCAGGCGTTCGTTGAGGATGGCGATGTAGTCCGCCGCCATCCCCCGATATTCACCCTTGTCGTCGAAATATTCGAAGGGCGGCCAGGCCGGATCGACCCCCAGGCGCAGGTTGCGATGCTCGGCGATCCAGGTCTGTTCGGCGGCGGTCAGGCGGATATCGGGGATGGCCTTGGCGGCGAGAGCTTCTTCCCCCGGGGCGATCCAGGTTTTTTCGATCTCCTCCAGTTCTTTCGCCTTCATCCCGTCGAATCCGGCATCGATGACCGAGAGCAAGGGCGAGCCCTTGACGACCCCGGCATGCAGGGTGCTTTGCTCCATCACCCCTTCCAGAAGACGGAAACTGCCCCGTTCCCCCATGCGGTCGAGCAGGGCAAGGACGATCGGCGTCTGATCGAGAAAGAGATCGATCTCCCCCCTGACCGCCGCCGCGATCATGGCTCCGGTATCGGCGTATTCACGTAATTGCAGCGAAGGGAAACGACGGCTCAGGTACGGGCCGTAGACTGTTCCGGCGATGGCTCCGGCCTTGAAATTCCGCAGTTCCTCGGGTTTTTTCAGAATGCCCAGACGTTCATGATAGAAAAGCCCCGAAGTCACCTGATACAGGGGTTGGGAAAAATCCATGAAGCGCCAGCGCTCGGGGGAGGTGAAGAGACCGCCGTGGAGATCGATCTCCCCCTGTTTCAGCGCCGCGAAGAGCTGGGGCCAGGAAGCAAGGCGAAAGTCGATGTCGCGGCCGCTCTTTTGCGCCCAGAGCTTCCAGATATCGACGAGCATGCCGGCCGGTTCCCCCCGGAAGTTCCGTCCGGAAAAGGGCAGGGCGCCGTCCGGCAGGCCAACGATCAGGCGGTCTTCCCGCCATTTTTCCAGTTCCGCCATCCAGCGCCGGACGACGGCGGCCTTCTCTTTTGGGGTGATGCGGCGCAAGCCTTCGTTCACCAGGGTCAAAAGCTCGCCGTTGCCTTCACCCACGGCGGCGCGGAAATGGTTGCTGTAAAGGGGGGAAGGGGCGTGATATTCGAACTGGGAAAGAAGGCCGCGGCGCATGAGGTGGTGCAGGGCGATGGGGGTGTCCTTGATGAAGACCCGGATTTCACCGCGCTCGGCGGCATCGAAAAGATCCTGGTTGTCGGGATAGATCGCCAGGGTGGCCTGGGGCAGGTGCTCGCGCAGGTAACCAAGGGCGAGATCGCCGGCGATGACCCCGACCCGAAACCCGCTCAGATCTTCCAGCGACCTGACCTGGGAGACGCTGCGGTGATGAAAGATGTGGGTTTCGCTTTCGTAAAGCTGATCGGCGAAGTCGAGAAAGGTGTCTCTTTCTTTACTGTAAAAGACCCCGGCATGGATATCCGCCTCCCCCTCGCGCACCAGGCGCAGGCTGTCGTCCCAGCTGGCGATGCGGAACTCCACGGCAATCCCGGTTTTTTCCGCCCACAGCCGCCAGAGGTCGACAAAGATCCCGGCGGGCTGGCCCCGGTCATCGCGAAAATGAAAAGGAGCCGACCCGGCGCTGCAGGAGATGACCAGTTTCCTCGGCGACGCCGCTTCCAGATCGGCGCGGGGAATCAGCCACAGCGTCGACAGACATAGCAATAGAATGCGAATGCGCCGGATCATTCCCCCTTTCCCCGCCCGGAGTCACGGTTTCCGAGGCACGCCGAAATTTTGGCTTGCAGTATTTCGGGGTCGATCGGCTTGACGATGAAATCCGCCCCGCCTGCTTCGATGCCCCGGGAACGGACTCCCTCTTCCGTCAGGCCGGTGACGAAAATCACCGGAATCTTCCGGGTTGCGGGCGCGGCCTTGAGCCGGCGACAGACCTCGAAGCCATCCATCCCGGGCATGGATACGTCCAGCAGGATGAGGTCCGGCGGCCGTGCGGCGACCAGTTCCAGCGCCTCGGGGCCGCCGACGGCGACGCTGACCTGATAACTGCCGCGGAGAACGCCGCTGAGCAGGCGGAGGTTTTGTGGGGCATCGTCGACGATAAGAATTCTCGGGCGATCCCCCGGCTCAGAGAGCATGACCGGGTTCCGTTAGCGGGGGATTGAACATCAGGCGCCCGATCTTATCCAGAAGCATTTGGGCGCGGAAGGGCTTGGCCAGATAGTCGTTCATTCCGGCATCCAGATATTTTCTCCGGTCCCCCGACTGGCCGTGGGCGGTCAGGGCGATGATCGGAACGGCGGGATTCCAGCGTTCCCCGGTTGCGCCACGGATCCGCCGGGTCGCTTCCAGCCCGTCCATCTCCGGCATCTGGATATCCATGAGAATCAGATCGAAAGGCTCTTTTTCAAGGATATCCAGAGCTTTGCGGCCGTTGTCGGCGACTCGCACCTGACATTTCTGGTTTTCCAGAAGAATCTGGAAGAGCCGCCGGTTGGCTTCGGTATCCTCGACGACGAGCACGCGCAGGTCGCTCCAGCTTTTACCGGGATTTTGCGGAGCGACGGCCTTTTCGTCCTCGCGCTCCAGGCGCACGGTGAAGGTGAAGCGGCTGCCCCCGGCCGGAACCGATTCCGCCCGAATGCTTCCTCCCATCATCTCCAACATACGGCGGGTCATGGCCAGCCCGACACCGGTGCCGGCATAGCGGCGGGAAAGACTGCCGTCGATCTGGTAAAAAGGCTGAAAAATCCGTTCCTGCTCCGTTTCCGGAATACCGATGCCGGTGTCCGTCACCGAAAAGCGCAGCACGACCGACGAGTCCATTGTCGCGCTTTCGTCAAGCATGCATTTCAGGTCAATCGCCCCGGCGGGGGTGAATTTCAGGGCATTGTCGAGAATGTGCGCCAGGATCTGCTTCAGTCGTTCGGCATCCCCGCGCAGCGTCGCCGGAATGCGCGGGTCGATCTTCCAGAAAAAAGACAGCCCGCGTTTTTCGGCCTTGGCCAGAAACTCCAGAAAGAGGGGGAGAAATATCTTGTGCGGCTCAAAGGGGGCTTTTTCCAGGGCGATCTGTCCCGTTTCGCAGCCGGAAAAATTGAGCAGGTCGTTCAACAGCCGCATCAGCTGCGTTACCGAATCGGAGACGGTCTCCATGTATTCCCGTTGTTGGGAAGTCAGTTCCGTCTCCAGCATCAGTTCGGTCATGCCGAGGACACTGATCATGGGCGTGCGGATTTCATGGCTGATGTTGGTGATGAATTCCCCCTGGGCGCGGTTTGCCTCCTCGGCCCGGGCGCGGGCCTCGACCAGTTCGCGGGTGCGTTCCCGAACCAGCTCTTCGAGCTGGTCCTGATGGCGCTTCAGGCGCAGGTGCGCCCGCACCCGGGCCTGGACGACGGCCGGCGCGATCGGCTTGGTGATATAATCGACCGCGCCCAGTTCCAGCCCCTTGGCTTCATCCTCCGTTTCGTTCAGCACGGTGACGAAGAGGATGGGAATATCCCGGGTTTCCGGCGACTGTTTCAGGCGGCGGCAGACCTCGTAGCCGTCCATGTCGGGCATCTTGATGTCGAGCAGAATCAGGTCGGGATGCTGAGCGGCGGCAACGGTCAGGGCGTCCGTGCCGCTGGTGCTGACGCTGATCTGGTATTCGCCATGCAGGGCGTCGTTGAGAATTTTCAGGACCGACGGGCTGTCGTCGACAATCAGTATGCGCTGATCCATGGGGTGACCTTTTGGGTAGGTATCGGCATGTTTCGGGGCGGGAGGACGCATCTACAGGAAAAGATTAAAGCAGCGGGCGTGAATAAGGCAATGTAAAAAATGCGTTTGAGCGTGAACCGGGCGGCGGGATTTGAGCGAATCGGCGTCATCGGCGCGCCCGTGAGGAGGGCCCCACGGTCTCCGTTATTTCTCAGAAATATTCCTGTAGACCCTGTGCCATGGATTCGTAGCGGCGGATGTCGTCGAAAAATTCGTCCTGCGGCAGGGCCGTTTCCTCGGCAAGCGCTGTCAGGAAGGCGGGGGCTGTTTCCGGCGAGAATTCCGCCTCGCGGCAGACCTGACGTTTTTCGATAACCAGCTTCTGGGTGGGAGTCAGTTTGACCTCGACAAAAGGATGGCGATAGGAAACCGCCGACCTTTGCGCCGCTTCGCCGTAGCCGACCTGCAGACGGAAATTTCCCCAGGTGATCAGAGGGAGAAGGGAGGCGCTGACGTTCAGCCGATCCCGGGTGCCGCCGAAGGCCCAGAGATCGGCGGCGGCACCGGCCTGCCGGAAGCATTCGGCCCGCGCGGCGATCTCCCCGGCATCGCCCAGCAGCGTCAGGGTGCGCAGATAGCCGCTTCCCATCAGATCCTCAAAGGCCTTTTTGACGAAGGGGGCGTTGCGCCGGCGGGCGGCGGCTTGCTGGAAGCGGTTTTTGTAGACAAAGGAGCAGTAGTTGACCGGCAAATCGAGGCCCCGCTCCAACCCGTGACGGATCAGACGCAGAGCGGTCAGTTCCGATTCGAGCACCGTCACTTTCTCGCCGTGCAGATAGGTGTAGTCGCGCCGGCTCAGCTTATCGAAGTTGTAAGGGGTCAGCCGGAGCTGGTGCAGGTTGAGATGGCGGATGCCGACCTCTTGCATTTCCGCCAGCTTTGCCTTCATCCGCTCGAACTCTTCGGGGGAACAGGGACGTAGTTGCGTTGTTGCTTTTTACCCGTCAGTCCATAGTTTTCGCCACTCGGGCTGCGCTCTCAGCAATTCTTTCCCTCGACGTTCCGAACGGGTGATGCTGGAGCGGGCTTGCTCGAAGTAATCGGCGAGACGGGTTCCGGGAATGTCCAGGTAGGCGATGGCCAGATGGCAGATAAGCGCACGGGCGGCGGATAATCGCGGGGTTCGCCCGCCGCCGCGCAAGTCTTCGATACTCACGTCGAACTCGTTGGCGGCCCGCCGGATCAGTTCGGCAAGATCGATCCGGGGCCTCGGCGACCGTGCCGCTTGGGGCAGAACGGTTTCGACAAATGCCTGCCCACCAAAAATCCGGCGGTCGAAGCCATCGTCGTCCGCCGGATTTTTCAGCCGGTCGCGCAACCGGTCGGCGCTCAGAGTCACTGCGTCATCCCCCCGTTCGGCCAATCCCTGCTCGATAAAGCCGCGGTAGCGGCTCCGTGCCGCCGGTGCCGTGTCGGCAAAAAGGGCGAGCAGTTCGTCCACCGCTTGCCCGGCCAACTCCCCATTCCCCATCAGAACCGCATGTCCGCACCAGGGATAGGTATCGAGCGCGGAGAGGCTGTCGATCACGCCGGCTTTTAAGGGATTCAGATGGATGTAGCGGACGAGCGCAAGCAGGTAGGGGTCGGCATCGCAGAGGATGGAATGGTAGCGGTTTTGAAACAGATGGCCGGCCCGCTGGTGCCGGCGGTTGAAGACGATGGCGTGGCCGGTGAGCAGGCGCCGCATGAAAGCGGCCAGACCGGAAGGGCCGGGGCGCAGCAGCAGATGAACGTGGTTGGTCATGAGCGCCCAGGCGAAACATGCGGAGCCGGTTTCGAGCAGCAGCGAACCTAAGCGATCACGAAACGATGCGCGGTCGCTATCGTCGCGAAAGATGGCGCAACGTTCCACGCCTCGGGCGACGACGTGGTAAAGCTGACCGGGGATGTCGATGCGTGCGGTACGTGGCATGATGAGAAGGGTACCACGACTCGAACGGTTACGCAACAACGCAACTACGTCCCTCTTGCAGTGGAGGCGTTTGATGCTTGCCTGGGAGCCTGAGTTTTGCTATAGATAACCAGCTTGCATGAACGTCAGGTTTCAAAAATTACCGAAAAGAGAGATATTTTGCCCATGTCCGATATTCTGTTGCCTGGGTCTCCAAACAACAGTATCTCGCGCCGCACTTTGCTAAAATCTGGTTTGATCCTGCTGGCCGGCGCGGCGTTACCTACCGAGGCCCTGGCCCGACTGGCCAAAAAATCCCTGCCTGAACGTTCCCTTTCTTTTTACAACACCCACACCGGCGAACAACTCAAGCGCGTGGTCTACTGGGCCAACGGCCGCTACGTTCCCGAGCATCTGCGGCAGATCAACCGCATCCTGCGCGACCACCGCACCGATGAAGTGCGTAAAATCGATGTTGAGCTCTTGGACATGCTCTTTACCGTGCAGAACCGTATGCAGGTTCGGGAACCGCTTCATATCATCTCCGGCTACCGTTCCCAGCAGAGTAACGCCCAGTTGCGAAAGAAGTCGAAAGGGGTGGCCAAGAAAAGTCTGCACACCAAGGGACAGGCCATCGATTTTCGCATCCCCGGTCGGAATCTGCGCGATGTGCGTAAGGTCGCCCTGGCGATGAAGCAGGGCGGAGTCGGTTTCTATCCCGGCTCGGAATTCGTCCACATCGATACCGGACCTTTCCGGTCCTGGTAGCTTTTCATCACAAGAATTGATAAAGCCCGCGCCGATAGACGACGCGGGCTTTTCTTTTCATGGCCGTGGCTCGCCGCCGCCGTCGAGCCATGGTCACGATGGGCAGCGGGCGACCGGGAACTTCAGCGGATGTAAGCCTCGGTCACGTAGCGGCGCATCATGACATGGGTGTTGAAGTAATAGGCATTCTTTCCGATAGCGTTTTTCATGACCCGGATCCAGCCCGGGCGATCCCCATAATAGAGGGGAAGGATGACCTTTTCCAGCTTGGTGTAGAGATCTTCCGCATCCTCGGCGCCGTGATTTTCCGTTACCGAGGTCTCCGTCGCCGGCGGGCCGATGGACCAGCCGGTGACGCCCTCGATGTGCCCTTCGATCCACCAGCCGTCGAGAACGCTGAAGTTGGGAACCCCGTTGAGCGCGGCCTTCATGCCGCTGGTCCCCGAGGCTTCCAGGGGGCGGATCGGGGTATTGAGCCAGAGATCAACCCCGGGGATGAGTTGGGAGGCGACCTCCATGTTGTAATTGGGCAGGTAGACGACCTCGATCTTGCCGCGCAACTGTTCACCGTCATGGATAATGTGCTCGATCATGCGTTTGCCCGGCTCATCCTGGGGGTGGGCCTTGCCGCCGAAGACCAGTTGGAGCTTGCCGCCGGCGATGCGTACCAGCCGCTCCAGGTCTGTGAAGATCAGATCCCCCCGTTTGTAGGTGGCCGAGCGGCGGGCGAAGCCGATGGTCAGCAGTTCCGGGTCGAGACGGCGGCCGGTGGTTTCCTCGATGTACTGAAAAAGAAAGGCTTTGGCGCCGCAATGGGCGTCCCAGATCTCCTCGTCGGGGATGTTGTCGACCCGCACCAGCAGTTCCGGTTCGTGCGCCCAACTGGGGATGTATTTGTTAAAAAGGCTGACGAAAAAGGGGGAAGCCCAGGTGAAGGCGTGAATACCGTTGGTGATGGCGTGAATCTCGAAACCGGGAAAGAGATTCTGCGAGATCTGCCCGTGTTTTTTCGCCACACCGTTGACGTAGCTGCTCAGATTGAGGGCGAGCATGGTCATGTTGAGCTCGTTCGCCCCGGCCAGCTCTTTCAGCAGTCCCATCGGTACCGGTTCCCCCAGCACCCGTCGCGCCAGGTCGTAGGGGAAGCGGTCGTGCCCGGCCGCCACCGGGGTGTGGGTGGTGAAGACACATTGCTCGATGACCCGGTGCGTATCCCAGGCAGCGCGCTCGTCCCAGGTGCTTTCCAGCGGATGGCGGGAACGGTCGAGCAGTTCCAGGGTCAGGAAGGCGGCGTGCCCCTCGTTCATGTGATACTTCTTGATGGTGAAGCCGAGAGCGTCGAGGATGCGGGCGCCACCGATACCGAGGACAATCTCTTGCTTGAGTCGGTAAGCGAGGTCGCCGCCGTAGAGATCGTCGGTGATGTGGCGATCGGATTCGACGTTGCCGGGGATGTCCGTATCGAGAAAAAGTACCGGAACAACGCCGCCGGTGGGGCTCTTCACTCGGTAGAGCCAGGCCTGCACCTTGACGTCGCGGTCTTCGATGGTCACCAGGGTTTTCGCCGGCAACAGTTCCATGACCGCGCCGGGATCCCAGATCACCGGAGCTTCATGCTGACGACCGGATTCGTCCAGGCTCTGGCGGAAATAGCCGTGGCGGCTGACCAGGGTCACCGCCACCAGCGGCAGCTTCAGATCGGCGGCGCTTTTGATGGTGTCGCCGGCGAGCACGCCGAGACCGCCGCTGTAGGTCGGGATCTCGGCGGACAGCCCGATTTCCATGGAAAAGTAGGCGATGCGCGGTTCCTGGGTGAAGCGTTTCCACGTGTGCATGAATCCTCCTGGGACAGCGGGACGACGGCCTTATAATCCTAGCAAAAAATGGAGCCGCCGCCAGAATTTTCCCATACTTCCGTATCGAGTTTGATCTTGAAAAAGCGCCTCTGCTGTGGGAGAGTTCACGGGCAGGCCTCGTTCACCCCGGTCCCGGAGCTGCGTACCGATTCATGTATCTGGATTTTTACGGTTTTCAGGAAAAGCCCTTCACCCTCACGCCGAATCCGCGCTTTGTCTATCTGAGCCGGAATCATCGGGAAGTTCTTGCCCACCTGCTCTACGGTATCGAAGACGGCTGTGGTTTTATCGCCATCACCGGCGAGGTCGGCACCGGCAAGACCACGGTGCTGCGGGCGCTCCTCGAAGATCTGGATAACGACCGCCATCGCCTGGCGTTCATCTTCAATCCCAGCGTCAGCGCTCTCGATCTGCTGCGGGCGATTCAGCGGGAATTCGCCGTCGAAGGGCCAGCCGCCGAAGCCGGTGATCTGCTTCATCTGCTCAACGAGTTTCTGCTGCGGCAGCGCCGGGAAGGGCGCACGGTGGTGCTGGTCATCGACGAGGCCCAGCATCTCGATCCGGCGGTGCTGGAACAGATCCGCCTCCTCTCCAACCTCGAAACCCAGACCGACAAGCTCATCCAGATCGTCCTCGTCGGCCAGCCCGAACTTGGCGCGCTTCTCCGACGGCGGAACATGCGCCAGCTCAACCAGCGTATCAGCGTGCGCTATCATCTCGGCACCATGGATTTGAAGGATACCTGCGAATATGTGCGCCATCGCCTGCGTGTCGCCGGCGGCGACGAGGAAATTTTCACCCCCGCCGCTCTCAAGAAGATCCATCGCTATTCGGGGGGATTGCCTCGTCTCATCAACCTGGCTTGCGGGCGGGCGCTGCTCTTGGGGTATGCCCGGGAACAGCGGATCGTCACCGCGAAGATGGCGTCGCTCGCCATCCGTGAACTGAACGAGCCGGGGCGGTGCTGGTGGCGGCGGTTGCGTTTCTGGAGATAAGTTAAAGCGACGTTTTGCGGTGGTTTTTTCAGGGAATTTTGATCAGGGATAGAGGCGATGAGTTCGATTCTGAAGGCGTTGAAAAAACTCGAAAACGAACGGCGGCAACCGCCGGTCGGACAGACCCCCCTGTCGCGGGAGGTTTTTGAAGGAATTTCCCGGGCGGAAGTGACCGACCGCTCCCGTTCACCGTTGTTGCTGATCCTGATTGCTCTCTTGCTTGTCGGGGGCGGTTTAGGGGGCTGGCTGTTGCGGCAAAGCCCACCGGCGGAGCAACGCATCGTCGCGCCTGGACAAAAGCCGTTTCTGTCGATCTCCGGATCAAAAGACCCTTTGCCCAGCTTTTTTGCCCCCATCGCCGCGGTGGCGACGGTCCAAGCGCCTGTCGTCCCGCTTTCCGCGAATATAACGTCGCCGCCTTCGGTTTCCCTGCATGAGGAGGTTGCCGCTCCGGTCGCCGAAACCTCGACCGCCACCGGGGTGGAGTCATCGGCCCAAAGCCGTCCCAAGGAGCCGGTCGCGAAGGTCGCGGCGACGACCAAAGTCCCTGCCGTCGCGCCGCCAAAGGAGGCGGTTTCCTCAGTGAAAACCTTTCCTTCGAAGAATCCTGCCGCCGCAGCCGTGCCCAAGGCAAAATCGGCGAGATCCGCCGTCGCCCAAGTCCCGCCCCCAAGTCCCATCCGCGCTACCTCGACCCCGGTGGCCGTCGCCTCCCGCACGCCCGGCTGGGCTCTGCCCGGCGCCGAGAAGGCCGTTCCGCCCGAGCTGCGGGTGAGCGAAATTCACTACAAACCCGTCGCCCAGGAACGTCTGGCGGTGGTCAACGACCTGCCGGTGCTCGAAGGGGTGGACATCGACGGCGCCCGGGTCGACCGCATTTTCAAGGACCGCATCCGTTTCGTCTTCAATGGCCGCTATCTCGAAGTCAAGGCCGCGGCCCCTGCACCCTGATTCAATAACCCCGCTCCCAGCTTCCTTCCCCTTCATCCAGCCACAGGTAGTCGGCATCCTCGAATCGGGCCGTGCGGCGATCCAGGCGCCCCGGCATTTCCGGAAGGATGACCCGGTAGGTCACTCCGTTTTCCGTCAGGCGGCTGGGAATACCGTATTTCCAGCTGTGTCCGCTCCCCGCCAGCACCACCATTTTCCGCTCCGGATACTCCCGCCGGTAGTCCGTCAAATTGCGGGCCATGACCACATCCCAGAGCAGCTGGGCTTCGCAGAAACAGAGAAAGCTGGTCCCCATGCCGCCGTGACTTCCCATCGATTGGCGGATGAACTGCATGTAGTCGGGATCGACGACGCAGGGAATCGGACCGAGGGCTTCCCGGGATTCTTCGGGAAGGGAGGCCAGACCATGGCTCGCCACCTGCTTGGTCAGTTCCCGTGAGGTATTCAGCCCGATCAGGGGTATGCCCGCGTCCCGGGCGCCGGTGAAAATCTCCCGATACAGGGGCCACAGGCTCCAGTTGTCTTGGTAAATGGGCAGAAAGGATTCTTCATCCAGTTCCCCGGCGCTCCAGCGATTCAGTTCCCGCTGCTGATCGGCGCGAAACATTTCCATCCCCACGGCGATATCCACCCCGGCTTCGTGCAGGGCGCGAATGACTTCGAGTTGTGCCTGGTGATGACCGGCATGATTATGCAGTTCGCCGATCAGAACCACCTCGGCGGTCTTGAGATCCTCGAGCATTTGCTCGAAGCCTATGACCTGCCGGTCGGCGAGACGCAGCAGATGGGGGTGGGCGATGGCTTGTCCTGAAAAGCTCAGAAGCAACATCAGAAAAAGAGCAATATATCCTGTTTTCATTTGCTGTTCTCCAGATCAAAGAGATGTCGCATGGGATTTTCCGACGGCAAGGATACGCCCTTGACGCGGTTCTCGCCGCCGACAAAGACAAGAAAACCGTACTTGCCGTAGTGGGGGACTTTCCGTGCCGCCGTCCAAGTGCCGTCGACTTTGGCTGGAAGGAAGAGGGCGCAGGCTTTATCGTCAGCCGACGGATGGGGGAGGGCGGCGAAGAGCTCCGCGTCGGCCCGGGAGAAGCTTTGCCCGTCGAGGACGAGTCTATCTGTTTCGATCAGCGGTTCCCCCGGCCAGCGGGGACGGATCTCGGCGGTTTTCGGCAGCCCGATGAAAAGCAGGTCATGCCGTCGCAGCAATTCCGGATCGGCTTTTGATTCATCGATGATTTTAGCCCGTTCCTGGCGCAGGGCGCCGAGCAGGCTCAGCGCCGCTGTGCGTAGCTCCGGCTCAAGGCCCTCGGCGACGATCACCAGCAGATTGTTGGCGCCGCGGATGCCGTTGACCAAGGGCGGAATCTCCTCGGGGGCGATGCGGCGAAAGAGGTCCGCCTCGGGATCGATTTCCATGGAACGGGGCGGCCAGGGAAGATCGACGCTGAAGGAGGTTTCCGCCTCCGTGGAGCGAAACACCCGCTCCTCTACTTCCGCTTCTCCGGTGAAACGGACCGGTACAGCCAGTTGGTAAGGCTTGCCCCGCTGCCGTAGGCTGCCGCTCACTCGCCAATGGCCATCCCGTTTTTCATGGCGGATGTCTCCCCATTCCAGAGCCGGCGCGCCGGTGCGCTCCAGCCACTGGCGGAAAAAATCCCCCAGATCCCGTCCTGAACTTCCCTCGAAAGCGCGGCGCAGATCGTCCCAATCGGCGCTTCCGTGCATCCGCTCCGCCGCAAGCGTCCGTAATCCCCCCCAGAATGCCTTCTCGCCGATTTCCTTGCGCAGCATGTGAAAGACCATGGCGGCTTTGCCGTAGCCGATGGCCTGACTCGCTTTGCTGTCCCGCCGGCTGAAGCGTTCGAGGGGAAAATCCCCGGGGGCATCCACCAAAGTCGCGTAATCGCGCAGGATATTGCGCCGGTAGTCGATGGCGTCGCCGGAAGATTGGCGCTCTTTGTAAAGGTGATCGGCGACGTAGGTGGTCAAGCCTTCCGCCCAGTTCCCCCGGACGCGGTCGACGGCGACGCCCGAACCCCACCAGCTGTGGGCGATTTCGTGGCCGAGGCTGGTCTTGACGATGAAGGGGAGGCGGATGACCCTGCCGCCGAGGAGGGTCCAGCCGGGAAAGCCGTAGCCGGTGGGGAAGAAGTTCTCGACCACGGCATATTTCTCAAAGGGGTAGGGGCCGAAGAGTTCCTGATACAGCTCCAGATAGCGGCGGACCGCCGGCAGATAGACGGCGGCAAGCTCCTGGCTGAGCGGATGAAAATAACTTTCGACGAGGATATCGGCGAAGGGCTCACTGGTGACGGCATAGGGCCCGGCGGCGAGGGCCAGGGCGCGGAGAGGATAGCCGGTGCGCCAGGTGGTGATGGAGCTTTCGGAAGTTTCCTCGCCGTTTATGCGTGTGCCCGAGGTCACGGACAGATAACCGCGAGGCGCTTCGACCCGCACCTGATAACGGGCCGGATGATCCAACCATAGGGGATACCAGGCGCCGGAAAGAAAGGTGCCCTCGGGAGTGATGCCGGCGGTGATGCCGTAGCTCGGGTCCTCGTCGTGGCTGGGATTGGCGGGCGGCTGGTCGGAAAAAACCGCCCGGTAGTCGATGCGGATCTCGGCGGGTGAGGGTTCGGGAATATCGATGATCAGCATCTCGCCGGAATGTTTCGCGGGCAGCGGGCGGCCATTGGCGGATACGCCGAGCAGATCGCACTGGGGCGCCAGGCGCAACAGTAAGGGGTCGGGAGCGCTCTCCGGCAGCGCCAGATGCATGGAACCGTCGAGCCGAAAACGGGCGGGATCGAGGCGGATATCCAGCCCATGAAGGAGCGTTTCGGCTCGGAGGGGGCGGGCCGAGACGAGCAGGGCGCATGCTGCGATGAGGAAGAGAAGATATCTTTTCATGCCTTCATTATTAACGGACGAAGATCAATTGCAACCATTTTACTCCATTTTCATCGTCGAATAGTCTCCGTGCTGTTGTGGAATATCCTTCAATTCTTATCACGTGATTTCATCAGATCACGCCAACATATCGTTTTTTCTATGAATTATCTCTCGGTACGAAATGTGATTAATGAGTTCCGTAAATCACCTGACGGGGAGACCGGACATGTTCCTGAATTATTTACGGCGATGGCTTCTTTTTGGGCTTCTGGCCGTTTCAATCTCTCCGGCGACCTCGTTTGCCGCCGCTGATGAGTCTTTGACGGCACTCATCGCCGAGGCATTGGACAACAATCCTGAAATCCATGCCTCCCAGGCCCGCTGGGCCCTCTTCGAAAGCCGCATCGCCCAGGCCGGGGCCTTGGATGATCCGATGCTGATGCTGCGCATCGACAACGGCTTGCTGCGCGATCCCCTCGATTTCCAACGGGACGGCACCACCGCCAAGGTCATCGGCATCAGCCAGGCCTTGCCCTTTTTCGGCAAACGGGAACTGCGCCGGCAGAGTGCCGAACTGGACGTTAAAAGTTCCCATCTGGAAACGGAGGAACGCAAACTGAGCTTGCGGCGCATGGTCAGTGAAACCTGGTACCGGCTCTATCTGGTCGACCGGGAACTGGAGCTGGTGGAGGCCAGCATCGCCACCCTCGACGATCTCAACCGTTTCGCCGAAACCCTCTACAGCGTTGGTCAGGGGGGGCAACAGGACCTCCTTAACGGCCAGGTGCGGCGCTCGAAAATGGAGGATGCCCGCCTGGCTTTGCACCAGCAGCGGCGCTCTCTGTCCGCGATGCTGAACATTCTCTTGTACCGGGAACCGGATGCCGAGCTGCCGCCCGTCACCGAGGTGACTTTACAACCGGCGGCTCTGGGGCTGACCGAACTGGAAAGTCTGGCGGAACAGCATCAACCGCAATTGCAGGGACTGGCGCTTCAGGAGCAAAAGTCCGAAGTGGGGCGAAAACTGGCGGAAAAGGAATTTTATCCCGATGTGACGGTGGCCCTGGAATATATGCAGCGCGACCGATCCGAGATGGATAAGGACGGTTACGACATGTATTCGGCGGGTCTGACCTTCAATCTGCCGGTCTTCAGGGAGCGGCGGCGGGCGATGCTGGCCGAGGCGGAAGCCGAAGGCCGGATGGCCCGACAGGAACGGGCGATGATCCAAAACCGGATCCGTCTGACCTTGACCGACGCCCTGGCGCGTCTGGATCGTCTGAAAAAAACCGCCGAACTCTATCGCGACGGACTGATTCCCCAGGCAGAGCAGGCATTTGAGGCCTCGCTCGCCGCCTATCGTGCCGGTCGGGCCGAATACATGACGGTGCTCGACAGTCAGATGAGCCTGTTCGATTACAGTCGGGATTATTTCGAGGCGATCAGCGAACACCAGAGGCAGCGAGCCCTGGTCGAAGAGGCCGTCGGCACGGTTCTCCCTGACGTGACTACCGACAAGGAACAGCCATGAAAAATTCCGGACTTCTCGCTAAATTCCTCATTCTGATCGCCCTGCTGGCGGCCCTGGGCGGCGGCTATTATTGGGGGAGCTTCCGCCACCTCGGCCATGACGACCATGCCGGCGAGGGCACAGAGGCCAAGACTCAATACACCTGCGGCATGCACCCCTTCATCATTCAGGACGAGCCGGGGCTCTGCCCGATCTGCAACATGCAGTTGACCCCGCTCAAGGGCGGTGCCCATGAGCAAGGCTCAGCGGATGCGGGCGCAGCTGCCGGCACGGTATCCATCGATCCGATGACCACCCAGAACATGGGGGTTCGTACCGAGCCGGTGCGCCGCGCCGCCTTGGCCCGGACCATCCGCACCGTCGGGCTGGTCGCCTTCGACGAACCCCGGCAGTATTCGGTCAACAGCAAGAGCGACGGCTGGGTTGAGCGGCTATATGTCAATCAGGAAGGGCAGCATGTGAAAAAGGGACAGCCGCTGCTGGAAATCTACAGCCCGGAACTGGTGGCGGCGCAGCAGGAATATCTGCTCGCCTTGCGCGGTTACCAGCGCCTCGCCGACAGCAGCCTGCCGCAGGTCGCCGAAAATTCCCGCCGCCTGCTGGAGGCCTCCCGCACCCGGCTGCGCTATTGGGACATCAGCGAAAAGCAGATCGCGGCTTTGGAACAGAGCGGCGAAGCCCGAAAGACCCTGACCCTTTACAGCCCTCAAGGGGGCGTGGTGACGATGAAAAAGGTCCTTGAGGGAATGCGGGTGATGGCCGGCGAGGAATTGCTGCAGATCGCCGACCTCTCCCGGGTCTGGGTCAACGCCGACATCTACGAGTATGAACTCCCCTGGGTCAAGGTCGGGCAGAGCGCCCGGGTCGAGCTTCCTTTCGCTCCCGATCAGGTTCTGACCGGGAAGATCAGCTATATCTATCCCACGGTGCGCAACGAAACCCGGACCGTGCAGGCCCGCATCGAATTCCCCAATCCGGGACTTGCCCTCAAGCCGGAAATGTACGCCAATGTGTCGATCGACACGGCGAGCGTCGCCGACGCCCTGGCCGTTCCCGAGCATGCGGTACTCAAGTCGGGCAAGGGGCAGACGGTCTTCGTCGCCCTTGGCGAAGGCAGATTCGAACCCCGCGCCGTTGTCACCGGTGTGACCAACGATGAAGGGCTGGTGCAGATTCTCTCCGGTCTCAAGGAGGGGGAACAGGTGGTGACCTCGGCCCAGTTCATGCTCGATTCGGAAAGCAAGCTGCGCGAGGCGATCGAGAAGATGCTGGCGCCGAAAGGGGAGATGCCGCCAGCGGCGGAGACCAAAGACGACCTGGACGACCTGTTCGAATGATGGTGATAGGGGCGGACCGCGTCCGCCCTTGGAGCGACATGCCCGAATGGAACAAGGGCGCGTATTGGTGCGCCCCTACCTGAGGATTTCTTCTCATGCTCGAAAAAATCATCGACTGGTCGATGCACAACAAGTTCATGGTGATCCTGGCGACGGTCTTTCTCATCGTCTTCGGCATCTATTCCCTGAAAAACATCCCCATCGACGCCATCCCCGATCTCTCCGACGTGCAGGTCATCGTCTTCACCGAGTACCCGGGACAGGCGCCGCAGGTGGTGGAGGATCAGGTCACCTATCCCCTGACCACGCAGATGCTGGCGGTGCCTGGCGCCAAGGTGGTGCGCGGCTACTCCTTCTTCGGCTACTCCTTCGTCTACATCATCTTCGAGGACGGCACCGACATTTACTGGGCCCGTTCCCGGGTGCTGGAATATCTCAATTATGTCTCCGGGCGGCTTCCCCAGGGGGTCACGCCGACCCTCGGCCCCGATGCCACCGGGGTTGGCTGGGTTTTCGAATACGCCCTGGTCAGCGACCGTCACAACCTGCAGGAGCTGCGGGCCATCCAGGACTGGTTTCTGCGCTACGAGCTGACTTCGGTGGAAGGCGTGGCTGAAGTCGCGAGCCTCGGCGGTTTCGTCAAGCAGTATCAGGTGGCGGTCGATCCGAACCGGCTGCTGGCCTACGGCCTGTCCCTGCCGATGGTCGAGATGGCGATCAAGAACAGCAATCTCGATGTCGGCGGCGGCGCCATCGAAATGGCCGAGACCGAGTTCGTGGTCCGCAGCCGCGGCTATATCCAGTCGCTGGATGATTTGAAGCAGGTGGTGGTGGGAACCAACCGGCGCGGTACGCCGGTGCTGCTGCGGGACATCGCCGACGTGCGCCTTGGGCCGGAGATGCGCCGGGGGATCGCCGAACTCAACGGCGAAGGGGAGACGGTGGGCGGCATCATCGTCATGCGTTTCGGCGAAAACGCCCTGAAGACCATCGACAACGTCAAGAAAAAACTCCAAGAACTCAAGGCGGGACTGCCGGAAGGGGTGGAGATCGTCCCGGTTTACGACCGCTCCGGGCTGATTCTGCGCGCCACCTCCAACCTGCAGGAAAAGCTGCTGGAGGAGAGCATCGTCGTCGCCCTGGTGATCATCCTCTTCCTCTTTCACCTGCCGAGCGCGGCGGTGGTGGTGCTGGCGCTGCCGGTGGCGATCCTCATGTCCTTCATCATCATGTACGCCCAGGGGATCAACGTCAACATCATGAGCCTGGGGGGGATCGCCATCGCCATCGGCACCATGGTCGATTCGGCCATCATCATGGTCGAAAACGCCCACAAGCACCTGGAAAATGACCGGGGCAAGCGCCCGCGCTCGGAAATCATCGCCCAAGCGGCCAAGGAGGTCGGTCCGACCATCTTCTTCGCCCTGCTGGTGATCACCGTCTCCTTCGCTCCGGTCTTCACCCTGCAAGAGCAGGCCGGGCGCATGTTCAAGCCGCTGGCTTTCACCAAGACCTACGCCATGGCCGCCGCCGCCATCCTCTCGATCACCCTGGTGCCGGTGCTGATGGCCTGGTTCATTCGCGGCAAGATCCATTCGGAAGAGCGCAATCCCATCAACCGGCTGCTGATCCGTATCTATCATCCCCTCGTCGATGGGGTGTTGCGCTGGCGCAAGACGACGCTGCTGACGGCGGTGCTGCTGGTGCTCTCCATCGCCTATCCTCTCGGCAAGATGGGGACCGAGTTCATGCCGCCTCTGTACGAGGGGGATCTGCTCTACATGCCGACCACCCTGCCGGGGCTGTCGGTGACCAAGGCCAAGGAGCTCTTGCAGCAGACCGGCCGCATCATCCGCCAGTTCCCGGAAGTCGAGCATGTTTTCGGCAAGATCGGCCGGGCCGAGACCGCCACCGATCCGGCGCCGATGATGATGATCGAAACGACGATCATGCTCAAGCCGGAAGAGGAGTGGCGGCAGGTTCCCAGCCACCGTTTTTACAGCGGTTGGCCCGAGTGGACCGGGTTCCTCAAGGTTCCCTTGCGCTGGGGCTGGCCCGAAATGGCGCGCATTTCCCCCGAGCGGCTGATCGACGAGCTCAACGCCGCCATCCAGTTCCCGGGGCTGACCAACGCCTGGACCATGCCGATCAAGACCCGCATCGACATGCTCTCCACCGGCATCAAGACCCCCGTGGGAATCAAGGTCATGGGACCGGATCTGGAAGTGCTCGGCCGCCTCGGCGAGGAGATCGAGGCCCTGGTCCGGCCCCTGCCGGGGACTCTTTCGGCCATCGCCGAGCGCTCGGTGGGCGGCTCCTACCTCGACCTGGAGATCGACCGCCTCGCCGCCGCCCGTTACGGCATCCAGGTCGGCGACATCCAGGCCGTTATTCAGGCGGCCCTCGGCGGCATGACCGTGACCGAGACCGTGGAGGGGCTGGAGCGCTATCCGGTGAGCCTGCGCTACGACCGTGATTTTCGCAGTGATCTCCCGACGCTTAAGCGGGTGCTGGTGGCGGCCCCGAACGGCGCTCAGATCCCCCTGGAGCAGCTGGCGACCTTCAGCATCCGTAACGATCCCGACAGCATCAAGAGCGAGAACGCCCGGCGTACCGCCTGGGTTTACGTCGACATCAAGGGGATCGACGTCGGCACCTACGTGAAGACCGCGCGGCAGACGGTGGAACAGCACATCAAACTGCCCGCCGGCTACAACATCGTCTGGAGCGGCCAGTACGAGTACATCGAGTCGACCCGCGCCCGGCTGCTGCTCATCGTCCCCCTGACGTTGGTGATCATCTTCGTCATCATCTATCTGAGCACCCGCTCGGCGGTGAAGACGGCCATCGTCTTTCTCGCCGTTCCCTTCTCCCTGGTCGGGGCCTTCTGGCTGCTCTATCTGCTTGATTACAATCTATCCATCGGCGTCTGGGTGGGACTCATCGCCCTGGCCGGACTCGACGCCGAAACCGGCGTGGTGATGCTGCTCTATCTCGATCTGGCCCACAAGCGCTGGACGGAAGAGGGGCGGATGCTGACCCGCGGCGACCTGGTGCAGGCGGTACATCACGGCGCCGTCAAACGCATCCGGCCCAAGGTCATGACGGTGGTGACGATTATCGTCGGCCTGTTCCCCATCATGTGGAGCACCGGCGCCGGGGCCGACGTCATGAAACGCATCGCCGCGCCGATGGTCGGCGGCTCGATCACCTCGCTGGCGCTGGAACTGTTGGTCTACCCGGTGATCTTCTATATCTGGAAAGGGCGGCCTCTCGATCCGTCGCCGTTGCCGAGTGGAGAGGTGCCGCTTCGGGAACATTGACAACCTAATCCGGGCGTTTGTCCGGCATTCTCATCAAGGAGATAACATCATGAAAAAACAGTGGATATGTGTACTAGTCGGGATCTTGATTGGGACCGCACCGCTTACTTCTGCGGCAATGGATGACCACAAAGGGCATGGCAATAAAACCGCGACTCAAAAGGAGTCTTCAGCCGGACACGACCGGAAAGGTCATTCCGGCATGGAGATGGACGGCGACATCCTGATGCTCGGCGAGCAGGTGGTGGAGGGGGTCGAGGCGATGGCCCGCCTCAAGGATGTCGAGGCGGCGATGGCCAAGGTGGGAATGGCCCATACCCATCATCTGATGGTGGAATTCTATCGGGTTGACGATGGCGAACCGATGGATCAAGGGCTGGCGGCGGTCAAGATCGTCGATCCCGCCGGGAAGGAGAGTGGCGCACTGACTCTGGTCGGGATGGACGGCCATTTCGGCGCCGATCTGGCCCTTGGTGAAAAGGGAGACTATCTTTTCAAAATCGGGACAAAATTGGCCGACGGCAAGAAGCGCCAGTATGAGTTCAGATTCAGCGGGAAATGATTGCGGCAACAAAAAGGGGAGCCGGCAAGCGGTTCCCCTTTTTGTTTTATGCTGAATGTTGTGTCAAATTACTTGACGTGGCACTCGGAGCACTTGGTGGGACCGGCGCCTTTTTCCTGATGGCAGCCTTTGCAGGCGGCATGGGCTTTTTCCTTGCCCAGGTCGAGCGCGCCGGGCTCGCCTTCGCCGTGGCAGAGGGCGCAATCAAAAGCTTCGGAGTGAACTTTGTGATTGAAGGTGACCTTACCGTAGGTGTTTTCGATCACGATGCTGTCGCCGGAAGCGGCTTCGGCAACGGCTTGGGTCGCTTCGGCGGCTTTTTCCTCGACGGCCGCTACCACTTCCTTGCCGGCCTCGGTGGCTTCAGCGGCTTTTTCCTCAACCTTGGCGGCAACTTCGCCGGCCTGTTCCGTGGCGGCCTGAACGGCGCTTTCGGTGGCAGCGGCGGCTTCCGCGGCCTTCTCTTCAACCTGGGCAGCCGCTTCTACGGCTTTTTCTTCAACCTGTGCGGCGACATCCGCAGCCTTCTCTTCAACCTGGGCGGCCGTCTCAGCAGCTTTTTCGGTTACGGTTGCAGCGGCCGTTTCAGCTGCTTTCTCAGGCGCCGGCGCCTGGGCCTCCTCTTTTTTGCTGCACGCAACTATCGACAGTGAAGCAACCAACAAAACGATAAGCAGGGCTGTTCTTTTCATCTACTCTCTCCTTTTTGCATTGTTAGGGTTGATTTGCAATGGTAGGCATTCTACCATTAAATTTTTTTTGGACAACCGTTTCTTGTTTCTGGCCTGGGAGGACCGTGCCTTATGGAAGTTTTATCAGATGATCAGTGTTTTGTATGCGGGCCCGCCAATCCGCAGGGGTTGCATGCTAATTTTGTGGTGGATAAAGCAGAGCGCCGCGCCCATTGCGTAATCCGAATCCCCAGCCGATTTCAGGGGTGGCAGGGGCTGGTCCATGGCGGAATTCTTGCGGCCCTGCTCGATGAAGCCGGCGTATACGCCTGCCGCGCAACCGGCGAGCATTTTGTCACAGCGGAACTGACAGTCAAGTATAAACTGCCTGTTTCCGTCGAGACCGAACTGCTTGTTTCCGCCGAAGTCGTTGAACAAAAGAGGAAAATCCACTTTGTTCAGGCCCGTGTCGAAGCCGGCGGAAAACTTCTTGCCGAATCTTCTTCACGGATTTTCGCGATAACACCCAAGGGATGAATGCCTTTGACCGGATGCGTTGAGAGTTTGCCCTGCGGTCGTTTCAACCCAGGATGAAATTTTCGAAATAGGGTGGCATTTTTTCTTGACTGCATAGGGCTTCTCTGTTAAAAACAGCATCCGTTCTTGGGGTGTCGCCAAGCGGTAAGGCAACGGACTCTGACTCCGTCATCCCTAGGTTCGAATCCTAGCACCCCAGCCAAGGATATTACAGCGGCTGCCGCTCGAAACAATTTACGCGCTCATCGTCTAGCCTGGCCTAGGACACCGGCCTTTCACGCCGGCGACAGGGGTTCGAATCCCCTTGGGCGTACCACCCTGGAGGTGGAGCTTGTCAAAAGCTCCACCTCTCTTTTTTTATCGAAGGAGTGACGATTGACCGTCGAAGAAACAGAGTGGGAATCCTTTTGTCGCCGCTGCGGCCGCTGCTGTTTCGAGAAGATCGACTACGAAGGGGTGATCTATTACACGGAAACTCCCTGCGAGAAGCTCGATCTCAAGACCCGCCTCTGCAGCGTCTATCCCGACCGCGTCCAAGCCCGACCCGGGTGTACCCCGCTGACGCCGGAGATCGTCAAACTCGGTGTTCTTCCCGCCGACTGCCCTTATGTGGCGGGTTTGCCGGATCCAAGCTCTTTGGCGAAGGCGAATTGCCTGATTCAGAAGGTGAATAGGTACAGATAGAAAAGGCCGGATCGCTCGATCCGGCCTTGATTCGTTTTATCCCACCTCGTTGTATTCCCTTTCGCGAAAATTCACCCCCAATTCCTTGGCGACGGCACGGCAGGCGGCGACGTCGATCCCCGGCAGCGTCACTACCGTGGCGATGACCTCGGGGATGTGCGCCGGCGCCCGCCGCAAGAAATCCTTGACCCCCTCATAGGCCTCCTTCCCGAAAGGAGAGCGGCAGATACGCTGATAGGTTTCGTCGTCGGCGGCGTTGAGGGAGACGGAGAGGGTATCGACCAGTCCGGCGAGTTCCGGCAAAATGTCGCGCCCATGGACCAGATTGGCCTGGCCGTCGCTGTTGATGCGTACCTTGACTCCCCGCTGGTGGAGCCAGTCGGCGACCTCCTTGACCAGTTCGAGTCGCAACAGGGGCTCGCCGTAACCGCAGAAGACCACCTCTTTGTATCGGGTCGGATCGCCGATGGCCCGGATCACTTCGGCGAAATCGGGTTCGTGGTCGAGTTTGAGGGCATGCCCCTTGACCACGAATTCCTTGAACTTGGCGCAGAAGGTACAGGCGTTGGAACAGCGGTTGGTGAGATTGAGGTACAAAGAGTCGCGGATGCGGTAGGCGATTTGGCCGCTCTGGCCGATTTCGCCGATGCCGAAGAGTTTGCAGGCGTTGCGGCTGGTGATACGGGCCACATCCGCGAGGGTCAGGCCTTTGATCTCGGCGATCATCGCCGCCGTGTGACGGACGCAGGCCGGTTCATTGCGTTTGCCGCGAAAAGGCAGGGGGGCAAGATAGGGGCAATCGGTTTCGACCAGCAGGTGATCGATGGGGATGGCGCGTACCACCTCGCGGGCGGCGTCATTCTTCGGATAGGTGATGGTGCCGGGGAAAGACAGGTAAAAGCCGAGATCGAGGCAGGCCCGGGCCATGGCCGCATCGCCGCTGAAACAGTGCAGCACGCCGCCGACCTCGGCGGCATTTTCTTCACGGAGAATTTCCAACACCTCATCGTGGGCGTCCCGGTCGTGGACAATGATCGGTTTCTTCACCCGCCGGGCCAGGGCGATCTGGCGGCGGAAGGCGAGGCGCTGCACATCCCGGGGGGCGCGATCGCGATAGAAATCGAGCCCGATCTCGCCGACGGCGACAATCTTCTCCGATTGCTCCAGCAGTTGTATCAGTTGGGCG
>JAVFAR010000026.1:0-27485 GCA_034002365.1 Trichloromonas sp.
GGGCCATCAGCTTCCTGAATTCCTGATCCATGGCCAGAAAGTAGTTGACGATGTTCTGCGCCGCCTTTTCCGGGTCGAGACGATGGACCAGCCGGGGTTCCTGGGTGGTAATGCCGACCGGGCAGAGGCCGGTGTTGCAGGCATTGCAGCGCCCCATCTCGTTGCCGACGCAGCCGGCCATCTGCAGAATCAGCTTGCCGGTAAAGACACCGTTGGCGCCCAGGGCGATCATCTTGAAGGCATCCGCCGCCAGATCCCCGGCCCGGCCGAGGCCGCCCGCCGCCCACAGGGGAATCTGTCCCTGGCGTCCCTGGGAAACGGCGGCCAGGTAACAGTCCCGCAGCTTCGAGACGATGGGATGGCCGGTGTGGTCGAGGGAAACCTCGTGGGCCGCGCCGGTGCCGCCGTCGATGCCGTCGAGGAAGAAGCCGCCGACGATGTTGTAGGGGTCGCGCACCAGGTTGTTGAAGACACTGACGCTGGTCGCCGAGGCCGCCACCTTGATCGCCACCGGCACCCGGAACTTGAAGGCGGCATTGAAGGAGAGGAACATCTTCTGCACGCTCTCCTCGATGGAGTAGAGGCCCTGATGGTTGGGCGGGCTGAGCAGGTCGGCCTTGGGCACGCCGCGAATCGCCTGGATGTGCTCGGCCACCTTCCGCGCCATGAGCAGCCCGCCGTCGCCGGGCTTGGCCCCCTGGCCGATCTTGATGAGAATGCCGGCGGGGTCCTCGACCATGTGCGGCATCGCCTTGACGATGCGGTTCCAGCCGAAATGGCCGGAAGCGATCTGCAGAATCATGTATTTCAGATATTTCGATTTGAGCAGACGCACCGGCATCCCCCCCTCGCCGCTGCACATGCGCACCGGCAGGCCGCATTCCTCGTTGAGGTAGGCGACGGCCATGGCGACCGCTTCCCACATGCGCCAGGAAAGGGCGCCGATGGACATGTCGCCGATGACCACCGGATAGATCCAGCGCACCGGCGGCGCCTTCCCGTCCGGCTCCAGTTTGCCGTCGGCGCCGATTTTGAAGGGGAGTTTGCCCGGCGGCATGATGCGGCCGAAGGGGGCGAGCAGATCGAAGGTGTGGCGCTGGGCGTCGAGGCTCGGGTCGGTCATCTGGGAGATGCGTCCGACCCGCAGCTTGTCGAGGGTGCGGGTGCCCGCTTCGAGATTCTTGCGCCCGCCGCGCTTGACGGAATCCCCGGCCACGCAGCGGGTGACGATGGGATGGCGGCTGTCGGGATTGCGCGCCGGCGCGATGGCGTCGTTGGGACAGACCTTGGTGCAGATGCCGCAGCCCCGGCAATATTGGGTGAGATTGCGCACCTGACGGATCACCGGAACCGCCGAAAAGCGCTGCTTCGGCTCGGGCAGATCCCCCTCGGAAAAAACCATGCGCCGCCGCTCGACCTTGGGCTCGATCGCCCGGAAGGAGCAGGCCGCGACACAGGAACCGCAGAGGGTGCAGCGGGAGGCGTCGTAGCGGATGACCCAGGGGAGGTCGTTGGCGGTGATATCCTGAACCTTTACTGTCTCCATCTGTGCACCTCCAGCTGATTGTCGATCACCACCGTTTCCCGCTCGTGGGGGTAGATGTCCTCCTCCCAGTTCCGCTCCGGCAGGATTTCGTTGATGCCGCAGACCTCCGAGGAAATCACCACCGTGTCGGCGTCGCGGCCGACCACCACCGGGCGCAGCTTCTTGGTGTCGCAGCAGGTGAAAAGGGTGTTATCGGGCAAGACGCCGATGATGGTGTTCGGCCCGTTGATTTCCAGATGCGCCAAGGACTGGCGGATGGCCAGAAGGGAATCCTTATCCTCGCGGCCGTCGATCTCCTCGAAAGGCAGCGGCGTAATAACGTGCTTGTAGTAAGAGAGGGGCCAGCCGAGATGGCGATGAACGTAATGGAGACTATAAAGAAAACACTGGGAATCGGACTCGAAACCGATATAGCCCCGGTGCAGCTTGCGCTGCAATTCGACATTCTTGAGATAGAAGGTGTTCTCGCCGTTGGCCAGGGCGGTGTAGCCCTGCAGAAAGAAGGGATGGGCGGCATAGCGGACGATGTCGTAATTGGTATTCTGCCGGCACTGGGCGGTGATGACCCGGGCGGTGAAGCGGTCGTTGGGCTCCCAGAGCTTGAAATAGGTGCCGATATCCTTGGGGTCGCCGATCTCCTTGAGGGTCACGACATCCGGCCAGAAGGAGTAGACGTAGCCCTGGTCGTCCATCTCCAGCGCCCGACGCAGCTTCAGGCGCATGTCGAGGAGCAGGTCTTCCTTGGTCTGGCGGTCTTCCTTTTTGTAGAACTTGGGGTAGTCGTAGGTCTGGAAGATGTAGTTGGGCATGGCGTTGATATCGAGCCCGGGGCGGGGATCGGTCTCCGGCATCCACTGCATCACCCGCTGGAAACCGGCGGCGTGGAGCATGTCCTCGGCGATGCGCACCCCCTCGTTGGTACAAGCCAGGGAGAGGGTGGGCAGATGCTTGTAGGGCTCGAAAATGCCGCCGAGGTCGTGCATGACCATGGCGAAACCCGAATTGTCGTGCCCCTTCTGCTGCGACTGCATGAGCAGCAGGGCCTGACTGGGGTGAACGTAGTTACGGCTTTTGATGGCTCCGATACGACACATGGGCAAAGTCTCCTGTGCGGGCGAGAGGACGGGGGCGACAACTCAATCTGGCCATCGGCCGGGCGCACGAAGAACATATGCAAAAAAATGTCCAATCATCTAAAATTTTTTCAAACGAAACCGCAATGAATCATTTAATAACTGTTATTATTATATTATTTATTGACAGAAAAAGTTGAAAACAACCCACGGAAGGAGGAATACGCCCACTAATGGCCTGAATCAATTTACTCATTCAATGTATTTTATTACTTGATAAATCGAGCCCTCCGTCGCCGAGAAGCTCTCCGCCCCGTTCGCCGACATCCCGATTTCGGCAACAAAAAAAGCCCCCTTCCGGAAGGAAGAGGGCTTTTTTATTGCCGCGCCGAGCGGAGATCAGATCATTTCGACCCAGCCGTGCTGGTCGGGAACCTTGCCGTACTGAATACCGGTGAGCATTTCGTAGAGCCTGCCGGTCAATTCTCCCATCCGGCCGTCGCCGAGAGTCACGGTACGGTCACGGTAGCTGAACTGGCCGACAGGAGAAACCACCGCCGCCGTGCCGGTGCCGAAAGCCTCCTTGAGACGGCCATTGCCGGCACCTTCGAGGATTTCATCGACGGAAAGGGCCCGTTCCTCGACCTGAAGCCCCAGCTCTTTCACCAAGGTCAGAATCGAGCGGCGGGTGATGCCGTCGAGGATGGTCCCCTTCAGGGGAGAGGTCACCACCTTGCCGTCGTACAGGAAGCAGATATTCATGCTGCCGACTTCCTCGACATACTTGCGCTCGACGGCATCGAGCCAGAGAACCTGGTCGAAACCGAGGGCCGCCGCATCCATCGACGCCTTCAAACTGGCGGCGTAGTTGCCGCCGGTCTTGGCTTCGCCGGTACCGCCGGGGGCCGAGCGGACATAGCCGTCGGAGATATAGATCTTGACCGGGCTGAAGCCGTTCTTGTAGTAGGCGCCGACCGGCGAGAGGATGATGTAGAAGAGATACTTGCTGGAGGGATGCACCCCCAGATAGGGGTCGGTGGCGATCATCGTCGGCCGGATGTAGAGGCTGGTGCCGAGGCTCTTGGGCACCCAGTCCGACTCCAGGTGGATCAGCGTCTTCAGCGCCTTGAGGACGAAATCGACATCGAGCTCGGGCATGCACATGCGCGCCGCGCTGCGATTGAAACGCTCGAAATTGTCCCGGGGGCGAAAGAGAGCGATATCCCCGTCCGGACGGCGAAAGGCCTTGAGCCCCTCGAAGATTTCCTGGGCGTAATGCAGCACGGCACAGGACGGGTCGAGGCTTAAGGGGCCGTAAGGAACGATGCGCGGGGAATGCCAGCCCTCGCCGGCATCGTAATCCATGAGGAACATGCGGTCGGTAAAGAGATTGCCGAAGCCCAGCTTCGATTCATCCTCGAAAAGAGCCTTTTTCGCCGTCAGGGGCTGGATATCGATATTCATGCCTTTCACGCCTCCGGTCATGATTGAACAAACCCAAGTTTGATGCTTTCACGAAAACATCGTAGTGACTGACGAAGAAAAAACTCGCCAATTGCAGCAACGCGGCATTTGGCGAGTTTTTTTGCGACGCCGTCGAGTTTGGTTTATTATCACAACCGCAACGGCCGGGCAAGGGATTTAAGGGCGCCTCCCGACGGTCTCCCTCGGGAGGCGTCAATCGACGCCGAAGTCATCCAAGCGAGTCAGGTGGGCATCGCCGTAAAGGAGATTTTTCGCGTTTTCCCGTTCTTCTTCCTGATGAAAACGCCGCACCAGCCGTTCGTATTCGGCCCGCTCCGTCAGACGGCTCGACAGCCGAAAGTCCTGTTCGTGAACCCGCCAAAGATCTTCCATCGACAGACTCCTTTGCCAGAGGGAAAAGGGAATAATTACTCTGGATGGTAGCACTGGATCGATGGCGGTCAAGGTATTTTTTACCCTTAGTGGTCGAATTTTACCCATATCAAAAAAATGGCCGAAAGCGGGGCCCTTGGCCAATATGTCACTCAGGCATTCTGCGGAAGATTAGTTCTATTCAGGTTCCGGGATGGCGCTCATCGGTTTGTGCCTGAACCGTTTTACCCGTTTGACCACGCGGCTTACGGCCGTTTCCCGGTTGAAAAAGGGGGCCATCGCCCATGCCGATGTCATCCGGAGTTACGTCGGCCGGCTGTGTCTCGGCAAGAGTGACTTCGAGGCGGTCAGCGGCTTTCGCCAGGACCGCTTTTTCCGGGAAGCCCTGGGCTTGAAGGAGGTCCCCTCCGAACCGGCCTTGCGGCAGCGGATGGAGGAGCATGCCGAGGCGTTTCGAACCATTGTGAACTTTTGCGCCACCGAGTTCCTGCGCACGTCGCGGGCGTTGATGCCGGCGCTGCCGATGGGGCACGTTCCCCTGGATATCGACGTGTTCACCATGGACAACTCCGGAACGAAGAAGAAGGGGGTGTCGCGCACCTGCCAGGGATACGACGGCTACGCTCCGATTGCCGCCTATCTGGCCCTGGAAGGGTGGCTGCTGGAGATCGAGCACCGCGAGGGCTCCCAGCACAGCCAGAAGAACTTCGTTCCCTTCCTCGCCCGGGTGCTGCACAAGGCGCTGGCGTTGACCGCCGCGCCGCTGCTGGTGCGGCTCGATTCGGCCCACGATGCCTGGGAGACCCGCATCGAACTGGCCCGCCACGAACGAACCGGCTACATCCTGAAGTGGAATCCCCGGGGGCAGAGCAAAAGCGGCTGGCACCGGCGGGCTTTTGCCGAAGGAAAAATCAGTGCGCCCCGGCCGGGCAAACGCGTCGCGATCCTGAATGTTCGGGATACCCATGTCTGGACCGACGAGAACGGCATAAAGCAGGAACTGACCTGCCGCCGGGCCGTTCGGGTCATCGAGCGCTCCATCGACAAAAAAGGCCAGGGGCTGCTGGAGCCCGATATCGAGCTGGAAGGCTGGTGGACCTCCCTGAACCTGCCCGCCGAGAAGATCATCGCCCTCTGCCAGGATCACGGCACCAGCGAGCAGTTTCACAGCGAACTCAAAACCGACATGGATCTTGAGCGCCTGCCCTCGGGCAAATTCGAGGTCAACAGTCTGGTGATGAGCTGCGCCGCGCTCGCCTACAACATCCTGCGCTACATCGGCCAACTCGGCCTGCTCGGCGACAAGACCCCGGTGCGGCACGGCGCCAAACGGCGGCGGCTCAAGACCGTCATGCAAGAATTGATGTACCTCGCCGCCCGGCTGATCGAGACCGGCCGGCGCTTGCGACTGCGCTTCAGTCGCCACAGCGGCCTGAACTTCGAAGCCTACGCGAAAGTCTACCGGTGCCTGGCCTACGGATAGGACATGAAACCGAAACGGCAACCCCGGGAAAACAGCGATCGGCAACCGCGCCCAAGGCCCAACTCGCCCGAAAACCGGCATTCGGACGGCGCTTGAGGTCAAACTTTCAAAGATCGTAGCGTACAGCGCCGCCAAGGAGGCGGATTTTAGCTCAACCGGCATCCAATGCCCCGGAAATCGCCCCCCATAAAGGGGTAACCCGAGGTGCGAATGCGGGACTCACGGATTCAGGTTATTGAATGAGATTGATGCAGGATTTTCCATTTCGGCGGCAACCACGAGTCCCTTCGACTCCGCTCCGGGACCGGCGACTCGCCGGGGTCTGAGCGGAGCCAAGGCCGTTATTGCCCTTGCGGACGCAGCCGGCCGTGCCCTTCACCCCGCTCCCGGCGTTGGCCCTGGAGCGGGCCTTTGTGGGTGGTCATGGGGGTCGGAACCCCGCGGCGCAGGCCTTGGTCTTTGTGGTCGCCTCCTCTCTGCCCCGGCTGTTGCGGTGCCCTGACGGCGGGGGACCTGGGCTGTGGCGGGACAATATCCCGCAAACGCACGCCCCGGTCGTTACGGGGCGGCACGGGCGGACGCCGGCCATCCCCCGGGCGGTGCAGGCTCTGTCCTTGATCGGATGTGGGGCGGCGATCCCGTTTTTCCCTATGCTGGTAATCCCTGGACCGGCGGTCTAGATCACGGCGCTCGCGATCTTGGTACTCCCGCGACTTCCGCTCGCCGTCACGGCGCTCGCGATCCTGGCGAATCCGGTCGAAATGCCTGGGGTCGGCACTTGGCCAATCGGTCGCGGGGCGAAAAACATCGGGGCGTCGGCGCGGCTCGACGGGAAGAACATTCCGCAGGCGGGCCGGGGGGGGCGCGTGGCGGATGACCGAAGAGCGCCGGCTCAAGCCGCGCTCCCAACGCCCGGGGTTGTACCGCCAGCGGTCGTGGTGGACATAGCGGGGGCGGCGGTGGCTGTCGATATGGATGTAGCGCTGCCGCCAGTCGAAACGACTCCAGTTGGAAAAGGAAAAGCCGAAATAGACCCCCGGCCAGAAAGAGAGGCCGACCCCGAGGCTGGCGCCCGCCGGGGTCCAGTAATAGGGGGGATAATCGGGATACCACCAGGAGCCGTAGACGGTGACGGGATCGTAATAGGGGACGTAGACCACCCGGGGATCGGCCGGTTCGATGATGATGGCGTCGGCGTCGGCCCAGACCCGCTGTTCGGAGGTGCTGGCGAGATTCCCCTGGGCCCGGGCCTTGGCCCGCAGTTCCTGAACCATGGCCATGACCTCTTCTTCCTGGGCGAGGAAGGCGTCGCCGATGCGCGAGGTTTCGCCGATCCGCTCGCTCATCAGGGCCAGAACCGTGGGGAAATGGCAGAGCGCCTTGACGCTGGGATCCCAGTCCTGGTCGAGGAGCGACTTATCCAATTCATCTTCGCGCAAATCGGAATGCTCCTTCACCCAGCGGTCGGCCTCGACCACTTCCACGGGATAGGTCGCGGCCATCAGCACCTGGGAAAGGAGGCTGTCGGGATAAAGGGCGATGGGCGCGAGCATCTGGGCGAGCTCTTCGCGGCTGTAGGGGCCCTCCTCGTAATCCTCGGCCGACGCCGCGCCCACGCACACCAGCAGAAGCAGGGTCGCGGGGAGCAGCCTGCCCAGAAGGTATCGCAGCAAAAAAACGGTATTTTTCATCCTTACCTCCCTGAAGACCGGCGCACGCGGCGCGACAAACGCGGCAGGTGCCGGTTCGCGGCTATTTTTACACGGAATTATGCTCCTCGACTATGCAGGAAATGAGGAAATATTGTGAAAATTCAAGCCGCCGCCGGGCGGAGGAGAGAGAGCGGAACGCCCGACGGCCTTGTCCTCGCCGGGATTGCCTTGGCCGTTCTTTCATGAAGCCGCTCTCCCACCTCGGGGAGGGCGGCAGGCGCCTTGATTTTTCCCCGGTCCCGTGGTAGAAGCAGGTGCTTTTCGCGCCCCCGATCCGGTGGCGGGTTGAGTACGAAAAAACAGTCCGAGGTGCCTACCCGGGCCACCTGTTTTCCTTCCGCCGGAGAATCCCGTGAGCTTCATACTCTTCATCCTCCTCGCCTACCTGATCGGCGCCATTCCCTGCGGTATCGTCCTCACCCGCCTCTTCGGCAAGGAAGATATCCGCCAGGCCGGCAGCGGCAACATCGGCGCCACCAATGTTTACCGGGTAGCCGGTCGGGGGCTGGGTATCGCCACCCTGGTCGGCGACGCCCTCAAGGGGGTCTTGCCGACCCTTTTCGCCGCCCAGTCCGTCGGCTTCTCCCCCGCCCAGGTTGCCCTGATCGCCGCCGCCACCTTCCTCGGCCATCTCTACCCGGTCTACCTCGGTTTCAAAGGGGGCAAGGGCGTGGCCACGGCCCTCGGCATTTTCCTGGTCCTGTCGCCCCTGGCGGTGCTGATCGCCTTCGCGGTCTTTGCCCTGGTCCTGTGGAAATGGCGCTACATCTCCCTCGGCTCGATCAGCGCCGCCGCCGTCATCCCCTGGCTGGTTCTGGCCTTTGAAGGCTCCGCCTGGCTCTTTGTCGCCACCCTCTTCATCGCGGGGATGGTCATCGTCCGCCATCGCGGCAACATCGAGCGCCTGCGCAACGGCAGCGAAAACACCTTCAACTTCTGATGCGCCGCCGCCAACTGATCGCCGCCCTGACGGCTCTACTCATTCTCGCCCTGACCCTGCCGGTTCTGCACGTGCGCCGGTTTCTCGACCGGCCGGTGGCGCCCCCGCAGCGGCAGGTGGTGGAAATCCCCCCCGGGGCTTCTTTCGCCCGGGTCGCCGAGGAGCTGGCGGCTGCCGGCGTGGTCGCCGATGCGCTCCTCTTCAAACTGCTGGCCCGCCGGCACCAGGCGGCTCAGCGGATCAAGGCGGGAGAATACGCCTTTGAAGGGGCCGCCACCCCCGAGCAAATACTGGAACGCCTGCTGGCCGGCGATGTGCTCCTCCATCCCTTCACCGTTCCCGAGGGCTGGACCCTGCGCGAGATCGCCGCCCGCCTGGAAGCGGAAGGGCGCGGCTCCGCAGAAACCTTCCTGCGCCTGGCCCGGGCGCCGGAAACCCGCGAACGCCTGAAGATCGACGGCCCCTCCCTGGAAGGCTATCTCTTTCCCGAAACCTACCAGCTGACCCGCGACATGGACGAAAAGGCGCTGATCGAAGCGATGGTCAAGGAGTTTCGCCGCCGCCTGACCCCGGAGATTCTCGCCGGAGCGAAAGAGAGGGGACTCGGTCTCAAAGAATTGGTGGTTCTTGCCTCGATCGTGCAGAAGGAGGCGGGGAATCGCGAGGAGATGCCGCTGATCGCCTCGGTCTTTCACAACCGCCTGACGGTGGGGATGCCGCTGCAGGCCGACCCGACGGTGATCTACGGCATCGAAAACTTCGACGGCAACCTGACCCGCCGGCATCTGCAAACGACGACCCCCTATAATACCTACCGCATCCCCGGTCTGCCCCTCGGCCCCATCGCCAACCCCGGGGAAGAGGCGCTGCGCGCCGTGGCCTTTCCCGCCCAAAGCGACTATTATTATTTTGTCGCCAAAGGGGACGGCAGCCACATCTTCGCCAAAACCCTGGCCGAGCATAACGCCAACGTCCGCCGCTATCAGCTCAAGCGCTGAAAGCAACCGCCAAAGCTCCCCGCCGACATTTATTTCTCCGATGTCCAGGAATTTTCTGGCTCTAGGGGACGAATCCGTTAATAATCCGGTTTATTCCCCTTTATCCGCCATGGGCCGATGACGCTGCTCTTTCTTCGACATCTCCTGGGGCTGTTGCTCACGCTTTCCGTTGCCCAGTCCGTGGCCGGCTGGAAGCTGACCGACTACCTTACCGGGCACGTCCTGCGTCCGGCCCTGATCCGGCTCGTCGAGTACGCCCTCGACGGGGAGGTCCTCCTTGCCCGCATGGAGCTCTCGTCTTCCCGCCTGACGGTCGCGGATCTGGCCATCACCCGCCCCGAAGCCTTCACCATCCATGTCGCGGAAGCGGATATCCGTTTCAGCCTTACCGGACTCTGGCTGCGGCGGATCGATGCCATTCGCCTGCACCAGCCCCGGGTCGAACTGGCCGGATTGCTCCCTCCCGCGGATGAAGACTCCTCGGGGTTCCCCGCCACCCCGCCCTTCGAAATCGCCCTCCTGCGCATCAGCGACGGCGCCCTGACCGTGAATCTGGAGGATCAGCGCTGGGAACTGGGGGATTTGCACCTCGACCTGCACGGCACCCACCGCCCCCGTTTCGAAGCGAGCGCCCGGCTCGGCGGCGAACCGGGGCTCCCCCTGGTTCTTGCCGGGGAAGGGAGCTGGGAAGAGCATCCCGCCCTGACCATCAGCCGCTTCAGCTGGGACGGCACCCCCCTGCTCGATGCTCCCGTGCGCTTCCAGCTCGACAGTGCCGGGGCCAGCGTCGCCGGGCGGGCCCGCCTGCCCCGGCTGAGCCGGGCGGAACTGGAGCGGGTCGCCACGACCCTGGCCCTCCCCCTGAACCTGCCCGAAGGGTTCGATTTCACCGCCGTCAATCCGGAGTTAACCCTGGCCCTGCAGCCGGGGGGACTCGAAGTAAGCATGGCGATCCCCGCCGCCGATGTCCGACAGGACCAAAAAAAACTCACTTTCGAAGCCTTCAGCCTGACTCTGCGCCGGCAGCAGGACCGCAGCTGGCAGGGGGAAGGGCGCCTCACCCTGGAACAGCAGGCGCACACGACCTTCACCGCCCGTTATGACGCCGGCACCTTGAGCGGCGGCTTCGACTGCATCCTTACCGACAGCGGCGCCCTCCTTGGCCGCTTCGACCCGGAACTGCGCCGCCAGGTGACCGGTGGCGGGGTGCTTGACGGCAAGTTTTCCTGGTCTCCGGAACAGCTTTCGGTGCAAGCCAACTTCACCGGCCGCCCGCTGCCCGGACGGGGCGGCGACTACCTGCTCGACATCGCCCCTCTGCAGCTGTGGCTCTCCCTCCAGGGGCCGCCCGACCGGCTGAAATCGGAGGCGCGCCTGCTCTTGGACAAACGCCCTCTCTTCAGCCTGTCGGGAACCCTGAGCCATTGGCGCTGGCGGCTCGAACCCGTCGCCGTCGCCGACCTGCTCCCGCTCAGCGGCGCCGGCCGCATTCCGGAAGCCTTGCTGAGCCTGCGCGAGGTCGCCGGCAGCGGCGAGTTGAGCCTTCCCCCCGGGGGGGGGATAAACGGGCTTTTCGACCTGAAGGCGGCGGCCTTCGCCGCCTCTGGCCTGGAGGCCGACGCCCTTTTCGCCGGCGGCGAGTTTCGGCACAGTCCCACCGCCACCCAGTTCCGCGACCTGCGCTTCGCCGGGCGTCTGCGTTCCCCCACCTTCGGCTCGGGACGTCTCTCGGGCATGGCCGATATCGACCTGGAGCCCAAGCAGACCCGGATGCGCCTGACCCGCCTGGAGGCCGATGCCGTGGAGTTGCTCAGCGCCGACGGACTGAGCGGCCTGAGCGGGGGGAAGGTTGGAATCCGGGGAGAAGTCCGGCACCAAAAGGGGGAAAGCGCCGTCAATCTCGATCTCGACGGAAACCTGACCGTCGGTGAAGTGCTCCATGGCGCCTTCTACGCCAATCTGGGCGCCCACGAAGCCGAGCTGAAACTGGCCGGGCGCGCCGACTGGGCGGCCCAAAGCTTTACGGCCGAAGAACTCTCCCTGCGGATTCCCGAGCTGGCGCGGGTGCAGCTCGCCGGGCTCGTCACTCCCGACCGCCAGGAACTCAGCGGCACCCTGGAGAGCGCGCCGCTGAGCGCGGCCTTCGAACGCTACCTGCGCGCCCCGCTCACGGAAAGCGGCTCCCCCTTCAAGGAACTGGCCCTGGACGGTCGCCTCGGCGCGGGACTGCTGTGGCACCGGACGCCGGAGGGTTTCAGCCTGGCCGGACATCTCGAACCCCGGGGGCTGGCCCTGACCCTGCCCGGGCCGCAGCTGGAAATCGCCGGGCTCAACGGCCGTATTCCCCTGTTTTATCAGCAGGGCACCTTGCCGGCCGAGACGGAAACCCGTTCCGGCCGGCTCGACTTCGACCGCTTCGAGCTCGGCCCGCTGCAGCTGGAAAGCGGCACTCTCCCCCTGCAGGCCGCGCCCAATCGTCTGACGGTCGCCGCTTTCCCGCAAGGGCGGCTGGCGGGCGGGCGCATGCACCTCGCCGACCTGCGCGCGGCCTTTGAGGAGAGCGGGCTGACGCTGGCGGCGCGCATCCGCTTCGAGGCCATCGACCTCGCCCAGCTTTCCCGGGAACTGGACTGGGCGCCCCTCTCCGGCCGTCTCAACGCCGATCTCGGCGAAATCCGTTATGCCGACAAAACCCTGAGTTCCGCCGGAACGATCCACGCCGAACTCTTCGGCGGCACCCTGGATATCGCGAAGATCCGTGTGCAGGATCCTCTCTCCCGCTACCGTACCCTCTACGGCGACATCGAGTTTTCCGGCATCGACCTGCAACAACTCACCCAGACCTTCGAATTCGGCGAAATGAACGGCATCCTCGACGGGCATATCCGCGACCTGCGCCTCTTCGGGACAACCCCCTCGCACTTCAGCGCCGAATTGAGCACCCGCGAAGAGGGGCGGCGCAATATCAGCGTCAAGGCCCTCAAGAACCTCAGCATCCTCAGCCAAGGCGCCCTCGCGGAAGCCCTCTCCCAGGGCATCTACCGCTTCATCGACTTCTACCGCTACCAGAAAATCGGGATAGACTGCACCCTCAGCAACGACAGCTTCCGCCTGCGCGGCACGGCCCGGGAGGGGGAGGACTCCTACCTGGTCTATGGCGGCCTGTTGCCCCCCAAAATTGATATCATCGCTCCGGAGCGGGCCATTTCCTTCAAGGAGATGCTCAAACGCATAAGCCGCCTCGACCGCGCGACCCGTTGATTTTTATCGGCCGCGGCCTATAATGCCGGTGGAATAACTTTCGGGATCTTTCCGCCCCTGGGGCGAAGATCCCCAACCGAAGGGAGTATATCCATGAACAAACTGCGTTATCTTGCGCTTTTGGCGGCGGTGGCCGTCGTCTCCTGCGTAACCATCAACATCTACTTCCCCGCCGAGGAGGTGCGCGGCGCCGCCGATAAGATCGTCAACGAGGTCTGGGGGGAACGCGCCGAAGACGCCGCCCCCGCCGCGACGCCAAAGGGGGAGCCGAGCAGCTTCCTGCGTCTGGGGCCGGCATCGGCCTACGCCGCCCAGGACATCAACGTCAGCACGCCGGAGATCCGCGCCCTGCGTGAGGCGATGAAGGCCCGGGCCGGTTCGCTCTTCCCCTATCTGGACGGCGGGCAGGTCGGTGTCGGCCGTGACGGCCTGCTCAAGCTGCGCACTACCGAAGGGCTCGACCTGCGCTCGCGCGGCGAAGCGACCCGTCTGGTGGAGGCCGAGAACAGCGACCGCCGGCGCCTCTACGGGGAAATCGCCCGGGCCAACGGCTTTCCCGGCCAGGCCGCCGAGGTTCAGGCGATCTTCGCCGAATCCTGGCGCGCTCAGGCCGCGCCAGGCTGGCTGCTGGAAGACGAAAATGGCGGCTGGACAAAAAAGTAGACGCGCCGCGAGAACGACAGAGGCCGCGTTCCCATGGGGACGCGGCCTCTGTCGTTGGCACCGGTTGCGGCCTATAAAAAGCTAGGATCGGTCCTCGACGGGAAAGATGCGCACCTCGCCGGTACCGCGCCGAAGCAGGCCCAACTCTTCGGCGGCGGCGCGGGAGAGATCGATGCTGGGGGTTTTACGCGGGCGGCAGCGGTCGTTGATGGTGACCGTCACTTCCCGGCCGTTGGCGGGATTGACGACGCGAACCCGGGTGCCGAAGGGCAGATGGGCATGAGCGGCGGTGAATTTCTCGTGGCGGTAGACGGCCCCGGCAGCGGTGCGGCGCCCGGCGAAATGCTGGGCGTAAAAGGTGGCGAGAGCGGATTCCCCCTTGGCGGCGGGCTCACTTCCCGCGCCCCAGGCGCCATCGGAAGCCGGCGCCAGACTCAGCAACAGCGCCGGCAGGCAGGACAACAGGGCCGTCCGGAAAGCCCGGTGGATCAGGTCATTCGTTCGCATGGCATTCTTTTACTACAGTTCGAGAAATTTCGACAAGAAGATTTCGCGGATGCCCTTGCCGGGTCCGGGGGGACTGCCTCAGCGCACCACCACCTCGACCCGGCGGTTGCGGGCCTCGGCGACTTCGTCGGCGGTGGGGATCAGGGGATTGCCCTCGCCGTGGGAGGAAATCTGGATGACTTCGGCGGCGACCCCCTTTTCCGCGAGCAGTTCGCGGACCGCCTCGGCCCGTTGCAGGGAGAGGGCGGCGTTGTAGTCGGCGTCACCGGCGCGGTCGGTGTGGCCGATGACCAGAAAATCCTGGGAACCGCGCTCCCGGGCGGCGCGGAGAATGTCGTCGAGCCGTTGCCGCGACTCGGCGGTGAGGTTGTTGGAATCAAATTCGAAGCAGAGGAAATAACTGACCGGCGCCAGGGGTTGCGCGGCCAGGGCGGCGGCGAAAAATGCCCGCTCTTCATCGGAAATGGGCGCGGGGGCGCCGGGCGAAGTGCGACGATCCCCCAGATGCAGCGCCTGCCCTTCGCGGTCGAGGACCGTCTCGCCGCCGTCGTTGCTGACCTTGAGGGCGCCGACCCGGCCGGAATCGTCCGGGGTCAGCACGATGAGGTTGTCTTTCCCGGCGCACCCGCCTGCGGCGGCCATCAGCGACAAACCGACGAAGAGTCCATGAATCCGCTTCATAATATCCCCCCGATGATTTATTCGTCGCCGCCGAAACGGGCCATGAAGTTGGTATCCTTGAGCATGCTGATGGTTCCCGACGGGGTGTCGAGGCTCACCGCGTGCGGCGCCAGCTTGCCCAGCAGACCGGAGAGATAGACGAAGGTCCCCTGCTCCATGCGCAGCTGCAGGGCGTATTTGTTCTGGGCCGGGGAAAAATCGAACTTGTCCAGGGCCAAACGGCTCATCGGCCCCATGGAAAGCAGGGTGTTGTCTTCGAGCAAGATACCCACCGCGCCGTCGGAACCGGTCAGCAGGGTGTCGTTGAGATAGACCTTCATGTTCGGAAAGGCCGGTTTCAGGGCGCCGGCGCGCTGAATGGAGACCATGCCGCTGGTCCCTTTGACCCGGCCGATGTGTGCCGGTTCGGTCTGGGCGGCAACGAAAGCCGCCGACAAAAGCAGGGCCGCACAGAAGAAAAGGATCTTTTTCATCGTCCACTCCAGCCGTAAAGAAACCTGTCGATCGGGACGTGCCGCTTAATCTATAAACGATTTCCGCCCCGCGTCAATCGCTTGTGCGCCCCGGTTCTTCCGGCGCCGCCATCGGATCCCCAATGATGCCCTACGCCCTGCTCGCCGATCTTGCCCTGTTAAGCCATCTCGGCTTCATTCTTTTCGTGCTTTTCGGCGCCTTCGCCGTCCGCCGTTGGCCGTGTCTGGCCTGGCTGCACCTGCCCGCCGCCGTCTGGGGGACGCTGGTGGAACTGACGGGCTGGTTCTGCCCCCTCACCGACCTGGAAAACCACTGGCGCCGCCTCGCCGGAGAGGCCGGATACGCCGGTTCCTGCATCGACCGCTATCTGACGGCGCTGATCTATCCCGACGGGCTGAGCCGGACCCTGCAAATTTCCCTCGGCTTGGGGGTGCTCGCCCTCAATCTTTGGCTCTACGCCGGAATCCTGCGCGAACGGCGCCGCAACTCCGGCTAGGCGCTCCCCAAAAACGCCTTGAGCAGGGCGCATTGTTCCGCCGTCACCTCCCGGAATTCGACCCCGATTCCCGGCAGTCCGTCGCTCTTCCCCCCCCAGGGGCGGCACCAGCAGACCCGGGCGGCAAAGTCCTGCCCGTGTCCGGGAAAGCGCACCCAGATGGATGCGCCAACCTCCCAGGCTCGCGCCGAGTAGAAGAAGGCGCCGCGGCAGGAGAGGTTGATCGAGACCGAGGCCTCGGTCTCGGCGAACTCGGGCGTGGCGGCGAGCCAGGCGGAGACGTGTTCTTCCCGGCGCTCTTCCTCGCGCAGGGGCCGGGCGGGAAAGGCGCGGCACTGGCCGAGGAATTCCTCCAGGCTGACGGAGCCGCTCAGGGAGCTGATGCCGCGCAGGGTGCCGTCCGCATCCGGCTTGACCCGCAGAAAGGGATAGATATTCTCCAGCCGCCGCAACTGCTGCTTGAGTTCGGCCTCGGCCTTCATGGCAAAGCGGATATCGGCGATGACCCCCTGATAGACGGTCCGCCCGTCCATCAGCGCGATCAGCCCACGCAGATCCTCGGCCCGGCAGCAGTCGACGGCATGCGCCGCCAGCTCGACACGGCACAATTCCTCGGTCTTTTGGTCCCGGATCAGCAGCAGGATGCGCAGGTTGTCGGGCGCGGAAGCAACCGTCATGAGGTTTTTTGACTCCCGGGGTCGGGTCAGGAGAAGAGGTTTTCTTTCTTAATTAGCAGGGGTCCGGCGGCAAAAGCAAGGAAATCATCGGGCAAGACCCTCCCCGGAGAATCCGGGAATGTCCTTGAAATCCATGAGCAAGGCCAGGGGGATAAAGGTGTCGGCTTCGTTGCGCGGGGTGCCGAGCAGAGCGGTGGTGAACTCGCCGAAGAGCTGCATTTCCGCCGCGAAGGTCCGGCGGAAGGCCCAGCGCAGCTCGGGCAGGGAGAGGGGATCGGCGTCGGCGAAGTTGAGGGTGCACCACGCGTCGGAAAAGCTCTCGCCGGAAAGGTCGATGTTGGGCAGCCCGTGCAGGCGGCAGGTCATCGGACGCCAGGCGTAGACCAGGCAGCGGCCGTCCGCCCCGAGGAGCGGGCAGGGAGTTACGTCCTCCTCGGGCATCTCGGTCCACTCTTCGTCGGGCAGATGGTTGAGCAGATAGGGGGGACCGAAGCCGGGCCAGCACTCTTGCAGTTCGTTCAGCCGCGCCCGTGCTTTTTCCAGCACCGGGACCCGTACCGCCACCGGCAACAGCTCAAAGCCCCGGCGCAGCAGGGCGGCGTCCATCAGGGTGATGTCGAAGAGCCCCCGGCAGCAGCCGGAGCAGCCCGGCCGGCACCGGATGTGCCGGCCGGCTGTCTCCAGGCAGCGGGCAAACCAGGCATCCGCCGTCTCCAGCAGCGCCCGGTAGTCGTCGAGGATGGCGGAAAGTTCCCTCAACGCCGTTTCTTCTTCTCCTGCTGTTTTTTCAGCAGTTCGCCGAAGGTGCCCATGCCGCCCCCGGAAGACGGGGGAAGGTACTGACGGAAATCCTCCTCGGACACGGCTTCCGTGGCCCCTTCCCCGCCGGGAAGAACCAGGGAGACGCGGCGCGCCTCGGCATCGATCTTCTCGATCTTCACGGTCAGGCTTTCCCCTTCCTTGACCGCCTCGCGGGGATGGCTGATGCGCTTGCCGCCGCCGAGCTTGGAGATGTGCACCAGCCCGTCGATCCCCTCGCCGAGAGCGACAAAGGCGCCGAAGGGGGCGAGGCGCACAACCTTGCCGGCGACAATCATGCCCTCGGGGAACTTGTCGGCAACCGTCCGCCAGGGATCGGCCTGAGCTTCCTTGAGGCTGAAGGAGAAGCGGTTGGCGTCCCAGTCGAGGCTTTTGACGGCGACTTCGACCTGCTGACCGATGGAGAGGACTTCGTTGATATCCTCGACCCGCCCCCAGGCCACCTCGGAGATGGGGATCAGGCCCTCGATGCCGCCGATATCGACAAAAGCGCCGAAGGGCTTGAGCTGGGTGACGACGCCGGGAACGGACATTCCCTCGCGCAGGGTCGCGCGCAGCGTTTCACGCTGCAGGCGCTGCTCTTCTTCGAGGATCGCCCGGTGGGAGACCACCACATTGCGCCCCCGCTCGGCGTACTGGGAGATCTTGAACGGGAGGGTTTTGCCGATGAACTGCTCGGGGTTCTCGGTGCGGCGCAGGGCCATCTGTGAAAAGGGGCAGAAGGCGCGGGTGCTGCCGGCGAGTTTGACCTCGTAGCCTCCCTTGATCTCCTTCTCCACCGTCCCTTCGACGGGGATACCGCTCCGCCAGGCCTCTTCGAGCTGGGCGTTGCCGGAACCGGAGCCGCCGCCAAGCCGGGTGGTGAAGCGCAGCTCGCCGCCGGCGCGGGAAAGGAAGTAGGCGGTCACCACCTCCCCCTCGGCGACCTTCAGGTTGCCGTCGGCGTCGAGCAGCTCCTTCCGGTCGAGGACCCCTTCCCCCTTCTGCCCGACATCCAGGAAGACCCAATCCTTGGTGATGCTGAGAACCGTCGCCTCGACCTTCTTCCCCGGCTCCAGCTTGCTACCGCCGGCGGAAAAACTCTTCTCGAACAGTTCGGCGAAACTCTCCTCGCCCGTATCTTCCATTTCGTCCATCTCGTCAGCCATCGCCCACATCCTTTTTTAGTAAATTTACCGCCGGAGCTCGCGCCCCGCCGGACAAGCCCGGGGATTGTAACCGCCTTCGGCCCCGCGACACAAGCACTACCTGGCGCAGATGGACGTTCCCCCGCGAACGCCCCGCAGCACATAGAGCGCCGCCGTTTCCGGATCCTGGCTGGGGAAGATTTCCGCACCGTCCACCCCGAGGAAATATTCCCCCTCCAGGGCAAAATGTCCGGCCAGCTCCCGTTCGAGCAGGGCCAGGTTCGTGTGCCGGATCTTGCGCACGCAGGAATCGGGCTCGGCCTGCTTACTCCGGAAAAATCGGGATCGCGGATTCAGCAGCATGACGATGACCCGGCCGCCGGGGCGGAGCACCTGGGCGATTTTGGCGATGGCCGCCTGGTAATCTTCGATGAACTGGAGGGAGACGATGGAAATCACCACATCGAAGGAACCTTCCGCAAAGGGCATCTCCTCGGCGCGCGCCGCCACCGTGCGCAGCCCGTCCGGCGCCCCTGCCAGCGCCCGGGCCGAGACATCGAGGCCGACCACGGAAAAGCCCCGGTCAAGCAACGCCCCTTCAATGACGGCGGGTCCGCAGCCGACGCTGAGGATGGCGTCCTCCGGGCGCAGACAACGAAGCAGAAACTCCAGTTCGGCGGCAAAGACCGCCTGCCAGAAGGTCTTTTCACAGGCCGCGCGATAACGGGCCGCTTCGGTTTTCCGATCCATGACCGCTCCCGGGGGTGTCGAGGACTAGAGTTCGCGGAGGAGCGCCGCGACCTCTTCGACCTCGGGATAGCGGCGCTGCTCCAGCCGGGAGAAGACCGGGGAGCCGTCGGCGACGACCGCGAACCCGCTCCGCTGCGGCCCCGCCTCGATATCGATGTCGGCGGCGGGGAATTGGGCTTTCAGATCGGCGGCGAGACGCGCCGCCCGGGGCTGCTGCCCTCAGGAAGGGCAGTAGAGGATTTTGATCGGCATCGGGTCGACTCCTTTCCCTGGTCGATGTGGAATGTGTTACAGACTGTCGAGATAGCGTTCCGCGTCGAGGGCCGCCATGCAGCCGGTGCCCGCCGAGGTGATCGCCTGGCGGTACATGTAATCCTGCACGTCGCCGGCGGCGAAGACCCCGGGGATGCTGGTCTGGGTGGCAAAGCCGTCGGATCCGCCGCGGGTCTTGAGGTAGCCGTCCTTCATTTCCAGCTGGCCGGCGAAGATGCCGGTATTGGGGGAATGACCGATGGCGATGAAGACCCCCTGCACGGCGATCTCCTTGGTCGAACCGTCGCGCACGTCCTTGATACGGATACCGGTGACGCCGCGCTCGTCGCCGAGAACTTCATCCAGCACCTGGAACCATTCGATCGTCACCTTGCCCTCGGCGGCCCGGGCCTTGAGCTTGTCGGCGAGAATCTTCTCGGAACGGAACTGGTCGCGGCGATGGACGACGGTGACGTGGCCGGCGATGTGGGAAAGATAGAGGGATTCCTCCACGGCGGTGTTGCCGCCGCCGATAACCGCCACCGGCAGATTGCGGTAGAAGAAGCCGTCGCAGGTGGCGCAGGCGGACACCCCCTTGCCCTTGTAGGCCTCCTCGGAAGGAAGGCCCAGATAGCGGGCCGAGGCGCCGGTGGCGACGATCAGGGCGTCGCAGGTGTACTCGCCGCTGTCGCCGGTGAGCCGGAAGGGACGCGCTTTGAGATCAGCGGCGACGATGGTGTCGTAGACGATGCGGGTTTCGAAACGCTCGGCGTGCAGGCGCATGCGCTCCATGAGGTCGGGCCCCTGCACCCCTTCATGATCGCCGGGCCAGTTGTCGACCTCGGTGGTGGTGGTCAACTGGCCGCCGGGCTGGAGACCGGCGATCAGGACCGGGTTGAGATTGGCCCGGGCGGCATAAACGGCGGCGGTATAACCGGCGGGGCCGGAACCGAGAATGATCAGACGATGGTGTTCGCTAGCGCTCATCAGCAGCTTCCTTTCCGATAACAAGTCAAGGGATTCAGGCGGGGGGCGACGGAGCGTCCCGCAGAAGGTCGAGCAGGCCGCCGACCAGCTCCGGGCGGCAGACGTAGTAGCAGCGCTGGGCGCCGTCCTGGGTGAAGTCGACGACGCGGGCGTTGCGCAGAATGCCGAGATGCTGGGAGATGTTGGCCTGCGAGGCGGGGAGCAGATCCTGCATGCTGGTCACGCACTTGGTGCCCTGCAACAGCTCGGCGACAATGCGCAGGCGGGTGGGATGGGCCAGGGCCTTCAGGACGACGACCCAGTCTTTCTCAATCACCACAGGCGGCTCCTTTTGCAAAATATATTCGAATATGCTTATATCAAGGACCGGCCCCCTTGTCACCATCTTTTTAGTAAACGACACGGCATGCGGCGAAGCTTGCATCCGTGCCCGTTGTCGCCTACCATCTTACCGAAAGAGGCCCGCCATGCTGCTCGCGCGAAAGCGCTGAAGGGGAAAAACCTGCCCGGAAAGCCAAACCCTGCCCGGCAACCGTTTTCAGGCTGAAATCATGACCGAACCGCTAGCTTCCAACTTCCCCGACCTTCTCGACGACATAGTCAGGCGCTGCACCTCCTGCGGAGGATGTGTCCGCGCGTGCGATTTTCTGCGCCGCACCGGCTCTCCCGCGGCCCTGGCCCGCCAGGGGGGGGAGGATGACGCGACCCTGCTGCGCGCCTACGAATGTTCCCTGTGCGGGCTCTGCGACGCCCTCTGCCCCCTGCGCCTCTCCCCGTCGACATTGTTTTTGTCCATGCGCCGGGAGGCGGTGAAAAAGGGGCGGGTCGACGCCAAGACCTACCGGAGCCGGCTGACCTACGAAAAACTCGGCGGCGCCCTCCCCTTTCGCCGCTATGCCCTGCCTCCGGGCTGCACCACGGTCTTTTTCCCCGGCTGCTCCCTCCCCGGCAGTCGTCCGCACGCGGTCCTCTCCCTGCTCGCCGCCCTGCGCCGGAGCGACCCCGCCGCCGGACTGGTGCTCGACTGCTGCGGCAAGATCAGCCACGATCTCGGTTACGGCGAAAGCTTCGAGCGTATTTCCGCGAGCCTGCGCCGGCGCTTGCACGGTTCCGGCGTGCGCCGGATTCTCACCGCCTGCCCCGGCTGCGACCTGATGTTGCGTAAACTCGGCGAGGATTTCGAGGTGCGGAGCCTCTATGAAGTGCTCACCGAAGGGGATGCCGATCCCGCGCCGGCGCCCAACCGGGGAACGGTCGCCGTGCACGATCCCTGTCCCTCCCGCTTCGACCCGAAGCGGCAGCAGGCGGTGCGGGAACTGATCCGCCGCGCCGGTTACGCCATCGAAGAACTCCCCGAACATGGGCGCACCACCCTCTGCTGCGGCCAGGGGGGGATGGTGGAAGGGGTCCGGCCCGGCACTCTCGACCGGGAAGCGGCGCGGATTGCCGATCAGGCGCAAGGGCGCCTGATCGTCTCTTCCTGCGCGGCCTGCGTCAATGCCTTGAATCGCCGGGCCGAGGCCTGTCATGTGGCCGACCTGCTGGGCGACGAAGCGCTCCCCTCCCGGCGTCCGCTCTCTTCCGCCCGCCGCTGGCTCAACCGCCTGCGTCTGCGCCTGACGAGGTTGCCATGAAATTTTCCGCCTGCCTGCTCTTCGCCCTGACCTTTTTGTGCCTGCCTGGCCCCGCCGTCGCCGCCGGGGAAATCGCCGTCGGCCGCTTCGCCGAAGAGGGATTGGACGGCTGGGAGGTGAAGGAATTCAAGGGGCTGACCCGCTACCGCCTGGTCGAGGAAGAGGACCGGCAAGTGCTTGCTCGCCGAGGCCGACGGCAGCGCTTCGGGGCTGGTAAAAAAATCTCCTTCGACCCCGGCGAATACCGTTACCTGCGCTGGCGCTGGAAGATCGAAGAGACCGTCGCCCAGGGGGATGAACGGACCAAGGCCGGCGACGACTACGCCGCGCGGGTCTACGTCATCTTCCCCGGCCGCTTCTTCTGGCAGACCCGGGCGCTCAACTATATCTGGGCCAACCGGCTGCCGGCGGAAGGCTTCGTGGTCAACGCCTTCACCGCCAACGCCATGCTTCTGGCGGTCCGCTCCGGCCCAAGTCAGGCCGGACAATGGCTGGAGGAAAGCCGGGATCTGGTCGCCGACTACCGCCGGGTCTTCGGCGGCGATCCCCCCAAGGCCGGAGCCGTCGCCATCATGACCGGCACCGACAACACCGGCGGCCGGGCGCGGGCCTGGTACGGCGACATCAGCCTCTCCACCCAGCCCTGAACCCGCGCCTCCGAACCAAGAAAGATAAGCGCTCCATGACCTTCGATCCTTCCCGCTGGCTGCGCCTGCCCCTGGCTGACGGCGCCCTCTGGCTCTGTCCCGATCCTCCCTGCTGGTTCGTTCCCACCGAGGCGGGGGACCGCCTGCTCACGGAGATAACAGCCGCAAGCGCGCCGCCCGCCCACGATCCCCCGGATTTCCCCCGCGCCCGTTTCCTCCGGCGCCTGCCCGAGGCCGCCGCGCCCCCCTATCCGGGGCGGGCCGCGCTGCTGCCGTCGCCGAGCGGCCCGAGGGAGCTCTGGCTCCATGTCACCGACCGCTGCAACCTGGCCTGCGGCCACTGCCTCTTCAGCTCCGCCCCCGACAGCCGCCGGGAACTCCCCCTGGCGCGGCTGCGGGAACATCTCCGCGAGGCCTACCGCCTCGGCTGCCGCCGCTTCGCCCTGACCGGCGGCGAACCCTTGCTGCACGGCGACTTTCCGGAACTGATCGAAGAGCTGCTGGCCCTGCCCGAGACCCGCATCGTCATTTTGAGCAACGGCCTGCTCGCCGAAAAGCGCCTGCTCCGCCACTGGCCCCGGCGTCGGATTTCCCTGCAGATCAGCGTCGACGGCCGTCCGGAGCATCATGACCGGCTGCGCGGCGAAAACAGCTTCGCCCGCCTCGGCGAGCAGCTGCATTGGCTGCGGCAGGCGGGCTGGCGCTTCTCCCTGAGCTGCTGCCCCACCCGGGAAAATGCCGCCGGCCTCCCCTGGCTGGTCGACTTCGCCGCCGGCCGGGGGGCCGCCTCCCTCCATTTCATGTGGCATTTCCTGCGCGGCCGCGGCGACCGCGCCCAACACCTCGATCCCCTGGCGCTGCTCGACCCGGTGCTGGCCGCCTGTCGAGAGGCGGAGAAGCGGGGGCTGCCCATCGACAATCTGGAGGATCTCAAAGGGCGGATCTTCGCCCCGCCGGGAACCGTGCGCGACGGCACCAACGCCGCCTGGGAGTCGGCCGCCATCGGCCCGGACGACCGCCTCTACCCCACCGCCGCCAGCATCGGCCTGGACGAGCTGGCGACGCCGCTCGATCAGGGACTGGCGCGGGCCTGGCGGGAAAGCCCGGTGCTGGCGCGGGTCCGCCACGCAAGCGCGGCCAAGCTCGACGATCCCTGGCGCCTGCTTTTGGGCGGCGGCGACCTCGACCACTCCTATCACCACCGGGGGACCTTCCTCGGCGACGATCCCTATCAGCCCCTGCACGAAGGGCTCGCCCTCGACCTCATCGGCCGCGCCGCCGCGCGCCTGCCCGCTCCGCAAGGCCCGGCCCTGCTCCTGAAGATGGGCGAGCTACTCGTCAGCTGCGCCCCCCACGGCCCGGTCGTCCTCGGCCACGGCAACTGCCTGCTCGCCGTCGACGACTTCGGCGACGGCCGCGATCAGGTCGGCCGCTACTACGCCTCGGCCACCGCCGACGAGCACGAGGAGATCCTCAATCCCGTCCACTACGCCCAGGAACTGCTGGAACACATCCCCGCCGCCTATCGCTTTCGCGGCTACGGCTGCGGCAGTCCGGTCATGGACGCCGGGGTGAAACCGGGGGAGCGCCTGGTCGATCTCGGCTGCGGCAGCGGCGTGGAGTGCTTCATCGCGGCGCGGCTGGTGGGGGAAAAGGGGCGCGTGACCGGGGTCGACATGCTCGAACCGATGCTCGATCTCGCCCGGCGCGGCGCCGTCGACGTGCGGCGCAATCTCGGCTACGACAATCTCGCCTTCGTCCGCGGCTATCTGGAGGAAATCCCCCTGCCCGACGGGGAAACGGATCTGGTGGTGAGCAACTGCGTCCTCAACCTCTCCCTCGACAAGCGCCGCACCTTCGCCGAAATCTTCCGGATACTCGCCCCCGGCGGGCGCCTCACGGCCGCCGACGTGGTCTGCGAACAGGAGCCTTCCGCCGCCATCCGCAACGATCCGACCCTGCGCGGCGAGTGCATCGCCGGCGCCCTGACCCAGAAGGATCTGCTGGGGATTCTCGAAGAGAGCGGCTTCACCGGCTTCCAGGTGATCAAGCGCCTGCCCTACCGGGAGGTCCAGGGACACCCCTTCTTCTCCCTGACCTTCAGCGTCCGCCGCCCCGCCGCCGTCACCGGGCAGGCACGGATCCTTTATCCGGGGCCAGGGGCGGCGCTGCTCACCGCCGGCGGCCAGTGGCTGCGCCCCGGCCAGGTCGAAACCCTCGCCTCCGACGAAGCCGAACGGCTGGGGGATCAGGTCTGGCAACTGGACGAACAGGGCTGGGTCAGCAACGTGGCGATGACTTCCGGCGGCAACTGCTGCATCCCGCCGGAAGCCCAGGGACAGGCGCAAGCACTCGCCGAGCGGCACGCCGGCGGCTGTCTGGTCTGCGGCGCGCCGCTGGTCTACCAGGCCGTGGAACGTCAGGCGACCTGCCATTACTGCGGCCTCGACCTGGCCGCCAACGCCTGCTGCGAACAGGGGCATTTCGTCTGCGACCGCTGCCATGTCGGCGACCGCCTGGAGCTGATCGAACATCTCTGCGCCAGCGCGGCGGAAACCGACGCCGTCGCCCTCCTGCAACGCCTCCGCCGCCATCCCGAGATCCCTCTGCACGGCCCCGAGCACCACGCCCTGGTTCCCGGGGTGTTGCTGGCGGTGCTGCGCAACGCCGGACATCCGGTCAGCGCGGAACAGCTGCACAGCGCCATCCGCCGGGGGGGCGGGATCAGCGGCGGCAGTTGCGGCTATCTCGGCATCTGCGGCGCCGCCTCCGGGGTCGGCGCGGCCTTCGGCGTGCTGCTCGAAGCCACCCCCCTCAAAGCCCGGGCCCGCCGGCAGGTCCAGCAAATCGTGCAGCGGATTCTCGGAGAGATCGCCGACTACGAAGCGGGACGCTGCTGCCAGCGCGACGGCTGGATCGCCCTGCGCGGCGCCGTCGCCATCGCCGGGGAGCTTTGGCATCTGGACCTGCCCGAAGTCGCGCCCTTTGCCTGCGCACAGATGGCGGACAACCGCGAATGCCTCGGCGCCCCGTGCCCGCTCTGGCCGCTACATCGCGTCGCGGCCATGAATCCGGCGGAAAGAGAACGGGTCGAAGGCTAGCGACAGCAATCCCGCTCGACACCGATCCATAGAATTAATCGATAGATCACATCAGCATCTTCCGAATTATCTATTTGTCATCAAGGCAAATGTACTGCTATAAGTTTAATTCAACTTTCTGCATACAAAGGAGATCCCCATGTTCAAAAAGCTCACACTGGCCGTACTCTTGACACTACTTACCGCAAGCGCCACCCTGGCCGCCAACCTGATGTCCCCGGCGGAACTGAAAGACCTCCTGGAGCAACAGCAGCCGGTCATTCTCGTCGATATCCAACCCGCCGCCGATTTCGAAAAACAGCACCTTCCGGGCTCCATCGAAACCAACGCCTTCCCGGCGAAGACCGTTGAAGAAAAGCAACGCCTCGATCAGACCCTGCCGGTGATTGAAGCCTCGAACGCCCCGGTGGCCGTGCTCTGCCCACGCGGCAAGTCCGGCGCCCAGAACAGCTACGACTACCTGATTACCAAAGGCGTTCCCGAAGAGCGGATGCGCATCTTGGAAGGCGGCATCGCCGGCTGGCCCTATCCCGACCTTTTTGCCGCCGGCGAATAACCCTTCGCAAACGAATACTGGCGGATGAGGGGCTGTCCGCGCCCCCATCCGCCATATCCTCACCTTCCCCCTCCCGGAAAAGGTCGCCTTCTACGATGCCCTTCCTCCCATGAATAAAAAGAAACTTCTCCTGCTCCTTCTGGCTCTAGTCCTAACCGTGCTCTTTTTCGCCTTCGACCTGGGGTGCTTTCTTGCCCTGGAGAGCCTGAAAGGCAACCGCGACTTTCTGCTTTCCTGGCAGGCCGAGCACCGCCTGGCGACCGTCGCCCTCTTCATGCTCATCTACATCGCCCAGACCGCCCTCTCCCTGCCCGGCGCGACCATTCTTTCCCTCGCCGCCGGCGCCCTTTTCGGCCCCCGGCTCGGCACCCTGTGCGCGGTCACCGCCGCCACCCTCGGCGCCGGGCTGGCCTTTCTCGCCGTGCGCTATCTCTTTCGTGACGGGGTTGTGAAAAAATTCGGCGTAAAATTGGAAGGGATCAATCGCGAACTGGAAGGGCGGGGGCTCAACTATCTGCTCTTTCTGCGGCTGGTGCCGGTCTTTCCCTTTTTTCTCATCAATCTCGCGGCGGGGCTGACCCGGTTGCCGCTGCGAACCTTCCTGCTCGGTACCTTCGTCGGCATCATCCCCGGCGGCTTCGTCTACGTCAACGCCGGCGCCGGTCTCGCCGCCATCGACACCCTCGCCGACATCGCCTCCCCCCGAGTCCTCGGCGCCTTCGCCCTCCTCGGCCTCTTCGCCCTGATTCCGGTGATTTACGGGAAATTCAAGGAAAGCGGGACGTCCGTCGACACCAAATAAAAAATGGCCACTCTGCCTGACGGCGGTGGCCATTTTTTCATTGCGCTTGCTCCGGAGCTTGAATCCCAGAAACGGTCATACCAAGTTGACAATGGAAATGGGGGAGAAAAGCTGGGATCAGCAGGCGGGGAAGGAGGAAAAACGGCTACGCCTCCATATGCTGTAAACTGGTGGCGTTTTCTTGCAGGCTAACATGGCGCAGTTTGCGAGTTCCTCAATTTGCCTTTGGCTGGCCATGCAGAGGAGGGGCAGGCCCATCAGTTTTTTAAGATTTCGCAAATCTTGGCCTGCCTCCTGCAAAATATCAGGCTATTCAACCCTGATCCGCAGAACTTCTCGCGATTTTAGCTGAAAAAGTGTAAGATTCCGGGTGTTTATATTCCAGCTGGAGGACACCCGGAAGGTGAAACCGATTACGGAAGTTTATCGAATTCGTGGTGCT
>JAVFAR010000027.1:0-27481 GCA_034002365.1 Trichloromonas sp.
CGGAGGTTCGAATCCTCTCGCTCCGACCACGGGCGCCAGTAGCTCAGCAGGATAGAGCAACGGCCTTCTAAGCCGTGGGTCGGGGGTTCGAGCCCTCCCTGGCGCGCCATTTATCGACTCCGGGAAGCCGGGAAGATTCCCGTTGACAAGAGTACCCCTCTTGGCTAGTATGTGTCCGCTTTTGTGGTGGGTGTAGCTCAGTCGGTAGAGCACTGGATTGTGGCTCCAGTTGTCGAGGGTTCGATCCCCTTCACTCACCCCATTTTATTATTCTGGCCCACCTTTTTTACCGTATCAGTGAATGTGACGAGGTCGGTCACAGGTGCGTCGGCAAAAGGATGGGCCTTTCATTATTTACGGTTCCGGTGTCGGTTGGGTTTTCGGTGCCGATTAGCGATTTGATTGATCCTCGTCTTGATGCGAGAGTGGCGGAATTGGCAGACGCACTGGACTTAGGATCCAGCGGGCAACCGTGGGGGTTCGACTCCCCCCTCTCGCACCATCCCCGATTCCCTTCCGTTAGACCGGATTCCATTCACCGCTCCGCGGAGTCGTCATCCGCGGTGATTTTTTTTCTTAGATACCCATTATTTCCCAGTCCCGCGAGGTAAGCACTCATGAACGTCACCCTGGAAGATATCAGCAGTATCAAAAAGAAGCTCTCTTTCGAAGTTCCCGCCGCGACCGTCGATGCCGAGATTGAAAAGGCCTATCAGAAGGTTGCCAAGACCGCGAAGATCAAGGGCTTCCGTCCCGGCAAGGCGCCTCGTTCGGTAATCGAGAAGTATTATGGCCCGCAGATGGAAGAGCAGGCCCTGGGGCGACTGATCAACGATTCTTATTTCAAGGCCCTGGTCGAGCACAAGGTTCCCGCCATTGCCGATCCCGAGATCGTCGAGAGTTCCGCTCTGCAGAAGGGCCAGGCTTTTACCTATCAGGCACACGTGGAAGTCAAGCCGGAGATTACCGTCAAGGACTACACCGGGATCGCCCTGCAGAAAGAGAAGTTCCTGGCGGATCCGTCCGTGGTTGACGCTCGCCTCGAAGAGATGCGCATGGGGCGCACCTCCCAGCGTGTTGTTGAGCGGGAAGAGGCTCAGGACGGCGACGAGGTGCTGATCGATTTCGAAGGCTTTGTCGACGGCGTCGCCTTCGCCGGAGGCAAGGCCGAGGGGCACAAGCTGGAGCTCGGCTCCGGCAGCTTCATTCCCGGCTTCGAAGAGCAGCTCGAAGGCATGCGCCGCGGGGAAGAACGGGAAATCGCCGTGACCTTTCCGGAAGAATACGGGAACAAAGAACTGGCCGGCAAGGCAGCGACCTTCAAGGTGAAGCTGCACGAAATCCAGGAAAAAGTTATGCCCGAGCTGGACGACGAGTTCGCCAAGGGCTTTGGTCTTGAGTCCCTTCAGGAGTTGCGCGACAAACTCGAAGAAAATCACCGCCTGCAAGAGCAGAGCCGGATCGACGGAGATCTGCGCGAGCGGCTGATCGCGGAGCTGATCGCCCGCAATCCCATGGATGTTCCCGACTCGATGGTTGCCGCGCAGCTCGACTATATGCTGGGAAATATCCGTAATCGTCTCAAGAACCAGGGGCTCAGCCTGGAAATGATGGGGATGAACGAGGAGTCCTTCCAGCAGATGTATCGCGACAACGCGGTCGACCAGGTCAAGGGGAGTCTGATCCTCGAAGGTGTGGCCCGGCAGGAAAAGATCAGCGCCGAGCCCGGCGAGATCGACGAGAAGCTGGAGGAGATCGCCAAGATGTCCGGCGCTCCTCTGGATTCCGTCAAAAAGTATTACGCCGGCGATGAATCTCGTCGCGGCCTGATGGCGCAGATCGTTGAAGAGAAGGTGTTGCGCTTCCTGATCGACCAGTCGGTCGTCGAGGAGGTTTCCAAGAAGGAACTGGCCGCCCAGTCCGGCCAGGGCGAGGAGTGATGCCATGAGCCTGATCCCCATGGTGGTTGAGCAGACGGGGCGGGGCGAACGCGCCTACGACATCTATTCCCGGCTGCTGAAGGATCGCATCATTTTCCTGGGCGGGGCCATCGAAGACCATATGGCCAATCTGATTATCGCCCAGTTGCTCTTCCTCGAATCGGAAGACCCGGACAAGGATATCCATCTTTATATCAACTCCCCCGGCGGGGTGGTGACGGCGGGTATGGCGATTTACGACACCATGCAGTATCTCAAGGCGCCGGTTTCGACCATCTGCGTCGGCCAGGCGGCGAGCATGGGCGCGGTTTTGCTCTGCGCCGGAGCGAAGGGGAAGCGTTACGCTCTGCCCCACTCCCGGGTCATGATCCATCAGCCCTTGGGCGGCTTTCAGGGGCAGGCTACCGACATCAAGATCCACGCCGAGGAAATTCTCAAGATTCGCGATACCTTGAACGGCGTTCTCGCCCAACATACCGGTCAGCCGCTGGAGCGGATTTCAATCGATACCGAACGGGATTTTTTCATGGGTAGCGAAGCCGCGAAAAAATATGGTATTATCGATGAAATCGTAAAGCGAAAGACCTGACTTTTAGCGCGGAGGAAATGAGTGAGCCGAGACGACACCCAAACCGGACAATTGACCTGTTCTTTTTGCGGCAAGGCGCAGGAAGAGGTGAAGAAGTTGATTGCCGGCCCGGCGGTCTACATCTGTGACGAATGTATCGAGCTGTGCAAGGACATCATTGCCGAAGAAGCCAAGCTTGAGGATTCGACCCATGGGGGGACCGGGCATCTGCCCAAGCCGTCGGATATCAAGGATGCCCTCGACGATTTCGTGGTCGGCCAGGAGCGGGCCAAGAAAGTTCTCGCGGTAGCGGTTTACAATCACTACAAGCGGGTGGAGTTCGCCGGCAAGACCGGGGATGTCGAAGTCCAGAAAAGCAACATTCTCCTGCTCGGTCCCACCGGCAGCGGCAAAACCCTGCTGGCGCAGACCCTGGCGCGCATTCTCAATGTGCCCTTCGCCATCGCCGACGCCACCAACCTGACCGAAGCCGGCTATGTCGGTGAAGATGTCGAGAACATCATCCTCAGTCTGCTGCAGGCCGCCGATTACGATATCGAGAAGGCGCAGAAGGGCATCATTTACATCGACGAAGTCGACAAGATCGCCCGCAAGTCCGACTCCCCCTCCATCACCCGCGACGTCTCCGGCGAAGGGGTGCAGCAGGCCCTGCTCAAGATCATCGAGGGGACGATGGCCAGTGTTCCGCCCAAGGGGGGACGCAAGCATCCGCAGCAGGAGTTTCTCAAGGTCGATACCTCCAATATCCTCTTCATCTGCGGCGGAGCCTTTGCCGGTCTGGAAGGAATCATCTCCCGGCGGAACGGCACCAAGGGGATGGGTTTCGGGGCGGACATCCGCCAGAAGAAGGAGCAGCATCTGGGCGAAACCCTCTCGCAGGTTGAGCCGGTGGATTTGCTCAAGTACGGTCTGATCCCTGAATTTATCGGCCGTCTTCCGGTCGTGGCAACGCTCAACGAGTTGGACGAAGAGGCTCTCATCCAGATTCTCAAGGAGCCTAAAAACGCTCTGGTGAAGCAGTATCAGAAGCTCTTTGAACTGGAAAAGGTCAACCTCAAATTCAGCGACGGCGCTTTGGTGGCCATCGCCCGCGAAGCTCTCAAGCGCAAGACCGGCGCTCGGGGGTTGCGCTCCATCCTGGAAAATTCCATGCTCGACGTGATGTACGACCTTCCTTCCCAGGACCGGGTCAAGGAAGTCGTCATCAACGACGATGTGATTCTCAAGCAGGCCCGTCCGATCGTCCTCTACGATTGCGCCGAATCCGCCTGATGTCCTCCAGGCCTTCGCCTTCGGGCGAAGGCTTTCTTCTCTCTTTTCCGGCAGGAAACTACTGGGATTCATGACCGATTATTCCGATCAGACTGTCCGGGGCGAAGCCTCGGACTCGACGGTTCATCCTCTGTTGCCGTTGCGCGACATCGTTATCTTTCCCTACATGGTGACCCCCCTCTTCGTCGGGCGGCCCCGTTCCATTCGCGCTCTCGAAGGGGCCATGGAAGCGGACAAGCTGGTCTTTCTGGCGACGCAGAAAGATCCCAAAACCGACGAGCCGACGGAACGGGATCTGTACGAGATCGGCACCGTCGGTCAGGTCATCCAGCTGTTGAAACTGCCCGACGGCACCGTCAAGGTCTTGATCGAAGGGAAGCACCGCGGCCGGATGCTCTCCTTTTTCGATCGTGACGAGTGTGTCTTTTCCGAGATCGAGACTCTCGTTGATCCTCCTGTCTCCTCCCCCGAGGTTGAGGCCCTGCTGCGCAGCGTCGGCGAAACCTTCGAGACCTATGTCAATCTCGGCAAGAAGATTCCCTCCGAGATGGTCGCGTCGGTGGCGGGGATCAGTGATCCGGGACGACTGGCCGACACCATCGGCGCCCATCTGAACGTACGGATCAGTGACAAGCAGGAAATCCTCTCCAGCCTCGATCCCCTTGAGCGCCTGGAACAGCTGCTGGCGATGATGGAGCGGGAGGTAGAGATCCTGCAGATCGAGAAGAAGATCCGCACCCGCGTCAAAAGCCAGATGGAACGCAGCCAGAAGGAGTATTATCTCAACGAGCAGATGCGGGCGATCCAGAAGGAACTCGGTGAGAAGGATGAGTTCAAACAGGAGATTCGCGATCTCGAAGAGAAAATTCAGAAGCGGCGGATGTCGGCGGAGGCGAGCGCCAAGGCCATGGCCGAACTGCGCAAGCTGAAGATGATGTCGCCCATGTCCGCCGAAGCCACGGTGGTGCGCAACTATATCGACTGGCTGGTTTCTCTCCCCTGGAAAAAGGGAACCCAGGACCGGATCGATCTGGACCGGGCCGAGGGCGTTCTCGAAGAAGACCATCATGGCCTGGAGAAGGTCAAAGAGCGGATTCTCGAATATCTGGCGGTGCAGGCGCTGGTCAAGAAGATCAAGGGGCCGATCCTCTGTCTGGTCGGTCCGCCGGGGGTGGGCAAGACCTCCCTGGGACGTTCGGTGGCCCGGGCGATGGGGCGCAAGTTCGTGCGCATGTCCCTGGGCGGCATGCGGGACGAGGCCGAGATTCGCGGCCATCGCCGGACCTATATCGGCGCCATGCCCGGCAAGATTATTCAGGGTTTACGCAAGGTCGGCGTGAAAAACCCGGTCTTTCTTCTCGACGAGATCGACAAGATGAGTACCGACTTTCGCGGGGACCCGTCCTCGGCCCTTCTCGAGGTGCTCGATCCCGAACAGAACAACGCCTTCGGCGATCACTTCCTCGATGTCGATTACGACCTCTCCGGTGTTCTCTTCATCGCCACGGCCAATTCCCTGCACTCCATCCCCCGGCCCTTGCAGGACCGGATGGAGATCATCCGCATCGAAGGCTACACCGAGGAGGAAAAACTCGCCATCGCCCAGCGCTACCTGCTGCCCAAGCAGCTGGAAACCCACGGGTTACTCCCCGAGCAGGTGCATTTCACCGAACCGACTGTCTACGAGATCATTCGCCGTTACACCCGGGAATCGGGGGTGCGGAATCTCGAGCGTGAAATCGCCAACATCTGCCGGAAGATCGCCCGGGAGCTGGTGAAGTCCAAGGATAAAAAGAAGAAATTCACCGTCGGAGTGGCGCAGGTCAAGAAATACCTGGGGGTTCCCCGTTACACCTACGGGGTCAAGGAAGATGAGAACCGGGTGGGGATGGTCACCGGCCTGGCCTGGACCGAAGTCGGCGGCGAGCTGCTGACCATTGAGACCGCGATCCTGCCGGGGCAGGGAAAGTTGACCGTCACCGGCCAACTGGGCGAGGTGATGCGCGAATCCTCCCAGGCGGCTTTGAGTTATGTGCGTTCTCGCTGGCGGGAGCTGGCGCTGGAGAAGGATTTCTATCATAAGCTGGATATCCATATCCATGTCCCCGAAGGGGCGATCCCCAAGGATGGCCCGTCGGCGGGCATCACCATGGCTACGGCCCTGGCTTCCGCGCTCACGGGACAGGAGGTGGACCGGGATTTGGCGATGACCGGCGAGATCACCCTGCGTGGCCGCGTACTGGCCATCGGCGGGCTCAAGGAGAAACTGCTGGCGGCGAAACGGGCGGGGATTTCCCGGGTTCTTATCCCGGCGGAAAATGAAAAAAATCTTGAGGAAGTCCCTGCGGGAATCCTCGAATCGCTGCGGGTAGTTCCCGTTTCCCATATGGATCAGGTTCTGGAAGAGTCCCTGGGCCTGGCCGTGCCCTTGCCGGCTTTGGGCGAAGCCGAAGAGTTCGGCGCCGGACCCGGTGAAACCGTGCGTCATTAGCCTTTTTTAGCAAAATATTAGCTTGACACTCTTTTTGGAAGTTTGATATATATGCCCTCGTTTTGAAGGGCTTAATCCATTCCTAATAACTGGAGGTATGTTGTGACAAAAGCCGACCTTGTCAATGCGATGGCAGAGAAAGCAGGACTTAGCAAGACTGATGCCGAGAAAGCCCTTAAGTCGTTCATCGATGCCGTTACCGAGGCTATGAAAGCCGGTGAAAAAGTCGCACTGGTCGGATTTGGTACCTTCAGTGTCGGCGAGCGCGCCGCTCGTACCGGACAGAATCCCCAGACCGGCGAGAAGATTGAAATCGCCGCCGCCAAGACTCCGAAATTCAAAGCGGGCAAGGCCCTGAAAGACGCGGTTAACTAAGTTTTCAAGTTTGACATCAAACAGGAAGCAAGCGGCTCGGATCACTCCGAAACTTTGACCGGGTATTGTTTCCTGTTTTTTTTGCGGGGCTGTAGTAGAGTCGGTTACAACGCCGGCCTGTCACGCCGGAGGTCGCGGGTTCGAGTCCCGTCAGCCCCGCCATTTTCGCAAGTCGATGGGCGAATAGCTCAGCTGGGAGAGCATCGGCCTTACAAGCCGAGGGTCACAGGTTCGATCCCTGTTTCGCCCACCAACCTTATAAATGACGAAGATTAGCGTCAATCACATAGAAGATTAGCGTCAATCACATAGAGTATCGGGGGCTGTAGTAGAGTCGGTTACAACGCCGGCCTGTCACGCCGGAGGTCGCGGGTTCGAGTCCCGTCAGCCCCGCCATAATAAAACAGATGGGGTGGTTCCGTAAGGGGCCGCCCCTTTTGCTATTATTCGGATTCCTTAGCTGACGTTCTCGCCCTCCTTGCATTGACCTTGACTTTGGCAAAGGTGGTTTCCTATCATGGCGCTGGATTAACTCAGCCTTCTCCCATTGCCGTAAGGAGTATTGTGCATGCGATTGTTTTCCCCGAGAGCGCTCACCCTGGCCGTGATTCTGTCGGCTCTTTTTGGAGCCTCTTCGGCTTGTGCCGCCGCGCGGATTCTGGCCGAAGTCGGCGGGGTTCCGATCACCGCCCAGGAGTTGCGCCGTGAGCAGCAACGATTGATTCCTATGCAGGTCGCTTTTCATGCCGGTGTTTCCCCGGAAAAGCTGGCGCAGATCGAAGAGCAGGCCTATGCAAAGCTCATCAAGCAGGCCTTCAAGGTTCGCTATGCCCTCGACGAGGAGTTGCGGGTCGACGGCGCTGTCGTGGAAGAGCAGTTCAATCAGCTCCGGGCTCGTTTCAAGACTCAGAAGGAACTGCTAGCCGCCCTGGGCGAGGAAGGGGCCGACGGCTATAAAGCGTCCCTCTATCGCCAACTGCTCGCCGCCGAGGCGGAGAGGGTGGCGGTCGATCAGCGGGTCGGGGTGACGGATGAGCAGGTGCGGGCGTATTACGACGAACGCCGCGCGACCTACAAGCGCCCGCGCCAGTTCAAGGCCAGCCAGATCCTGGTCAAGGTCGATCCCGCCTCCAACAAGGAGGAGCGGGAGGCGTTGCTGGCCAAGGCCCAAGGGCTGCTTGCCCAGGCCCGGGCCGGCGAGGATTTTTACAACCTGGCCTACTACAATTCCGATGACCGGAGCAAGTATGTGGGCGGGGATCTCGGCTATTTTCATGAAGGTCAGACCGTCAAGGAATTCGAGGATGCCCTGAAACAGCTCAAGCCCGGAGAAATCTCCGAGCCGATTCGCACCATGTACGGTTATCACATCGTCAAACTCTTCGAAAACAACGATCCCCGGCAGTTGGATTTTGAGGAAGTCCAGGATAAAATCCGCAAGACCCTGGAAAAGGAAGCTCGCGACAAGATCTATGAGGAATGGATGAGCTCCCTGCGCGAGCGTTATCCGGTCAAGAAATTCACGCCCTGATGCCGATCCTCATTCGTCTTCTCCTCATTCTCTGTCTGGCCTTTTCCGCCGGTTGCGTCACGCGCGGGCAAGGGCTTTTCCAGCCTGATCCCGCCCAGGCCCAGTTCTGGCCCCTGCCTCCCGATACCCCGCGCATCCGCTATTTTCGCACGATCAACGGCCCCGAGGATTTTCGCCGGGAAGGCCGGCCTTCCCGGCTGATGCGTTGGGTGGCCGGCGAGGGGGAGACGGAACTGCCCCTGCGCGCCCCTTATGGCGTGACCGCCGATGGCGCGGGGCGGGTCTGGGTGGCCGACCCCGAGGCCCATGCCGTGCAGGTTTACGATCTGCCCGAGCGCCAGGCCGATTATCTGCTGACGGCCGGTGAACAGATGTTCAGTTCACCCGTCGGGGTGGCTTACGATCCCGAACGCACGTGGTTGTACGTCTCCGACACGGGCCTGAACCAGGTTTTTGTCCTCGATCGTAAGGGACGCCTGGTCGGCACCCGCGTTCCGGAAGGGGGGTTCAATCGACCGGCGGGGATGGCGCTGGACAGCTCAGGCCGGCTCTATGTCGCCGATGCTTTGACGGGGCGGATCGAGGTCTTTTCTCCCGAAGGGGAGCATCTGCGCGGTTTCGGGGAGGGGACGCTCTATCGGCCGGCGAATCTTGCCGTCGATGCGGCGGGATTGGTGTACGTCGTCGATGCCCTCAACTTCCGTATTGTCGTCTTTACGCCGGAAGGGGAGGTGCGCGCCACCATCGGCGCCATCGGCGACGGCCCCGGCTCTTTCGCCCGGCCGCGCGGGGTGGCGGTCGATTCCCAGGGGCACATCTACGTGTCCGATGCGGCATTTGACAATATCCAGATCTTCGATATGGCGGGGAATCTGCTTCTGTATTGGGGCGGGGCGGGGAAGGACTCGGGGAAATTCAATATGCCCGCAGGACTCTTTTTTGACGAAGAGGACCGGCTTTACGTGGCCGATACCTACAACCGGCGGATTCAGATCTTCGAATATCTGCCGCAGCCTTGAAACTGGTACTTTACTTGCAGATCTATTTGCCGGGATGACTGAAGGACTAAGATTGATGGATTTCGTGCGGGGGCGGTGATTGATGAAAACAACCCGGATAGTTTCGATACTGGCTTTTGTCGGCCTTTTTTTCTCTTTCGCGATACCCGCCGCCGAAGGCCGGCCGGTTTCCGACCCGGCCAATCCCCACAACCTCTCCTTTGGCGCCACCCACGGCCGGACCCAGGCCGCCGACGATTCCCAACCCGGCGCCAAGGAAATCTGCATCTTCTGCCATACCCCGCACAGCGCCTCCAAGCAGGGGGCGCTCTGGAATCGCAACGATCCCGGTCTGATGGGATCGTTTCCCCTCTACAATTCCGCCTCCTTGCTGATCAAGGACATTCCCGAGGCCCAGTACAACAGCACCGCCGATTATCCCAATGGCGCTTCCAAGCTCTGTCTTTCCTGTCATGACGGGGTGACCGGCATCGGTACCCTACTGGATCGGACTCTGACTATGAATCACGAGACCATGTCCGATGTGCCGACGACGGCGACATTCGACCCGGTTATCGATCTGGAATTAACGCATCCGGTTTCTTTTGTGTACAGCACGGCGGTTCAGCAGGCCATCGTCGCCGGCGGGCGAACGGGTTTCAAGATTCCCAGTCCCGATCTGCGCGACAGTCAGCAGCGGGTGCAGTGCACCACCTGTCACAACCCGCATGATGACCGGGGGGAGTATGCCGATGTCCCGCCATTCTGGAGAATTGTTTCAGCCACTTCCGCCGACTCTTACGACGACCTCTGCAAACATTGTCATGGTCCCATCGTAACTTCCGACGCGCACCACACTGACGCGTTCCAACGATGAAGGCATTTGTTATGAAAGTGATGGGCTCTTGCCTGGTCGTTCCCGTTCTTTTTTTCGTCGGATTCATCTTGCTGCCGCCGGTCTTTATCGCTCAGGCACAAGACAACAGACCATCCAAACTGCAAGGCTCGCACGGGGATCCTTCCGTGCTTCCCAAGACCTGCCGCAGCTGCCACCGTGGCATGACCATGAAAATCACCGGGGAAGAGCAGGCCTGCCTGCAATGCCACGGCTCATCCCAGGATCGCCAGAACATGGTCTCCCGGGGGTATCTCAAGGCGGCGGCGACGGGGGATGTGCAGGACATCGGCGAGGCGTTGCGCAAGCCTTACCGTCATCCGGTGCTGAGCGTGCGCGGGGTGCATCAGGGGGGGGAGACCCTGCCCGAGGAGATCAGCAACGCCGCCCGCCATGCCGAGTGCGTCGACTGCCATGAATCCCACGAAGTCGAAAAGGGCAAACCCTTTCGCGGACTGAAAGGCCGGCGCATCGGCAACTTTGTCGCCGAGATCGAGAAAGAATACGAACTCTGCTACGAATGCCATTCCTCCAGCGCCAACCTGCCGGTCGACGCCACCAACAAACACGCCGAATTCAAGATCACCAATCCTTCCTTTCATCCGGTGGAAGGGGAGGGGCGCAACCATTACGTCATCAGCCTCCTGGAACCCTACAACGAGCGGGAGGAACAGCCCGGGGATATCGCCATCCTCACCTGTAGCGACTGTCACGGCAACGACGACCCCAATGGCCCGAAGGGGCCGCACGGCTCCATTTACGAGGGGCTGCTGGTGCGCAACTACGAAATGGAAGACCAGCGGCCGGAGAGCCCCCAGGCTTACGCCCTCTGTTACCGCTGCCATGACCGCAACAGCATTCTCGGCAACGAGAGCTTCCCCTATCATGCCCTGCATATCGTCGGCAATCCCGGCAACAACGAGCTGGGAACCTCCTGTTTCGCCTGTCACGATGCCCACGGCAGCACCAAGTATCAGTACCTGATCCGTTTCGACGAAGAGATCGTCAGTTCCAACGAAGACGAGAAACTCGAATTCCGCGCGACGGGGGTGGCGACGCGGCACGGGGAGTGTCTGCTCAACTGTCACGGCGTCGAGCATAATCCCCGTTCGTATTAAATTGGCTGATGAAAAACGTCCAACTGCGACGTTGCCCTCATCCTTGTCGCTGCGACGTCCCTGATCGGTACGACTCGCTCCTCGGTTTTCGGGCGCCTTGCATCTGAACATTTTTGATCAGCCTGGGAAGCGGGAATTTTCATTGATCGGTTAAATCTCGCCTCCGGGAAGTTTTCCGTAAAGTCCTCTGTCATCTTGAAATCCTTACGCATTCGGGTTTCTAATTTTCAGCCTCTGTGCTACCTTGGCCCCCTATGGCGAGCTTTATCTGTAAAGTCGGCACCTCCGACGGCCGCATCATTGAAAAGGAGTTCGAGGCGACCCACGGGGATCTTCTGCGGGAGAATCTCGAAGCCCAGGGCTTTCACGTCTTTCAGATCCGCAAGAAGGTTCTGCGCCCCGCATCCATGGGGCTTTCTTTTGGTCCCCAGTTCGGCGGCCGGCGCTTTTTATCCTTCAACCAGGAACTGCTGGTGCTGATCCGTTCGGGGCTGCCGATTCTGCAGGTGCTCGACGCGATCATCGAGCGCATGGAGCCGGGGAAGGTGCTGGAGGTGCTGCGGGAGATCCGTGACGACGTCATGGGGGGCGGATCGCTCTCCGAGGCCTTCGCCAAGTTTCCGCGCTTCTTCCCGACGCTTTACGTGGCTTCGGTGCGGGCCGGGGAAAAGACCGGGGATCTGCCGGTGACCCTGGGCCGCTACATCGCCTATCAGAAACGCGTCGAAGCCCTCAAGGGGCGGGTCAAGGGAGCGGCTTTCTATCCCCTGCTGCTGAGCGGGGCGGTGATCGTGGTCGTTCTTTTTCTCATGCTCTTCGTGGTCCCCCGCTTTACCCAGATCTACGCCGATGCCAACGCCCAGCTGCCGCTGATCACGCGGGTGCTCATCGGCTTTACAGAGATCCTGACCGAAGGCTTGCCCTTCGCCGTGCCGCTCCTGGTGGCCCTGGCGTTCGCCCTGCGGATGTTTGTCCGCACCGAACGCGGCGCTTTGCTTTTCGACCGGAGCAAGCTGGCCGTCCCTTTTTTCGGCCGACTGCTCGGCGACTATGCCATTTCCAGCTTCTGCCGCACCTTCGCCACGACCCTGGCGAGCGGTATTCCCGTCGTCGAGTCGATGCGCATGTCCCGAGGCACCCTGAATAACCGGCTGTTGGAAAACCGCCTGACCGTCGCAACCCGGCGGGTGGAGGAGGGGTCGACCATCGCTTCCTCCCTGGAGCAGGCGAGTTTCTTTCCGAGCCTGGCCCTGCGCATGATCGGGGTCGGGGAAACGACCGGGGCCTTGGCCGATATGCTCAACGATGTCGCCGAATTTTACGAAGGGGAGGTGGAGCGCCGCCTCGACCGCCTGACTACATTGGTGGAGCCGATCATGATGCTGACCATGGGCCTGCTCATCGGCGGCATCATCGTCGCTATGTATGTGCCGATCTTTCAGCTGGCGGGAACCGTGCGTTAGCGGGCTGATGAAAAACGCCCATTCGCGGCGTTGCCCTCATCCTCGTCGCTGCAACGTACCTTAAAGGTACGATTCGCTCCTCGAATTTCGGGCGCCTTGCGCCTGGGCATTTTTGATCAGCCCGGGTTACGCTGATGACCTATCGCTAGAAACTTTCATGGTGAATTTCGAACGGAAAAAAATCGGCGAAATCCTCGTATCCATGGGGGCCATCACCCCGGCGGAAATCCGTCTGGTGCTGGAGCGCATGCAGGCCCGGGGGGAGAACTTCGGCATTACCGGCGTCGCCGAGGGAGTCTTTTCCGCCGAGGCCCTGGCTCAGGCCCTGGCCCGCCAGTTCCAGCTCGAATACATCGACCTGGAGCATTTCATCCCCGACCCCGAACTGCTGGCGTCCCTGCCGGCGGGGATGGCGGCGCGCTACCGTTTTCTCCCCATCAGTCGCGACGAGCAGGGGATGGTGGTGGCCATTGCCGACCCCACCGACGTGGCGACGCGGGAAAGTCTTGAACTGCTCCTCGATGAGCCGCTCATCCTGCGGGTGGCGGCGGAAGGCAAGATCCTCCGCATTCTTGAGCGGGCCGAGGGGACCAAGCATGTGCTCGACGAGGTTTCCGAGGATTTCAAGCTGCAGCTGGTGAAGGAGACGGACAAGGGGGAAGAAGTCCTCTCCCTGGAAAAGCTCACCGCCGACACCAGCCCGATCATCCGCCTCATCGATTCGACCCTTTATGACGCCCTCAACAAGCGCGCCAGCGATATCCATATCGAAGCCGGTCAGGACGGCGTCTATATCAAGTACCGTATCGACGGCGTTCTCTACCGTGCCACCGAGCCCCTCGACAGCCGGTTCCAGGGACCGATCATCTCCCGTATCAAGGTCATGAGCGAGCTCGACATCTCCGAACGGCGGATCCCCCAGGACGGCCGTTTCAAGGTGCGCATCGGCGGCCGTTCCATCGACTTTCGGGTTTCCATCATGCCGAGCATCTTCGGCGAGGACGCCGTCATCCGAATTCTCGACAAGGAAACCATCGCGACCGACCTCAAGGGCCTGACCCTCGAAGCCCTTGGTTTTCCCGAGCGAGAGCTGACCCGCTTCCGCCGCCTGATCCGCGAACCCTACGGCATGGTGCTGGTGACCGGGCCGACGGGCAGCGGCAAGACCACCTCCCTCTATGCCGCCCTCTCCGAGATCCATTCGGAAGAGGAGAAGATCATCACCATCGAGGATCCGGTGGAATACCAGCTCAAGGGGATCGTGCAGATTCCGGTCAACGAGAAAAAAGGCCTGACCTTCGCCCGGGGCTTGCGCTCCGTTCTCCGCCACGACCCGGACAAGATCATGGTCGGCGAGATCCGCGACCCGGAAACGGCGCAGATCGCCGTGCAGTCGGCCCTGACCGGCCATCTGGTCTTCACCACGGTGCACGCCAACAACGTCTTCGACGTGCTCGGGCGATTTCTGCACATGGGGATCGATCCCTACAATTTCGTCTCTTGCCTCAACTGCGTCGTCGCTCAGCGCCTGGTGCGGAAAATCTGCCCGCACTGCAGGCACGAAGTGCGCTACGATCGCGCGACCCTGGAGGAATCGGGGCTCAATGCCGACCAGTACCTGGATCATCCCTTTTTCGAGGGGAGCGGCTGCAAGGAGTGTAACGGCATGGGCTATCAAGGGCGCAGCGCCATTGTCGAGCTGCTCGAACTCAACGACGAAATCCGCGAACTGCTGGTCAACAAGGTGCCCGTTTCCCAGCTCAAGAAGGCGGCCGTTGCCGTCGGCACCCGTTTTCTCCGGGAGTCGGCGGTGGAGAAGGTGCTGCTCGGCATTTCCACCCTCAAGGAGATCAACCGCGTGACCTTTGTCGAAAAGGTGGAGACGGCATGATCCGCAGAACCTTTCTCGGGCTCGATCTCTGCTTTCGGCAGTTGCAGGCGGTGGCCTTGCGGCGCCGGGGAACCAAGGCCACCGCCCTGGTCGATGCGCGCCTGGCGTCACTATCCGAAGACTGCTGGTCGCTGTCGGTGCGCGAACCCAATATCCGCGATCGGGGCGCTTTCATCGCGGCGGTGAAGAGCGTCCTCGACCCCATCGCCCGCGGGGAGGACCGCATCGCCCTCTCGCTGCCCGATCCCTTGGGGCGGATTCTGCTGACCGAGGTGGAAACGGCCTTCAAATCCCGCCAGGAAGGGATCGAGGTGCTCAAATGGCAGCTGAAGAAGAGCCTGCCTGCCGAGCCTCGGGAGGTCCGGCTCGATTATCAGGTGGTGGAGAAGACCGAGACGGGGCGCTACCGGGTGCTGGTTTCCCTGATGCTGGGGAGCGTTCTGGGGCAGTACGAGGAAATCCTGGCCGAGGCCGGCTACCATCCCGTGGTTATCGATTTTCATGCCATGCATCGCTATAATTTCTACCGTCCCCGCTTCGACCTGGGGGAGGATTTCATTCTCGCGGGGGTCGATGGCGATCTCCTCGGTTTGCAGCTTTTTCAGGGTAAAATACCGGTATTCCAGCGCCATAAGCGGATCTCCGGGGGCTTCGAAGAGATTTTTCAGGAGATCAACCTCTCCTTCGCCTCGGTTCGGGAAAAATTTCCCGGTTTTCAGCGGGCCGGGGTTTTTCTGCACGCCTCGCCGCCGGCGACGGCCCTTATGGAGGTTCTCAAGGCGGCCTTTGAGCGGGAGGTCAGGCTGCTCGATCCGAAAATCGAACAATTGGCCCCGCTCCCTCTGCCCCAGCTGTTGAACGGCGGCACCCATCTGGCGGCGGCCGTCGGCGCGGCCGAGCGTCTGCTCTGAGGATCGCCATGAAACTCACCCTCAATCTTGCCGGCCGTACCTATCTCAATCGCCGGGCTCTGCGTTTTGCCTACGGGGTTGTCGCTTTTTTCCTGCTGCTGGTGCTGGGCATGCTGAGCTACGGCTATCTGCGGGATTACCGGCAGCTCGCCCAGGTCGGGCAGTGGCTGCTTGAGTTGGAGACGCGGGGGGGGATTGCGAGCGCGCCGGCACGTCCGCCTCTGAGCGGGCCTGAGCGGGAACGGCTGCTCTCCGAGGTGGATTTTGCCAACGGCATTTTGCGTATGGACGGGTTCCGCTGGACCCGCCTGCTCGACCAGTTGGAGGAGGTGCTCCCCGAAACCGTGGGCATTCAGGCGATTCGTCCCGATTATGCTCAAGGGTCCTTCAGTCTCACCGGCCAGGCCCGCGACCTCGATGCTCTGCGCGGGCTGCTCGACAATCTCAGTGCCTCGCCGGAGTTCAGCGATGTCTACCTGTTGCAGCAGGCGCTGCGGGAAAATCCGGCGGGGGGGAGTGTTATCGGTTTCTCCCTGGAAGTGAAGGGGGCGTTCTGAGATGACCGGGAATTCCCTGCTCCGTGCCGCCTGGCGCATGAACAAGACGGTGCCGGTTCTGCTTTTGCTGTTGCTCCTCATCGACCTCGGCGCCTGGGCCGGACTGCGTTTACGGCTGGAGCCGCGGTTGCAGGCGCTGGAGCAAACCTACCTGCAACGGCAGGAGGAAGTGCGCCGACAGCAAAAGGAGGGGCGCGCCCCCCGGCCGGAGGAAGACGGCCTGATTCTGGCCGAACAGGATCTGGCGACCTTCCGGCAGGCGATTCCCCCGCGGGCGGAACTTTCCGGGCTGCTCGGCGAACTTTTCACCCTGGCCGACGAGGCGGGGTTGCGCATCGATCAGATCGGGTACGACCCCCAGGCCCTGGAAGGGCGTCCTTTCTTACGCTACTCTCTGAGGTTTTCGGTGAGCGGCAGCTACCTTCAGGTCAAGCGCTTCGTTCACGCCCTGGAGGAGTCACCGCGGCTCATCGCCCTTGAATCCCTGACCCTGAGCGGCACCGACGATCCGGATAGGGGAGATGTGACCCTGAATATCAAACTTTCGACCCTCTTTCGCACGGAGGAGCCATGAACCGCAAATCCTGGCTTCTCGGCGGATTGGCCCTTTTGCTCGGTTTGTCCCTGGCCTATGCCTGGTGGGCCACGCCGCGCCAGGAGCGGGTGACGACCAAGCCGGCAGCCCGTCCCCGGGCCCTGGCCAAGAGTTCGGCCGGGACCGAAACGGTCAAAACCTCGGCGCCGCGGGTGCGCCTGGATATTCTCGAAGGCCCCGGCGCGTCTTTCAGCGAGCCGAGTCGGGATATCTTTCGGCTGACGACGAACGCCTCCGTTTCGGCGCGGCCCGAGCCCGAGCCGGTGGTTGAAACGGTAAGCTTTCCGCCCCCCCCGCCCCTGTCTTCCGTGGCGGGAGACGCCGCAGCGGCGAGTGCGGCGGCGCGTTTCGCTTATTTGGGCGGTCTCGAGAAGGACGGGGTGAAAAAGATCTTTCTCGGGGTGAACGGTGAAATCTTCATTGTGCAACCGGGCGAGACCTTCGGCCCCACCGGGGAATTCCAGGTGGAAGAGGTGACCCGAGACAAACTGGTGGTGCGCCAAGACGGGCGCCCCCTGACCCTGCCGCTGGCCGACACCTCGCAACAGACCGCGTCCCTTTCCTCCCGGAACAATCGCCCTTCGACCGAGCGGGAAGCTCCTCTCGTCCCCGGCCGTTCGCCGGTCTTCCCCCAACCGTTGGATAACGCGGAGGAAGTGGATGAAGCCGACTTCGAAATGGTGGAAGAGTCTCCTCCCGATGCGGAGCCGCCACCGCGCCCCTTCTCCCCCAAAAGCGAGGAAAAACCGCCCGAACCGACTGAGGAATCGATGAGTACCTTGCAGTTGAGGAGCACCATCCAATGACGAATATGCATTCCGGTTTCCGCAACCTGGCCCTTGTGCTGTTGCTCTTGTCGCTGGCGGGGTGCGGCGGCACCCGGGCTTTCAAGGTCGGGGAAGATCTGCACCGGCAGGGGCGCTACGAAGAGGCGGTGGCCAAATTCGCCGAGGCGGTGGAGCGCTCCCCGGAAAGCCGGGAGTACCGACTCAACCTGCTCAAGGCCAAGACCCGGGCGGCCCAGGAGCGGCTCGCCGAGGGCCGGCGGCTGGCCGGACTCGGTCAGTACGACGGCGCCCTTCATGAGTTGCGCCAGGCGCGGGCGCTGGATCCCACCCTCGCCGTCACCGGCCAGGAACTGGAACGGGTCGAGGCACTGGCGACGGCGGAGAACCTTCTTGCCGAAGCGGAAGGTTTCTACCGGGCGCGGCGCTACGGCAACGCCAAGGTCACCCTCACCCGGCTGCTGGAGATCAGCCCCGGTCATCCCCGGGCCCTGGAGCTACAGGAGCAGGTGCAAAAGACTGCCGGCACCCTCATGGACGGTTTCGAGCTCGACGTCGATTCGGACACGACCATCACCCTGACCTTCAAATCGGCCAAGACCAAGGAGGTTTTCGGCATCCTCTCCAAGCTGTCGGGGATCAACTTCATCTTCGACGAGGAGATGAAGGAGCAGACCGTTTCTCTTTCCTTCGAGAAGGCGACCTTCGCCCAGGCCCTGGAACTCCTGCTGCGCATGAACGGCCTGGGCAAGAAGGTACTGAACAGCAAGACCATCATCATCTACAGCAATTCCAAGGAGAAGGCCAAGCAGTACGAGGATCACATCATCCAGACCTTCTACCTGTCGCACATCGACGCCAAGAAGGCGGTCAACATGCTGCGCACCATGCTGCAGCTGCGCAAAATCTATGTCCACGAGGAACTTAACGCCCTGGTCATCCGCGATACCCCGCAGGTCATCAAACTCGCCCAGCAGGTCATCGAGGCCGCTGACCGGGGGGACGCGGAGGTGGTCCTCGATCTGGAACTGGTCGAGGTGACCCACAACAACGAGCTGAAGATCGGCCCGACCCTGAGCACAAATTCGGTCAGTTTCGGCCTGAGCAAGGACGGCCAGAACATCGTCTCCGACACTCTCACCGCCGGCTCGACGACGGTTTCCTCGGGAACCGATTCCACCACCACGGGCCTGGCCAACAATCTGGTCTCGGGGCTGAGCAGCCTGCAGACCTTCTACACCCTGCCGACCGCGACCTTCGACGTGCTGCGCAAGCTGACCGATTCGGAGATCCTCGCCAATCCCAGCATCCGGGTGAAAAACAAAGAAAAGGCCAAGGTGCACATCGGCAGCCGCGAGCCGGTCATCACCGTGACCATCAACGGCGATCAGACCTCGGAGAACATCCAGTATGTGGATGTCGGGGTCAAGCTCGATGTCGAGCCCCTCATCCAGCTCGACAATACGGTAGTGACCAAGCTCAATCTCGAAGTCAGCAACGCCACCCGGCTGGCCGCCTTGAAGAGCGGCACCACGCCGCTGGTTATTTCCACCACCAACGCCACCACCGCCCTGGTCCTCAAGGACGGCGAACAGACGGTCATCGGCGGCCTGCTGCGGGACGACAGTTCGAAAAGCAAGACGACCATCCCCATTCTCGGCGATATTCCCCTGATCGGGCACTTCTTCACCGGGCACAACAACAACAAGACCAAGCGCGAGATTCTCCTCTCCATCACGCCGCATATCGTGAAAAAGCTCGATATGCCGGAAGCGGCCGTGGCCAGCATCTGGTCGGGGGGGGAGGACGAGTTGCGCGCCGGCGCCAATTTCGGCTCCTTTGCCTATTTCAAGCCGGAGCTGGAAGAGCCCCTTCCCGTCATGGCGCCGGGAGCGGCGGCGGTTGCGGCCCCTCCCGGCGGGCTTCCGGAAGGGTTCGTCGAGGTGCCGGTGAGCGAGGATTATGAAGAGGTGGTCGATGGCGACGTTGCCGCCGTTCCCGAAGCGCCCGTCGGTGGCGTCGGGCCGTTGCCGGGAGTTCCCACCGCACCCCCGGCAACGGCTCCGCCCGCGGCGGCGTTGCCGGTCACGCCGGAACCGGCTTCCGTCCCCGCCCCGCCGGAAATTCCGCAGGCTCCGTCTTCTACACCAGAGGCGGCTGTCGCGCCGGCGGCAACGTCAACTGCGACGGGTATCCCCGAACTGCCCAGGCTCGGGGATCGTGCCCGGGTCTCTTTCACCGGGCCCGCTACGGTCGGCGTCGGGCAGGAGGTGGTGCTGGAGGCGATGGTCGAGGAGATCACCGGATTGTACAGCGCCCCGCTCTTTGTCCGTTTCGATAGCCAGAAACTGAGCTTCGTTCGCGCCGAGGAGGGGGATTTCCTCAAGGCGGGCGGACAGTCGACCCTCTTCACCAGCAGCGTCAACCAGGAGAAGGGGGAGCTGATCGTCGGCTACAAGCAGGGGCTGGGAGGCCCCGGAGCGAGCGGGAGCGGCAAACTCTTCCGCCTGGTCTTCAAGGGCCGGGCCGCCGGTTCGGCGCAGGTCGGCTTCGATCGCATCAATTTCCGCGACCCCGCCGGAAACCGTCTGGTGGTATTGCCCATGTCCACCACTCTGGAGGTGCGATAAGCTTTCCATGACGCGCCGCCCGCGATTTTCTTCCGCACGGGGATTGACCCTGGTCGAGCTGCTGGTCGCCATGGCGATCCTCTCGGTATTGGCGGCGGCGGTGTTGCCGGTCGCCGAAGTGACCGTGCGCCGCACCAAGGAGATCGAACTGCGCCGCGCCCTGCGCGAAATCCGTAGCGCCATCGACGCCTACAAGGATGATTACGACAAGGCGGTGGAGGAGAACACTCTCCCCGGCGGCGCTTCTCTCGGCGACTCGGGCTATCCCGAAGATCTGGAAACCCTGGTGACGGGCAAGGACTGGGGCGGGCCGAACAAGATAAAACGCAAGTACCTGCGCCGTATCCCTCCCGATCCCTTCGACGAATACGGCGACGGCTGGGGCTTGCGCTCCTACGCCGACGATGCCGATTCGACGGTCTGGGGGGGGGAGGACGTTTACGATGTCTATTCCCAGAGCAGCCGGACGGCCCTTGACGGCACCCTTTACTCCACCTGGTGAATGCCTCCATGCGGATCATTAAATGTTTGCGCCATCGTCCCCGGGGGTTTACCCTGGTCGAACTGTTGATCGTCATGACCGTTATCGGCATCCTGGCGAGCATCTCCGTGCCGAGCTATCAGCGCAGCCTGATCAAGGCGCGGGAAACGGTGCTCATGGAGGATCTTTATCAGATCCGCCGGGCGACGGACGCCTACTATGCCGATAACGCGGCCTATCCCGAATCCCTGGAGGATCTGATCAACAAGCGCTATCTGCGGGGGGTGCCCCGCGATCCCTTCACCGGCGAGAGCGAATGGGAGTGCATTCCCCCGGAAGCCACGGACGACGGGGACTTGGCGCCGGGGGGGTGTTACGATTTCCGCAGCGTCAGCGATCTGGTCGGGCTCAACGGCATTCCCTACAACGAGTGGTGATGGCGTCGCTAAAGCCCACCAACTGCGGCGTTGCCGCCGCCGGTTCGCGGCTTCGACGTACGTCAGTACCCCTCATTGCTCGCCGATTGCGCACCTTGCATTGGGCGCTTTTTGCTCAGCCATCCAACGAGATGCTTTTTGCCAAAACATCAATGGTAAGTCCATGATCCAGTTTTATAATGTCTGCAAGTCGTACAAAAAAGACGCGGCCGCGCTGATCGATCTCAACCTGAAGATTCCCAAGGGGGATTTTGTCTACATCACCGGGCCTTCCGGCGCCGGCAAATCGACCCTGCTCAAGCTCCTCTATGCGGCGGAAAAGCCGACCCGGGGGCAGATCCTCATCAACGGCCAGAACGTGACGCGCATGGGCAGCCGGCAGATTCCCTTTCTGCGGCGGCGCTTGGGCATCGTCTTCCAGGATTTCAAGCTGCTCAATACCCGCACGGTTTTCGAAAATGTCGCCTTTCCCCTGGAGGTGCAGGGGCGCAAGCGCATGGAAGTGGGAAAGAAGGTCTTTCAGACCTTGAAACTGGTGGGCCTGGAGCATAAACTGAATCGTCTGCCGCTGGAACTGTCCGGGGGCGAGCAGCAGCGGGTGGCGGTGGCCCGGGCGCTGGTGATCGATCCGCTGGTGCTGATTGCCGACGAACCGACGGGCAATCTCGATCCGGAGGTGACCCTGGATATCATGGAGCTCTTCAAAGGGGCCAACGCCCGGGGATCGACGGTGCTCTTGGCGACCCACGACCGGGAGATGATCCGCCGTTTTCCCCGGCGGGTGCTGACCCTGGAGCATGGGCGCCTGATCGAGGACCGCCCGGCCTGAGACAAGCGAATAAAGGATAACGAGTGGAACGCTTGATCTATTTTTTTCTGCGGGCCTTGCGCAACATGCGCCAGTGCCCGTTGCTTTGTGGGGTGGCGGTGGGCACGGCGGCGGTGGCCCTGACCATCATCGCCTTTTTTGCCCTGGTGGTCATCAACGTGCAGCAGCTCACCGACCATATCGGTGAACGGGTGGAGATCGTCGCCTATCTGGACCGCGTCCCCGAGGCGGGGGCGCTCAAGGCCTTGCGCGCAAAGGTCGAGGCCTTACCCGAGGTGGCCGATGTCGGCTACACCTCCCGGGAAGAGGCCATGACCCTCTTCAAAAAACGGCTGGGCCGGGATGCGGATCTGCTCGAAGGGGTCGGTCCCGAAATCCTGCCGGCATCGCTCTCCATCACCCTCAAACCCGATTTCCGCACCCCCGCCGAAGTCGAGCGGGTGGTCGCTACCCTGCGTACGGATCTCGGTCTCGACGAGGTGCGTTTCGGCCGGGAATGGCTGGAAAAATTCGAGGCCTTCGTTACCCTGCTCAAGATCGGCGGGGCGGTGATCGGCGGCTTTCTTCTTTTTGCCGCCCTCTTCATCGTTTCCAACACCATTCGCCTCACCCAGTATGCCCGTCGCGACGAACTGGAGGTGATGGGTCTGGTCGGGGCGACGAGCATGTTCATCAAAACCCCTTTTCTCATCGAAGGCGCCCTGCAGGGCCTGCTCGGCGGCCTGATCGCCGTCGGCCTCGCCTTTGCCGTCTTCCGTTATTTTCTGCACGAGGCCCTGGCTTCCCTGCTTCTCGCCTCGGCCAGCGGTTCCATCGTCTTTCTTCCCCTCGGGTTGCAGCTGCTGCTGGTCTCCGCCGGAGTCTTTCTCGGTTTCTTCGGCAGTATCATGTCTTTGCGTAAACTGGTGCGGATTTGAAGTCACGGATCGGTTTTTTTCTTGTTCCGCTTTTCTGTGCGCTGCTGGTTTGCCCCTCGGGGGAGAGTCTGGCCGCCGGCAAGAAGGCCGACGAAACCCGGCAGTCTCTCAAGGAGATCGAGCAGCGTCTTTCCCAGGCGAGCAAATCCCTCTCGAAGAAGGAAAAAGAGGAGAAGTCCCTGGGGAAGGATCTGAAGACGGTGGAGAGCGAACTGGCGCGCCTGCAACAAAACATGGCGAACCAGGATAAGCGTCTTGTTTCCCTCAAGGAGGAACTGGCCGCGGCCGAAGGGGAGAGCGTTCGCCGGAAAGAGGCGGCCGAGTCGTTGCGGGGACAAGTGGAGCAGCGCCTGGTGACCCTCTACAAGGACGGGGACATGGGCTTGCTGCGGGCCCTGATGCTGGCGCGGAGTCCGGCGCGCATGGCCGAGGATTACGAATTTTTCGGGCGCATCGTTCGCCGGGACCGGGAACTCCTGGACGGTTACCGACGGCGCCTGGAGGAGCTCAGCGCCACGCGCGAACGGCTCGCGGGTTTGCAAGCGGAGCAGGAAGCGCTGGTGGCCCAGGGGCGGCGCGACCGGGACTCCCTGAAGAAAGCGGCCGAACTGAAGAAGCGGCTGCTGGCCAAGGTCAAGACCGACAAAGGCAAGCTCGCCGGCGAGGTCGCCGCCCTCAAGGAGCGGGCCGCGCGGCTGTCGAGTCTGGTCAAAAAACTTGAATCGACCAAGCCCCCGGCGTATACTTCCAAACCTTCCGCGCAAGATCCCAAAACCCCTCTGGCCAACCCCTTCGGCCGGCAGAAGGGCCGGCTGTCCTGGCCGGTCAACGGCAAGGTCAAGGTCCCCTTCGGGACCGGGCGTCATGCCGATCTGGGAACCCTGTACGAAAGTCACGGCATCGAAATCAGCGCCTCTCCGCAACAGCCGGTGACCGCCGTCTGGTCCGGCCGGGTTGCCTTCGCCAATGAGTTCAAGGGCTACGGCAATCTTCTCATCCTCGACCACGGCGACAGCTACTATACCCTCTATGCCCAGGCTTCGCGCCTGGCGAAACGGGTCGGCGAGACGGTCGCCCAGGGGGAAACGGTGGCCTATGCGGGCTATGACGGCAGCGATACGGTATACTTTGAAATCAGACATCGAGGGACGCCGCTCAACCCGGCGCCCTGGCTTAAACCTCGTTGAGGTTGCCCCACCCGGAGGATTCATCCATGTTCAAACGCCGCTGGTTGCGCCTGTTGGTTCTGTTGATCTGTTTTCCCATCGGTTGGCTGGCGGTTGCCCAGCTGACGCGGCCCCTTGCCGCCGAGGCCAAGTCCCAGTATGAGGATATCCGCCTTTTTACCGACGTCCTGGCGCTGGTGCGCAAGAGCTACGTCGAAGAAGTACCCATGCAGGAACTCATCTACGGAGCCATCGACGGCATGCTCGCCGCCCTCGATCCCCATTCCTCCTTTATGCCCCCCGACGTCTACAAAGAGATGAAGGACGACACGCGCGGCGAATTCGGCGGCATCGGCATCGAAATCACCATCAAGGACGGCGTCCTCACCGTCGTTTCCCCCATCGAGGATACGCCGGCCTACCGGGCGGGGCTGCAGGCGGGGGATCAGATCGTCAAGATCGGCGACGGCTTTACCAAGGACATGAGCGTCATGGACGCGGTCAAGCTCATGCGCGGCCCCAAGGGGAGCCCGATCCGCATCACCATCTTCCGTGAAGCCTTCGAAAAACCGAAGGAATTCGAGCTCAAGCGGGAAATCATCAAGATCCGCAGCGTCAAGGCCCGGACCCTGGAGGACGGCTACGGCTATGTGCGCCTGGCCCAGTTCCAGGAGCGTACCGACGAAGAGTTGGCCAAAGCGCTCAAGGATTTGCGCAAGGAAAACGGCGGGCGCCTGGATGGGCTGGTTCTCGATCTGCGCAACAACCCCGGCGGCTTGCTGGAGCAGGCGGTGAAAGTGACCGATCTCTTCCTCGGCAAGGGACTGATCGTCTACACCGATGGCCGCGAGGAAGGCAGCCGCATGGAATTTCACGCCCGGCCGGGAACGGAGGAAGAGGATTTCCCCCTGGTGGTGCTGATCAACAGCGGCAGCGCCAGTGCCTCGGAGATCGTCGCCGGGGCTCTCCAGGACCATGACCGGGCTCTGGTTCTGGGCACCCAGAGCTTCGGCAAGGGCTCGGTGCAGACGGTGATTCCCTTGAGCGACAACTCCGGGCTGCGCCTGACCACGGCCCGCTACTACACCCCGAGCGGCACGTCCATCCAGGCGCGGGGCATCACCCCGGATATTGTCGTCGCCCCGGCTGAGCTGAAAAAGGTGGGGGAGGGGGAGGCTGAACATTTCCGGGAGAAGGATCTGAGCAACCATTTCGATACCGAACCTCTCGAAGCCCAGCCGCGGGAGGCCGAAACGCCCCGGAAGTTCGACCTGAAGGCGGCGGACCGGGAGGATTATCAGCTGATGCGCGCCCTTGATCTGCTCAAGGGCTGGCGGGTCTTCCAGAAAATCAACGCCCCCGCCGCCTGACCGGCGGGATTCTTCGACTCACGACGGGGGGAGAATATCCCCCCTTTTTTTTCTGGTTTATGCCCCGTGTCCCCTCGAAAAAAAAACCGCCGCGGCAAACGACCGCCCGTTAAAAAGTCCTCCAACCGCCCGTTGCGACTGCTTTTGGCCGCGCTGGGGGTGGTGGGCTTTCTTCTGTTCAGCCTGATCCTGCTGACCTATGTGCGGCAAGCCCGCCTCGCTCCCCCCGAAACGCCGCCGCCGGTGCCGCCGGTGGTCGTGAACCCTCCGGCCCCGGTTGTGCCGGAGCTGACCCGGGCGCTGCCGGAGCCCGAAGGCTTGCGCCGCCTGTTGCAGCAATCCCTGACCCGGGGCGGCTACGCCGATGCGGGCCTGACCATCGAGCAGGACCATGGGGTGACGACCTATGTCCTCGATAGCCCCTTCCCGGACGCGGCGGAGCTTGATGCCCTGCTTGACCCCTTGCGCCGGGAGGCGCCGGAGGTGCGGCTGGAAACAGGGAGCGCCCCCGGTGCGCTGCTGGTGCTGCTGGGGGATCGGGTGGTTGCCCGGCTCCAGTTTCGTCCGCCTCGGGTCGCCCCCCTCCCGCCGCCGCCAGAGGTTCGCCCGCCCCCCACGGCGCCGCGGCCGGAACTGCCGCCGCCGACCTCGCTGACGCCGCCTCCCCCGGGGAGCGGCGGCCGGGTGGCGATCGTCATGGACGATCTCGGCCGGGATCTGACCTCGGCCCGGGAGCTGCTGGCCATCGATCTGGGGGTGACCTTCGCCGTCATCCCCCAGATCGAAGCGGCGCCGCAGGTGGCGGCCCTGGCCCATGAACGCGGACGGGAGGTGCTGATTCACATGCCCATGGAGCCCCAGGGCTACCCCCGCGCCAATCCCGGGGACGATGCCCTGCTGCTGAGCCGCTCCGACGAGGAAATCCGTGCCCTGGTGCGCGGTTACCGGCAGCGGGTGCCCTGTGCCGTGGGGGGGAACAACCATATGGGCTCGCGTTTTACCGAGAGCCGGGAAAAGATGGCGGTGGTCTTGGAGGAGTTGCGCCGGGGGGGGTTGTTTTTCGTGGACAGCCGCACCAGTAACCGTTCGGTGGCTTTTGAGACGGCGCGGGAGCTGGGGGTGGCGACGGCGCGGCGGGATATCTTTCTCGACAATGTTCGCTCGGTTTCGGCGATTCGCGGGGAGATCCGCCGCATGGCGGGGATGGTGAAGAAAAGCGGAGAGGCGCTGGCAATCTGCCATCCCTATCCGGAAACCTTCGCCGCCTTGCGCGCGGAGGTGGGCTATCTGCGCTCCCAGGGAATCAGCGTGGTGCCGGCCTCCCGCCTGCTGGTGCGCTAGATCCCGACCGGGTGGTTTTCCTCCGCCGCTTTAGTCCCGGGGGAGTTGCGCGGCGATACGCTCGGCTGTTTGCCGGAATTCCCGGTACTGTTCGTCGTAGAGAATGCCTTCGGAGAAATCGGAGCTGACCCGGCGGATCAGCAGAAAGCCGTCGGTAAGGCGGTTGCCGGCGTCGAGCAGGGCGGCGTTGCGCAGCAGGGGGGTCCAGAGGGGCAGCCCTTCCTGGGGGGCGCCGGTCAACTCGGGCAGGTCGATAACCTTGTGGGAGACTTCCAGACCCTCTTCGTCGAAACGGTAGAAGGAGAGCTGCTGCTGGTAGAAGCCCCGGCTGCTGGGGGCGCGGCGCAGGACGAAGAAGGAGCGTTGCGCCGACTCGCGAAAGAGTTCGCGCAAGGGGTCCTGGTTTTCGATCTGGCGCCGGGAGCGATAGATATAGGGAAAGACGAGGCCGGCGAAGCAGTCCTCTTCGAGTAGTCCGGCCCGCTCGGCGGCGGGATTTTCCCAGTAATAACCGGCATGCAGGCTGCCGTCGGCGGCGTCGAGGGGTTTGCCGCAGAGCAGGCATTCGCTGCTCAAGTGAGCGCGACGGGCGCTGAAGGATTCGTCCCGGGCATGGGCCTGACGGCCCAGCTCCTCGGCGAAGAGGTCGAGACGGCGCGGCTGGGCCTCCAGGGTGTCCAGGTAGATCTGGCGGGCCAGATGGGAAAACTGGACATGGACCTCGGTGGCGCGGCCGTGGGTGATGACCGGGTAGATCTTCCCTTCGGGGTTGGTGTTGAGGGATTCGACCTTGGGGCTCTTGGCGATATAGCCTTCCAGGCAGCGGTAGCCGCGATTGATGGCGTAGGCCTTGAGCAGCTGGTAGGGATCGCGGAAAGGCCCGTCATAGTGGAGATCGG
>JAVFAR010000028.1:0-27019 GCA_034002365.1 Trichloromonas sp.
TTCGTCGCCGGCGGCACCGGGCCGTTGGATCTGTCGGAATTTTCTGCGATTCTCCGCGGCCAGGGGCTCGTCCCCCGCAGCCACATCGGCCCTTTCGACGATGCCGCCCTCGCCGGGGTTTCGGCGCTGATCGTCTCCGGCCCCTTCGTCCCCTTTGCCGAGGGGGAGATTGCCGCTCTGCGCCGCTTCGTCGATGGGGGCGGTACCCTGGTGGTGATGCTTCACGTCGGGCCGCCCCTGGCCGGACTGCTGCACGCCTTCGGCGTCGATTTTTCCAACGGCGTCATTCGTGAGACGGCGGCGCTGCTTGCGGATGAACCCCTCAATTTCCGAGTGTCCCGACTGGAATCCCACCCCCTTTTCGCCGGGCTCGACGCCTTTGGCCTCTACGGCGGCTGGGCGCTGGTCAACTTCGACGAAAGTTCGCGGATCATCGCTCGTACCGGCCCCCAGTCTTGGATCGATCTCAACGGCGACCGCCGGCCCAACCCCGGCGACGCCGTGCAGTCCTTCGGCGTGGTCGTGACCGGTGAGCTGGGGCGGGGACGGTTCCTGGTCTTCGGTGACGACGGTCTTTTCCAGAACCGTTTTCTCGATGAGGAAAACCGCCGGTTGGCGGCCAATCTCGGGCGCCGGCTGGCCGCCGGCCGCCCCTAGCCGCGGTTGACAACCCCGCCGTGCAGCACTATGATCCGGTTTTGCGATTTTCCTTCGACACAGGATTTCATCCGACGAGATTCAGCCATGGCCATTCTAGCGATTCGACACTATCCCGATCCGGGCCTGAAACAGACGGCGCAGCCGGTGGAGGTTTTCGACAGCGCCCTCAAACAGCTGGCGGCCGACATGGCCGAGACCATGTACGCCGCCCCCGGGGTCGGGCTGGCCGCTCCCCAGGTCGGAGTTTCACGGCGGCTGGCGGTCATCGATTGCGCCCGCGAGGGGGAGCCGCCGCAACTGCATACCCTGATCAACCCCGAGATCGTCGCCCGCGAGGGGGAATCCTGCGAGGAAGAGGGCTGCCTCTCCGTGCCCTCCTACTACGCCAAGGTCGACCGTGCCGCCCAGGTGCGGGTCCGCTTTCGGGATGTGGCGGGGCAGGCGCGGGAGCTGGAGGCCGAGGGGCTTTTGGCGATCTGCATCCAGCATGAGCTCGACCACCTCGACGGAATTCTCTTCGTCGACCGCCTTTCCCCGCTGAAGCGAGGGCTTTTCCGCAAGAAATACAAGAAAATTCTCGAACAACACCGGGAGCAGCTGTGATCAAGCCTCAGGATATCCGTACCGTGTTCATGGGGACGCCGGAGTTCGCCCTGGCCACCCTGCAAGGCCTGCTCGACTTCGGCCTCGACCTGCGCGCCGTCTACACCCAGCCGGATCGGCCCAAGGGGCGAGGTAAACAGCTGACGCCGCCGCCGGTGAAGGAACTGGCGCTCAAACACGGCATCGCCGTCCATCAACCCCTCAAGCTCCGTCAGCCCGAGGTAGTGGAGGAACTGCGCGCCATCGCCCCCGATCTGATCGTGGTTGTCGCCTACGGGCAGATCCTGCCCAAGAGCGTGCTGGAAATCCCCCGCTACGGGTGCATCAACGTGCATGCTTCGCTCCTGCCCCGTTACCGGGGGGCGGCGCCGATCAACAAGGCGATCATCGACGGCGAAACGGAGACCGGGGTGACCACCATGTACATGGATGTCGGCCTCGATACCGGCGACATGCTGATCACGCGCACCACCCCTATCGGCCCCCTCGAAACCGCCGGCGAAGTGCACGACCGCCTGGCCCTCCTCGGGCGCGAGGCGATGGAAGAGACCCTGCGCCGGCTCTGCGCCGGGACGCTGAAAGGGGAAAAGCAGGATGACGCCCTCAGCAACTATGCGCCGATGCTCAAAAAGGAAGACGGGCTCATCGACTGGGATCGGCCCGCCGCCCGGATCCACAATCAGGTGCGCGGCCTCGATCCCTGGCCCGGCGCCTACACCCAGTTGCGCGGCGAGGTGCTGAAGATCGCCCGCACCGCGCCGGAGACGGGGAGCGGCGCGCCGGGGACGGTGTTGGCCGCCGACGCCGCCGGGGTGCGCATCGCCTGCGGCGAGGGGGTGTTGCGGGTCGGCGAATTGCAGTTGCCGGGGAAAAAACGCCTGGCCGCCGGCGATTTCCTGCGCGGCTGCTCCCTCCCTCCCGGAACCCGGCTCGGTTCGGAGTAGGCCGAATTTCGGCCGTTGCGGGATTTTTACGGCGCCGCCCCTTGCCTGGTGCCGGCGCCGTTATTATAGTGTGAGCAGGCGCATTGGCTGGTCTGCCCGTGAATGATGAAAACCCGCGAACGAGGTGAAATGATGAATACCCTGCGTACCGTTTTTCTCATGACCCTGCTCACCCTGGTGCTGGTCGCCGCCGGCGGCGCTCTCGGGGGACAAAGCGGAGCGCTCTTCGCCCTGGTCATGGCTGCCGTGATGAATCTTGGCTCCTACTGGTTTTCCGACAAGATCGTCATCAAGATGTACCGGGGGGTGGAAGTCTCCGGCGGCCCCCTCTTCGAGGTGGTCGAAGAGATCTGCCGCCGCAACGATCTGCCCATGCCCAAGGTCTACATCCTGCCGCAGCCGACCCCCAACGCCTTCGCCACCGGCCGCAATCCGAAACATGCGGTGGTCGCGGCGACGGAAGGGATTCTGCAGATTCTCAGCCGCGAGGAACTGATGGGAGTCATGGCCCACGAGATGAGCCACGTCATGCATCGCGATATTCTCATCGGTTCCATTGCCGCGACCATCGCCGGGGCGATCTCCTACCTGTCGCACATGGCCCAGTGGTCCCTGCTCTTCGGGGGCCGGGATGACGAGGACGGCAACCCGGTCGCCATGATCCTGATGATGGTTCTCGCCCCCCTGGCCGCCATGCTGGTGCAGATGGCGGTCTCCCGCTCCCGGGAGTACGAGGCCGACAAGGGGGGCGCCCGGCTCTCCGGCAATCCTCTCTGTCTGGCGAGCGCCCTGCGCAAGCTCGAAGCGGCCAACAGCCGTCAGCCCATGCCGAAGGTCAACGAAGCCACGGCGCACATGTTCATCGTCAGCCCGCTGCGCGGCGCCGGGATCAAAGCCCTCTTTTCCACCCATCCGCCGGTGGAAGAACGGGTGCGGCGCCTGGAAAGCATGGCGGCGGCCTGATTCCCCCCTCCTTTCCCCAGTCCCGTCGGCCAGGGGTGTGCCGTGCATGCCCCTGGCTTTTTCCGTCTGAAAGGATGCCTTTTTTGTCTTCCGCCAATCCCCGCCAACTGGCTTTTTCCGTCCTCTGTCGGGTCGATGAGGGGGCTTATGCCGACCTCGCCCTCGACGCCGCCTTTCAGCAGTCGGTCCGCCTCGATCCCCGCGACCGGGGGCTGGCCACCGAACTGGTCTACGGCACCCTGCGCCGGCGCGGACGGCTCGACTTCGCCCTGGCCCGCCTGTGCGGCAAGCCGCTGGCCAAGGTCGAACCGCGCGTGCTCAATCTGCTGCGCCTCGGCGCCTACCAGATTCTTTTTCTCGACAAGGTGCCGGCTCCGGCCGCCGTGCACGAGACGGTGGAACTGGCCCGGCGGGAGCAGCTGGAGCGGGCCACCGGCTTCATCAACGGCATCCTGCGCAACCTGATCCGCCAGCGGGAAGAGATCCCCTGGCCCGATGCGACCGAGCCGGTGATCTGCCTGGAAAAGCTGGCCGCCTTTCCCCACTGGCTGGCGCGCTCCTGGGCGCGGCGCTTCGGCGGCGAGGCGGCGGTGGCCCTGGCCGATGCCCTGTTGCAGCCGGCCCCCTTCACGGTGCGGGTCAATACCCTGAAAATCAGTCGCGAGGATTTCCTCGACCAACTTAAAAGTCGCGGAATGGAAGGAACCCCGACCCGTTTCGCTCCCGAGGGGGTGGTGATCGGCCACCGGGGGGGCGCGGCCCTGCCCGGGGACAGCGAGGGCTGGTATCAGGTGCAGGACGAGGCGAGTATGCTCATCGCCCACCTGCTGACGCCCAAGTCCGGCGAGAAGATCCTCGACGCCTGCGCCGCGCCGGGAGGCAAGACCACCCACCTCTGCGCCCTGGGAGGCAACGAGGTGGCAGTGCTGGCCCTTGATCTCCATCCCCAGCGGGCGCGGCTGGTGACGAGCGGCGCCGCCCGGCTCGGTTGCCGGGGGATCAGCGCCCGCGCCTGGGATCTGACGCAGCCCCCGCCCTTTCTCGCCCCGGCAAGTTTCGACGCCGTACTGGTCGATGCCCCCTGCAGCGGCCTCGGCGTGCTGCGGCGCAACCCGGAGATCCGCTGGCGGCGCACCGCCGCCGATATCACCCAGATGGCCGAGCAGCAGCGGGCGATTCTCGCCAACACGGCGGCGCTGGTCAAACCCGGCGGCCGCCTGCTCTATTCGGTCTGTACCCTCACCGAGGAAGAGACCGACGGCGTCGTGCAGGCCTTTCTCGCCGCCCATCCCGACTTTGTCGCGGAAGATCCGCGCGAAAGCGTGCCGCCGGCCTGGCGGGAGCTTTTCGGGGAGGATGGCCGGTTGCGCACCTGGCGGCGGGCCGATGCCGGCATGGATGCCTTTTTCGCCGCCGCCCTGCGCCGCCGCCCCCAGTGAGGCGGGATTATTTGTTTTGGCGGTGCGCGGTAAATCTGCTAAAAAGATAGCCGGTTATCCTTTTTGAACAGACGCCGGCCCCGCTGGGGGACGTGGCGGTTTCAGTATTGGAGAAACGTTCATGATCAAAATCGCTCCCTCCATCCTGTCGGCGGATTTTTCCCGTCTCGGCGAGGAAATCCGCGCCATCGAGGCGGGCGGCGCCGATTATGTGCATGTGGATGTCATGGACGGCCATTTCGTGCCGAACCTCACCATCGGGCCGCTGGTCGTCGAAGCGGCGCGCAAGGTGACGAACCTGCCGCTGGACGTGCACCTGATGATCGAAAATCCCGACCGCTACATCCCCGATTTCGTCAAGGCCGGCGCCGATATCCTTACCGTGCATCAGGAAACGGTTCCTCATCTGCACCGTACCGTGCAGCTTATTCGTTCCCTCGGCAAAAAGGCCGGGGTGTCCATCAATCCGGCGACTCCGGTGGCGGCCCTCGATTTGATCCTCGACGATCTCGATCTGGTGCTGGTGATGTCGGTCAACCCCGGCTTCGGCGGCCAGAGCTTCATCCCTTCCTGTCTGGGCAAGATCGCGGCCCTGCGGCGGACCATCGCGGAACGGGGACTAGAAGTGGAGCTGGAAGTCGACGGCGGGGTCAAGACCGACAACATCGGCCGCATCGTCGCCGCCGGGGCCGATGTGCTGGTGGCCGGCAGCGCCGTCTTCGGCACCGACGACTACCGGGCAACCATCGCCGCCCTCAAGCGCAACGCCGGCACGGACGGCGCCTGATGCTCGATCCCGAGGCGGTGCGCCGGCGCCTCGCCGCCCAGCCGCCGAAGCATCTTCCCCAGCACGGGCTGCGCCCGGCGGCGGTGCTGCTGCCGCTTTTCACCCGGGACGGCGAGGACTGGGTGCTCTTCACCCGGCGCACCGAGAAGCTCAATCACCACTCGGGAGAGATCTCCTTTCCCGGCGGCGCCTGGCATGTGAAAGATTCCGGCCCGCGGGCCACCGCCCTGCGGGAAACGGAAGAGGAAATAGGCATCGCCGCGAGCGATGTCCAGGTGCTGGGGCGGCTGGACGACTGCATTTCGATCCACGGCTACCACGTGGTTCCCTTTGTCGGGACCTTCCCCGCCCCCTATCCCTATCAGGTCAATCGGAATGAGGTTGCCGAGGTCATCGAACTGCCCTTGGCGCGGCTGCTCGATCCCGCCATCTATCACGAAGAGGACTGGCGGCATCAGGGGCGGGTCTTTCCGGTCGGCTTCTTCACCGTCGGCCGTCATCAGGTCTGGGGCTTGACCGCCGAGATTCTGCGCCGGTTTTTGCAGCGGGTTTTCAGCATCTGAGGAAAGGGGGCACCGTCCATGGACTTCTTCCGCCACCGCAGTCTGCAGACCAAGATCAATCTGGTCATCCTGCTGATTTTGCTGGTTTTCTTTGGGATTTTTTCGTGGATCAGCTTCCATCAGCAGCACGGCTACAGTGTCGAGGAGGCGGTGGAGAAGGCGCGGATTATCGCCGCGTCGGCGAGTAGGGGACGGCAGTACCTTTCCGACCAGCTGCAGAAGGGGGGGATCGAGCTGACCCGCGAGCGCTACGGCCTCATTCCGCAGGTGGTCTCGACCCAGATCGGCAGCCTGGTCGCCGCCGACGTCGGTTACACCATCCGCCAGGTTTCCGAACGCTACCGCAATCCGAAGAATGCTCCCGATCCCTCGGAAACGGCCATGCTCAAGGAGTTTTACGGGGATCCGGAGAAGCGGGAAAGCTATCGCGTCATCGATCTCGGCAAGGAGCCGATCTTTCGCTATTTGCAGCCCTTTCGCGTCGATGAGAGCTGCCTGCAATGTCACGGCGACCCCGCCACGGCACCGGCCTTCCTCAATGAGATGTTTCCCGATCCCAACGAGCAGTCCTTCCATTACCGTATCGGCGAGGTGATCGGCGCCGTTTCCGTCTCGATTCCCCTGGGCAGGCTGCAGGCCCAGGTCGAGCGCAAGGTCCGCACCGATCTTCTTTATTCGGGGGGGGTGCTCCTTGCCCTCGTCTTCTGTCTGGGGCTGCTGGTGCGCGTGGCGGTGACCGCGCCCCTGGCCCGGCTGGGGCTGGCGATTCGCGAGATTGTCCGCACCGGACGTTTCGAAAAACCGATTCCCCGCCGGGGGCAGGATGAAATCGGCACCCTGATCGACGGCTTCAACGAAATGATGGTTCACCTCGGTGAGAAGACCGAACACCTGGAAGAATCGGAAAAACGTTTCCGGGTAATGACCGAAACGGTGCGCGACGGCATGGTCTCTTTCCTCGGCACCGGCCAGGTCATCCTCTTCAACCGCCAGGCCGAGCGGATCTTCGGCTTCAGCAAGCGTGAGGTGATGGGGGTCTCCGTGGCGCGGCTGGTCCATGAGGAGTGCGCGGAATTTCATCAGGCCGGGGTCGAGGATTATCTGAAAAAGAATGCCGCGCAGCTGATTCGCAAGCTGCACAAAATTCCCGGGCGGCGCCGGGACGGTTCCCAGGTCTGGCTGGAGCTTTCCCTGGCCGTGGCCGAGTCGGACGGGCATCTCTTCTATACCGCCATTGTCCGCGAAACGGACTGAACAATTCCGCCGCAATGCGCGAACAGGGGATCCATTGATCCCCTGTTCGCCCTGCCGGTCTCACCCTCACCCCGTACGGAATGCTCCATGTCCAGTGCCAATGACCGCTCCCGGCGGTTTCTCGAAGAGCTTGGCCGCCGCCTGATCATCGGCGACGGCGCCATGGGTACCCTGCTCTACAGTCGGGGCGTCCGGCTCGACACCAATTTTGAATGTCTCAATCTGCATGCTCCCGAGCTGATCCGGCAGGTGCATGAAGAGTATCTGGCCGCCGGCTCCCGCCTTCTGGAGACCAATACCTTCGGGGCCAACGCCCCGCGCCTGGCCGGTTTCGGGCTGGATGGGCAGGCTCGCGCCATCAATCTGGCCGGTGCGCGCCTGGCCCGGGAGGCCGCCGGCGACGGCGCCTATGTCGCCGGTTCGGTGGGGCCTTTGCTGCGTCCCCGGGGGGAAGGGGGGGGGCTCTCCCGGGAAGAGGCGGAAGCCGCCCTGCGCGAGCAGATGGAAGCGCTGGCCGAGGGCGGGGTCGATCTCTTTCTCCTCGAAACCTTCGCCGGCCTCGCCGATCTCGAGCTGGGGGTGGCCATCGCCCGCGGACTGGGGCTGCCGGTGGTGGCGCAGATGGCCTTTCTTCAGGAGGGACGAACCCGCGGCGGAATTTCCGCCGAACAGGCGGCGCGCCGTCTGACGGCAGCCGGTGCCACGATGATCGGCGCCAATTGCGGTGCCGGGCCGCGCGAGCTGCTCCAGGTGGTATCGCGCATGGCCGCCGTCTCGGCCCTGCCTCTCTCCGCTTTTCCCAACTCGGGCTTCCCCGAATATGTGGAGGGGCGCTATATCTACCTCGCCACTCCGGAATATTTCGCCGGCATGGGCCGGGAGCTGGCGCGGGCCGGAGCGGTCCTCATCGGCGGCTGCTGCGGGACGACGCCGGAACATATCCGCGCCCTGACCGAAGCCCTGGCCGACCTGTCGCCCGCGCCGACCACGAGGGTGGTGCTTGCGCCGGATCTCTCCGTTTCGACCGTGCCGCCGACGCCGGAATCCCGCCCCGATTTCCTCGCCGATTGGGGCAGGCGACCGATCGTTACCGTGGAACTCGACCCGCCGCGCGGCCTGAACTGCGCCAAGGTGCTCGACGGCGCCCGCGCCCTGGCCCGCGCCGGTGTCGACGCCATCAGCCTGGCGGAAAACCCCCTGGGCCGCATCCGTCTCGGCAACATCGCCCTGGCCCGGGCCATCCAGGAAGAGACCGGCACCGAGGTCATCGTCCATGTGACCTGCCGCGACCGCAACCTTATCGGCCTCCATTCCGAACTGATGGGCGCCCATCTCCTCGGCATCCGCAACATTCTGGCGGTGACCGGCGATCCGGTGGCGGTGGGGGGAGAGTCGGGGGCGGCCAATGTTTTCGACCTCAACTCCGTCAGTTTGCTGGAGCTCCTTTCCGCACTCAATGACGGGCGCAACCTCCTCGGCGCCGAAATCGACGGCCGCACCCGCTTTTTACTTGGCGCCGCCTTCAATCCCAACCTGACAACCATGGAAGGGCAGCTGCGCAAGCTTGGCAAGAAGGTCGCGGCCGGCGCCCGCTTTGTGCAGACCCAGCCGGTCTATTCGGCACGGGTGCTGGATGAGTTGCTGGAAAAGACCGCTCCCTTTGGGGTGCCGGTGCTGGTGGGGATTCTGCCGCTGGTGAGTGAGCGCAACGCCGAGTTTCTGCACAACGAAGTGCCCGGCATTACCCTGCCCGAGGCGGTGCGTGAGCGCATGCGCGGCAAACAGGGAGAGGCGGGGATGCGGGAAGGGGTGGCGATCGCCCGGGAGCTGATCGAGGCGGGACGGGGGCGCTGCGGGGGCTACTATCTCATGCCCCCCTTCGGCAAGGTCGAACTGGCGCTGGAATTGATGGCGTTCATCCGTCGGACGGCGGGTTGAGATCCAGGATTCGGGTCAGTTCCCCCCGTTCGTCCAACTCAAAGAGTTCGTCGCAGCCGCCGATCAGACGGCCGCCGATGAAGATTTCCGGCACTGTTTTCCGGCCGCTGCGTTCGCGCATTTCGAGGGCCTTCTCCGGGTCGTCGCTGATGTCGATTTCCCGGAAATCGACCCCTTTGATGCGCAACAGTTCCTTGGCGCGCCAGCAATAGGGGCAGTGGTTTTTGGTGTAGATTTCCACGGTTTTCATGGGATCTGTGCTCCGGGACTGAAGAATAGAAGCCATTCTAGCGCAGTATCCGGGCCTGACAAGGCTTGCCGGAAAAAAGGGGGCGTATGAAAAAGGTCGGTCTCTGCCGATGGTTCGTTCTGGCTTGCTGTTTGCCGCTTCTCGCGTGTGCCGCTTTGGTCTCCCCGGCCGACCGGCACGGCCCGGCCAGCGACGACTTTACCCGCAGACTGCGCTGGCTTGATGTCGGCGGCGCGGCCCAGCATATGGATGCCCAGGTCAGGGAGAGTTTCCGGGAACGTTTCTCCGGGGAGGATCTGCGGGTTGTGGAATTTTCCCTGGAACGGGTCGAGTTTTCCGATGAGGATCGGCGGGCCGGCGCCTGGTATCTGCTGGAATACAACCTGCTTCCCTCCTCGACGGTGCGCCGGGAGCGTTTTCGCCTTGATTGGGTGTACCAGGAAGAGGGGCGAATGACGCCCGGGATCTGGCGGATCGTCTCACCTTTTCCGCCGCTTCCCTGATCTTGTGTCGCTGCCGGTGCTTGTTGCCGATGCGGCGTCATCGGGTATTTTCCGCGCCCCGTGGGCGAAGCGGGGCGGCCTGGAGCGCTACCGAGGTGTTGAATTAATGCAATCGGGGGGCGCGGCGCTCCCCTCCCTGGGGCAAAATACGCAAATTTTCCCTTGCTTTAGGTCTTCCATTCGTGCTATCTAACTGCATACTGTATACAAGATAGGGAGAGGCGATTGCCGTAAAGGGGCGTGGTCTTTCCCTTTTTTCAAGGGATTTCCGTTCGTTTAACGTGGTAGGGAATGGGTCTCACGGGAGGTCGATCTTGTCTCAAGTCATTTTTTCCAGTTGGGGACGAAACGTAGTAGATAACCGTCAAGGCGGGAGTGCCGAGGTCGAAGGCGCTTACCAGAAGATGCCGGTTACTTTTGACGGCACCCGTCCCTGGGGGGCGTTCATGGGCTGGGATGGCGTGATCGTCACCGATCCCAAGGTCGACATCGTCGCCATGGCGGCCGAATATGCCCGCCGGGTGCAGGAGGATTACTGTTGCGCCAAGTGTACACCCGGCAAGCGCGGTACCCGGGTGATGCAGGACGCTTTGGCGCGAATCCTCGCCGGTCAGGGTTCGGAAGAGGATCTCGCCACCATCGAAGGTCTCGGGGAGTTGCTGAAAAATTGCAAATGCACCCTGTGTATGACCTCGGCCGTGCCGGTGATCGATACCATCAAGCACTTCCGTGAGGATTACCTGGCCTACATCCGCGGTGCGCGCAAACCCGGCGCTTCGGGCAAGTATGTGGTCAAATTGACCGCTCCCTGTCAGGACCGCTGTCCGGCGCATATCGATATTCCGGCCTATGTCGAGGAAATCAAGGACTACCGTTTCGGGGAGGCGCTCTCGACCATCCGCGAAAACATGCCGTTGCCCTCGGTCTGTGGGCGGGTCTGTCCCCATCCCTGCGAATCGGCTTGCCGGCGTAAGAACGTCGACGACTCGGTGAGCATCATGGTGCTCAAGCGCACCGCATCCGATTACGAGTGGCAGCACAATCAGATCCCCCCCATGCGGCCGAAACCCCGCAAGGACAAGACGGTGGCGGTGGTCGGGGCCGGACCGGCCGGATTGACGGCCGCCTACTATCTGGCCCTGGAAGGCTATCCGGTCACCATCTATGAAGCCCTTCCCGAAGGGTACGGCGGCGGCATGATTGCCGTGGGCATTCCCGCCTATCGGATGCCCCGTCATATTCTGCAGCGGGATATCGATATCATCGAGAGCCTGGGGGTGAAGATCATTTACAACACCCGGGTCGGCAAGGATATCTCCCTGCCGGAGCTGAAAGAAAAGTACAATGCTGTTTTCCTCGCTCCCGGCGCCCATCGCAGCAAGCCGATGGGGGTAGAGGGGGAGGATAAGGGGTACAAGGGTTTCCTCCCCGGCGGTATCGACTTCCTGCGGGAAGCCTACATGGGTCGTCCGACGGGCATGGGCAAAAAGGTTGTCGTCGTCGGCGGCGGCAACACCGCCATTGACTGCGTCCGCGTCGCCCTGCGTGAGGGTGCCGAGGAATCGATCCTGCTTTATCGCCGCTCCCGCAAGGAAATGCCTGCCGATGCCTGGGAGGTCGACGGGGCCGAGGAGGAGGGAGTGCGTTTCGAATTCCTGGTACTGCCGACCAAGATCATTGTAAATGATAAGGAGCAGGTCACCGGGGTCGAGTGCGTGCGCATGGAACTGGGCGAGCCCGATGCCTCCGGTCGCCGCCGCCCGCAACCGGTGGCGGGAAGTGAGTTTGTTGTCGAGTGCGACACGGTCATCCCGGCCATCGGCCAGGATCCCGACCTGGGCTTCATCCCCGAAAAGATGGGGATCGACATCACCAAATGGAATACCGTGGTGACCAAGTCCCTGCCGCTGAAGAGCCCCAAGGGGCGCGACCTCAGCGACAGCATGGGGAATCCTCTCTCGCGGATCCTGATTACCGATCTGGAGGGGGTTTTCGCCGGTGGCGACGCCGAAATCGGACCGCTTACCGTCGTTGCCTGCGTCGGCAACGCCCACCGCGCCGCCCGCGTCATTCAGCGTTGGCTGGAAGAGGGCAAGGCCTATCTGGCCGACGAAGAGATTCTCGAAGACATTCTGACGCACCTGAGCGTTTACGATAAGAACGAAGAGGTGGCCTGGCTCGATTCGGTGGGCCGCGCCCATCAAAAAGAAATTCACGGCCGCGAGCGGGCCAGTAAAGGGAACTATTGCGAAGTGGAACTCGGCTTCGCGGACAGTCAGGCGGTTCGGGAAGCCGAACGCTGCCTTCGCTGCTACCGCGTGGCGATGCTCGCCATATAGTTGCTTTAAAACGTTATCAAGGTTCGAGGGGTCAGGGAGTCGGTACCGCCGGACCTTGCCCCTTTCGTCTTTAGCCAGGCTTTGAGGTGAAAATCATATGGTCACTTTGACAATTGACGGCAAGACCGCTACCGTCCCCGCGGGATCGACGATTCTGGAAGCTGCCCAGCAGGCGGGAATTCGCATTCCGACCCTGTGCTGGTTGCAGAAAGTTTCACCGACCGGCGCCTGCCGGATTTGTGTGGTGGAGATCGAGGGCGTGGCCCGGCCGATGACGGCTTGCAACACGCGGGTCAAGGCGGGGATTGTCGTCACTACTCAGACGGAAAAGCTGCGCGCCATCCGCAAGCAGATTGTGGAGTTGCTGCTGGTCAATCATCCCCTGGATTGTCCCGTCTGCGATGCCGCCGGTGAATGTGATCTGCAAAATATCTGCTACGAACTGAATGTGACCCAGCAGCCCTTTGTCGCCGAAGACGTCAACCCGCCCGCCATCAACGGCTGGCCGTTGATCCAGCAGGTTCCCAACCGCTGCGTGCTCTGCGAGAAATGCGTCAAGGTCTGCCATGAGACGGTCGGTTCCAGCGCCCTTTTCGTCAACGATAAAGGCGATAAGAGCTTCATCGATAAGAACCTCGATCTCTGTGAATTCTGCGGCAACTGTGTTTCGGTCTGCCCGACCGGGGCCATGATTTCCAAGACCTTCAAATTCAAGGCCCGTCCCTGGGAGTTGACCAAGGTTCCCAGCGTCTGTACCTACTGCGGCAGCCATTGCCAGGTGGATATTAACATGAAACATGGGAAGGTTCTGCGCGTCACTTCCGAAGACGGCACCACGGTCAATGACGGCAATCTGTGTATCGGCGGCTTTTTCGGTCACGGCTATCTCGATTCCCCCAAACGTCTGACCCGGCCGATGATTCGGCAGGGAGAAGCCCTCGCCCCGGCGAGCTGGGACGACGCCCTTAAGCTGGTGGCCGATAAATTACGCGAGGCGAAAGGACCGGCGGTGGCGGCTCTCGGTTCGGCCCGGTTGACCAACGAAGACAGCTATCTCATGCAGAAGTTCTTCCGCGCGGCCGTCGGCACGAACAACCTTGACAGCGAAGCCCGCTTCGGTGCTCTGCGCGCCTTTAAGGCCCTTAACGGTGCTCTGGGGACCGTAGGGGCGACCAATACCATCGATAATCTCGCCAAGGCCGACGCGGTTCTGGTTTTTGGCGCCGACGTAACCGCCGAGGCTCCTGCCCTCGACTGGAAGATTCAGCAGTCCTGTCGCAAGGCCGACGGCAAGCTGGTGGTCGCCAACATGCGCAAGGTGAAGCTCACCCGCTACGCCAACACCCACTTGGCCTACCGTCCCGGCAGTGAGATCGATCTGGCCAACGCCCTGGCCAAACTGATTCTGGAGAAGGGGCTGGCGGATGACGCCGCTCTCAGCAAGGTTGTCGGCAATCTCGCCGATCTGAAAAAGGGACTGGCTGCCGTGGATGTGAAGAAAGCGGCCGCGGCGACCGGCGTCAGCGAAAAACTGCTGAATGAAGCGGCCGACTATCTCGGGAAAGGGAAAAACGTCGCTGTTCTTTTCGGCGGCGACCTGACTCGCGGTGCCGGTGCCGAGGAGAAAGTTCTTGCCCTGGCCAATCTGGCGCTGGTTTGCGGCACCTTGGGGAGCGAGTTCGGCGGCCTCTATCCTCTCGACGAAAAGGGCAACACCCAGGGTCTGCTGGATATGGGCCTGGCTGCCGATCTTCTTCCCGGACCCAAGGACTATGCCCAGGCCCGTGGCGAGTTCGAGAAGGCCTGGAATGCCTCCCTGCCCGCGCAAGGCCGTGATGCCCAGGCGATTCTTGAAGGCGTGGAAAAAGGAGAGATCAAGGTTCTTTATCTGGCGGCGACCAATCCCCTGGTAAGCTTTCCCGAAAGCGGCCGCTGGCGCAAGGCCTTGGATAAGGTCGAGTGTCTGGTGGTGCAGGATATCCTCTCCAGCGAACTGGAAGCCTTCGCGGACGTCATTCTCCCGGGAGCAGCCGATGTCGAGAAAAACGGCAGTGTCACCTCCCTCGACCATCAGCTCAGCAAACTCGGCAAGGCGCGCAATCCCCTCGGCGAAGCGCGGGCGGATCTGGACATTTTCGCTGCCCTCTATCGGCTGCTCGACCCCAAGGCCGAGACGATCACTCTCGATTCGGTCATCGCCGAAATCAAGCAGGTCGTTCCGGTCTATGGCCAAGTCGCCTCTTGCGGTGGGGAACGCTGCCGGCATGTCCTGCGTACTCCGTTTGCGCCGAAAGAAAAGGGGCTGAGCTTCACTCCCGTTAAGGCGGCTGCCGCCCCCGGCGGGATGCAACTGCTCACCGGTAAGATTCTCTTCCACTTCGGGACGACCTCCACCTTTGCCGAGGGGAATCTGGAAGTCGCCGCCGCCGGTTATATCGAAATGAACACCGCCGACGCCCAGAGTCTTGGGGTAAAGGACGGCGACACGGTGAAGGTGACGACGGCGCTCGGCAGCACCGCCGGCAAGGTCAAGGTCGATGACAAGGTTCAGGCGGGACTGCTTTTTGCCCCCTATCATTTTGCCGATGTCAATATTCAGCAGCTGATGCCCGCCGGTACGAATCTCGTTGCCGTATCGGTTGCCAAAGCTTGATCTTCATTCCTCGTATGAGGTAATCTCATGGCGCCCCGCGGTTCGCGGGGCGCCATTTCTTTTAGAGGGAGTCGACCATGCCGACCTTTTTTCACGACTACACCGACAAGGTGGCTTATAACAAGGAACAGGCGAATAAAATCATTCTGGCCGAGACTCCCCAGTCCCGGACAACACTCTGGTGCCTGTTGCCGGGGCAGCACATCCATCCCCATGTCCATGCCGGCGATCATATCTGGGTCATTCTTGAGGGGGCCGGGCGCTTTCTGGGGGATTCCCCCCGCGACGTTGAGCCGGGGACCGTGCTGGTGGCGCCGGAAGGAATAGCCCACGGCATCGACAATACCGGCTCCGAAGGCCTGGTTTTCGTCAGTGTCTCGGTCGGATAAATCGTTGTCAGAAACGTACAAAAAAAGCCTCCGGTCTTCGGAGGCTTTTTTTGTACGTCAAGACCCGGGCGGCGAAGGCTTCCGTTCCAGGGGATCTTTGATGAGGCGGTGTTTGATGCGCTGGGTCATCCACCAGACCAGGGCGACCACGGCGGGAACGGAGATGGCCATGAGCACCCCTTTCTCCAGCCCCCAATCGGCGAGGGGCAAGCCGCCGAAAAGGTACCCGGCCAGGCCGACCATGTAATAACTGATGGCGGCCACCGACAGCCCTTCCACCGTTTCCTGCATACGGAACTGCAAGCGGCCGCGCCGATCCATGGAGGCGAGCAGGCTCTTGTTGGTCTCCTGCATGGTCAGATTGACCCGGGTGCGGAACAGGTCGCCGGCGCGTTCGATCCGCCGGGAGAGATCCTCCAGCCGGGTCTGGACCGATTCGCAGGTGCGCAAGGCCGGAACCAGCCTGCGACTGAGAAACTCGTGGACGGACATATGTTCCTCGACCTCGGTTTCGCGGATGTTCTGGACCCGGCTGAGAACCAGGTCATGATAGGCGCGGGTCGCGCCGAAGCGGTAGTTGGTTTCGCTGCGAAAGGCCTCGATGCGGGCGGCCAGCTGCGAGAGGCTGTCGAGCAGTTCCCGTTCTTCGCGGGCGTTCTCCAGGGTCGAGAGGCTGGACAAAATTGACGTCAGGCGATGGTCGAGATCGTTCAGTTCGGGAGCGATCCGCTTGGCGATGGGCAGCGAAAGCTGGGCCAGCAGGCGGTAGGTTTCCAACTCGATGACCCGCTGAACCAGGCGCCCCATCTGATAATCATCAATGCCGAGGTTGCGGATGTGAAAGCGGCCGAAGCCGTCGCCATGGAGTTTGAAAGCGGTACAGAGCTGGGCCTTGCCTTTTTTGGGCAGGCTCAGGATCAGTTTCTGCCCTTCGAAATATCGATAGAGGGTGGGGGTGTCGCAAGGGGTGTCGGCCGCTGCCACCGCGAGATGGAAGGCCGCGACCGCCTGCCCGGGCAGGGCTTGCAGCCAGTCGTTGGGTAAAAGGTTCAACACCGGATCGGCAAAGGGGTCCGTGCCTCCCGCCGAATCGGGGGCCATGAAAGTCAGGGCGTAGAATTCCGTATGCCGTTCCCAGCGCACCGTGAACTGACCGAAGTCCTGAAGGAAGAAAGCGGTTTCCGGTCCCGGTTGGTTAACGCTGTACCGCCGGCAGAGATCGCGCAGCTGGTTGAAGGAGCAGTCCAGTTCGGCGACTGTTGCACGGAAGGCCAGATGCGTCAGCTTCTGCGGGGTCGCCACCGGATGGAAAGGGCGGGCATGCAGCTCGTCGTAAAGGGCGTCGCGTAACGGATGGATGGCAAAGGGGAGAAAGGGGTCGGTTTCGGTAGCGGACATGGATCTTGCGGTCTCCCGCCGCGGAAAGCTTTCGCGGGCAAATGGCTGGTGGTAAAGAATCTCTCATGCGGTGGGGTGTATTTAAAAATCAGGGTTTTTTGACACCATTTTCGAAGCGGACTTTTCCGTAGACCTTGGGGGTTCCGAGATTGGTATAGAGACCCCGCAGCTGCTTCCCCCCAGCAGCACTTCATAAGCGGAAATGCCGAAATTATCCGGCTCTTCAATGCCGCGATAAAAAGCGCTGAGAACGCCGTCATGGTAGAGCCCCCAACCGTTGAAGGTCTGGGGGGCATCACCGGTTTGCGAGTTGTCGATTTCCCAGGGCATCAGATAGATTTCCCGGGCTTTCTGGATGTGGATCTCGCCGACATAATCGTCCCCCTGGACCTCGTAGGTTCCTTCCAGATTCGGCGGGGTCGAATCGGCCCGGGGGGCGGAGGCGCCGCCGATGCCCAGGGCCAGTTCGTCGATTTTACGGGGGAAATCGGCATGGGAAGGCATGTCGACCTTGATCGCCATACGCACTTCGCCGCTCTGAACCTCAATCACCCGGGCGTTGATGGTGTGACTGTCGAACATCCGGCTGAGGCTGCCGAGCAGAATCAGGTCGACGTTGGCCAGCGCGCCGATTCTGCGTGCCTGGGAGTCCTCGGTGATGCCGGTCTGCTCCAGACGCTGTTCATCGAGGATGGTGTCGAGCTGTGCGCGTTCCACGACCGTGAAGCGGTTCAGTTGACTGATCATGGTGCGCAGATTTTCCGAAACCGCCAAGGCCAGCGTGGGGTCGGCGCCGATGGGCCTGAGGTCGAGCACGGCGATGCGTTCCGCCGCGGCTTGCGAGAAGGTCATCAGCACCAGGAAGATCAGGGCGCAAAGAATCCGCATGAGCGTACCCTTACATTAATGATCGCGGAAACCGAGAACAACCAGCACGCAACTGCCGTCGGCAATGACGTTGATGCCGGCCTGGCGGCAGGCCGCGACCGCTGCCGGGCTTTCCGCGCCGGGCTGCATCCAGATATTGCGGATCATCCCCCGAGCGATGGCCGCATCCACGACCTTTTCGGTCACCGACGGCGGGGTGATGACGGAGATGCTCTGGACCGTCTCCGGCAGTTCGTTGACCGACGCCGCGCAGGGCAGTCCTTCGATTTCCTTCTGCGCCGGATGGACCGGAATCGCCTCCCGCCCCGCTTGCAGGTAGCAGCGCAGAACCATGTTGCCGTACTTGTCCCGGCGCGGGGAGGCGCCGACCACGCCGAAGGCCGGGGATTCGAGAAAGGTGGCGATTTGCTGATTGATCGTCTGGGACATGGCAAAGCTCCTTGTTGGATTGGAATGACCGGACGGGAGGACGTGTCAGGCGGCGGCGCGGCCCCGGGCGATGGCGTCCCGGGCCAGTTCGTCGCAGCGTTCGTTTTCCGGATGCCCGGCATGGCCGCGCACCCAGCACCATTCCACCTCGTGGCGGCGGGTGAGTTCCAGCAGGCGTTCCCACAGGTCGCGATTGGCGACATCCTTTTTCTGTGAATTCTTCCAGCCGCGCTTGACCCAGCCGTGAATCCATTCGGTAATGCCTTTTTTGACATATTCCGAATCGGTGGTCAGCCGCACCCGGCAGGGGCGCTTGAGGGCGGCCAGGGCTTCGATGGCACCGGTCAGTTCCATGCGGTTATTGGTCGTTTCCGGCGCATAGCCGGAAAGTTCCTTAAGCGTTCCGCCGTAGCGAAGCAGGGCGCCCCAGCCGCCGGGACCGGGGTTGCCGCTGCAGGCGCCGTCGGAAAAAATTTCAACGTAGGTTTCGCGGGAGGTCATGGTGTCCTGGGGCCGGGAGTGGATGAAATGCGGTCTTCAGCATAGCACAGCCCTCCGGGCAAAACCAGCGCAAGGCGGCTTTCCCCGCCCGATTCCCTCCGCCGTTGTTGCAATGCCGCAGGCTTTGCATTAAATTGTCGGAATCCATTTAAAAAGGCCGAACACGACTCTTTCTTCATGTACCTTCACCGAGGCTTTCCATGTCCTTTTCCGGCGAACTGGAACACCTGCCCATCGTCGATGTCATCCAGCTCCTCCATTCCTCCCGTAAGACCGGCACCTTGTGTGTGCGCGGCGGGCGCGGGGAATGCCAGCTGGTTTTCAACGAGGGCTACATCACCAGCGCCAATCACGCCAATACCAGCGTGCGTATCGGCAAGATTCTGGTGGATATGGGCGCGGTTTCCCGCGAGGCCTGCGATGCCGCGCTGAACGGTCAGCAGGATGCCGGCGCGGCGCGCAAGCCGCTGATCGCCACCCTCATCGAGGAGGGAGTGTTGAGGAAGGAGGATGCCTATCGGGGGTTGCGCACCCTGATCGAGATGACGGTGGTGGAGATGCTGCGCTGGACCAAGGGAACGTTCACCCTGGATGTGCACAGCGCGGTGATTTCCGACGAGTACCGTTATTTCCCGGAAATGCTGCATCAGGAAATCAACCTCGATACCCAGCGGGTGCTGATGGATGCCCTGCGCATTTTCGACGAGGAGAACCGCGACGGAGAAGGGGAGGACCCCGAGTGGGAAGAGGATGAGTCGGTCGACGCCGCTTTCGCTCCGGAGCCTTCGGCCGCGACCGGTGCGGTCGAACTGTCCGCCGGCGATCTTGGGCTGGGGGATCTCGATCAGCTGGAACGGAAGATTCCCGAAGTTTTTGCCAGTATCGAAGTGGTCGACCCCAGTGCGCCCCATCGCAAGCTGCTGGACGAACTCTGGCCGGCTGCCGGTGCCGCCGACCGGGGAAGGATGGCCGATTTCTTGACCCGCCTCACGCCTTCGGCGGGAAACGATTTCGCCGGCGGAAGCCGTGGCGTCGTTTTTTGCGGTCGCGACCGCCTTGTCCGGCACGGCGTCATGACGATTTGCAAATCCCTCGACATTCTCAGCTTCACCACCGACGATGAGGAAGATCTCGACCTGATCCTGGAACAGTCTCTGCGCAAGGGGATGGTGCCCCTGCTGGTGCTCGGCGCCCCCGACGAAGAGCTGCCGGGTTGGACCGCTCTTGACCTGATGCGCCTGCGCCGGGAGAAACGCGCCCGCTTCCCGCAATTGCCGGTGCTGCAACTGGCGTTGGAACAGGACGGGGATTTTGTCCTCCAGTCCTATCAGGAAGGTGTCCTGGCGGTCATTCCCCGTCCCCGCGAACTTGCCGCCGGCGGCGAAGTCGGGCCGATGATCTGGTTCTTCGAAGTCCTGCTTGCCTATCTGCGCGACTACTTTGCCCAGCGCCGGAATCTCGCGGCGAGTGACCTCGGCAATGATCTGCTTGTCTTGCGTGGGCTCCGTGATGCGCCGGAGCTGTCCCAGGTGTTGCTCCAGCGGCTGAGCGAATTCTTCCCGCGGGAACTGACCCTGATCGTCCGTGGCGGCGAACTGCTCTCCGAAAAAGGGGTCGGATTCTCCCCTGGCGCGGAACGGAACCCGGCCCCGGTACCGCGCTTCACGGTGCTTCCGGCTCTCGACGGGACATTGCGCCAGGTGTTGGCCAACGGCCAGCCCTATTACGGGCCGCTCGCCGACGCGGCGTTGGAGGAGGTGCTGCGGGAACGGCTCGGCGCACCTCGCGATCCGTCGGCTCTGCTGCTGCCCATCGTCAGCCGTGGTCGGGTGATCGCCGTCGTTTACGGGGATTTTGGTCCTGGCGAAGCCAAGGCCGTGCCCCTCGATTATCTGCGGGTACTGGCCGCCCAGGCCGGGCTGGTGCTCGAAAACGCCATCTACCGTCGGCAGCTGGAGAAGAATCCTGGCCGCTAGGCCAGCCGTTTTCCGCCTAAGCCGCGATCTCAGGCTACTGAAGGGATGTGTCCATGGATATTAAAACCCTGAACCAGATACTGGAAATCTCTTTCGAGAAACGGGTTTCCGACGTGCACTTCGAAGTGGACAATCCCCCTTTTTTTCGGGCGCGCGGCCAGCTGCTCCGCTCCAAGTTGCCTCCTTTGACCGCCGACGATACCGAATTTATCGCCATGCGTATTCTGGAGCACAACGGCCGGCCTTTGGGGGATGGCTTCAAAGAGTGCGACGCCTCTTATGCCCTCGCCAACGGCGGGCGCTTTCGGGTCAGCATCTTTCGGCAGCGGGGGGTGTTCGGGGTGGTCATGCGCGTTATTCCCCCCACCGTCGGCTCCTTTCAGGACCTCAAACTGCCGCCGGTTCTCGAAGAGATCGTCAAGGCCCCCAACGGCCTGATCCTTGTCACCGGCCCCACCGGCAACGGCAAATCAACAACCCTGGCGTCGATACTGCGCTTCATCAACGAGAAATACAGCTACAACATCATCACCATCGAAGATCCCATCGAATTCCTCTTTGCTTCCAACAAAAGCTGCATCATTCAGCGCGAGGTCGGCATCGATACGGAAAGTTTCGGCGGCGCCCTGAAAGCCGCCCTGCGTATGGACCCGGACGTCATCATGGTCGGCGAGATGCGCGACCTCGAGACGATCGATGCCTGCATCAAAGCCGCCGAGACCGGGCACCTGGTCTTCTCGACCCTGCATACCCAGAACGCCGCCTCGACCATTAACCGGGTGATCGGGCATTTTCCTCCAGACGCCCAGGAAATCGTCCGTCAGCGCCTCGCCGACATGCTGGTCGCCACGGTTTCCCTGCGCCTGATCAAGGACAAAAGCGGCGAGAACATCCTGCCGGTGGTGGAAATCATGCGCTCCACCACCACCATCCAGGCCTGCATCCGCGAGGGGCGGCTCGATGAAATCGAGCAGAACATCGAAAAGGGGCGGGCCCAGTATCACATGCAGAGCATGGACCAGCACCTGATCGAGCTCTGCAAGAAGGACATCATCACCATCCACGAGGCCAAGCGCGTTTCCCGCTCCATGGACCTGGACCGTAAGCTGAATTTCACTGCATGAGATGTGCGGCCAAGGTGCGTAACTCCCTCTGCCGCTATTTTCCTGTGGATCAAAAATGCCCCGTCGAAGGGAATTCGGCGGGGCTTTCACGTAAGGTTTGACGACATTGTCGCCGGCACACGGCGGTTGCTGTGTCGGCTCTTCTGTGTCCGTTGATCCCCGGTCGAAACGAAAAAGCCCCCCTGCTGGTGCAGAGAGGCTTATCGATTTGGCGTCCCCAGGGGGATTCGAACCCCCGTCGCCGGCGTGAAAGGCCGGTGTCCTGGGCCAGGCTAGACGATAGGGACTTAACCTTCAAGTCCCCGCGGGAAATGACCCCGCAGGATGCTGCTTTTAAAATGGTGAGCCGGGGGGGGATCGAACCCACGACCATCTGATTAAAAGTCAGATGCTCTACCGACTGAGCTACCGGCTCACAAGAGAAGCCAACTTATAAAGGAAATGTTTTTTTCAGTCAACCCTTTTTTGTGTTTTCTGGGAAAAAAGACTTTTTCAGGCGAAGGGGTTCTTGACCTGAAGGGTCTGGTCACGGCGCGGGCCGACGGAAACCAGAACCACCGGGCAGCCCGTAACCTGTTCGAGTTTCTTCAGATAATCCTGGGCCTTCTGCGGCAAGGTTGCGAAGCTGCCGGCGTCGGCCAAGGAAGCGTTCCAGCCTTCGATTTCTTCGTAAACGGGCTTGCACTCCTTGAGGACTTCGAGATCCTGGGGGAAGTCTTCGAGCAGTTGGCCGCGGTAGGAATAGGCGGTGCAGATCTTGATGGTTTCCAGTTCGTTGAGCACATCCAGCTTGGTGATGGCCAGGCCGGTCATGCCGTTGGTGCGCACCGCCTCGCGCAGGGCGACGGCGTCGAACCAGCCGGTGCGGCGGGGGCGGCCGGTGGTGGCGCCGAATTCCTGGCCGATCTGGCGCAATTTTTCCCCCATCTCGTCATTGAGCTCGGTAGGGAAGGGGCCTTCGCCGACGCGGGTGACATAGGCCTTGGAAATGCCGACCACGGCGTCGATGAAGCGCGGTCCGACGCCGGTACCGGTACAGGCGCCGCCGGCGATGGTCGACGAGGAGGTGACGTAGGGATAGGTGCCGTGATCCACGTCGAGCAGACTTCCCTGGGCACCCTCGAAAAGGATGTTCTTGCCTTCGGCGATGCTCTGATTGAGGAGCTTGGAGGCGTTCCCCAGATATTTGCCGAGCATCCGGCCATAGGTGGTGTATTCGTTGATGATCGCCTCTTCGTCGAGGGGCTGCCCGCCGAGGAGTTTTTCGAGAATGAGATTTTTCTCCGGCAGCAATTCCTTGACCTTACGGGCGAAGATTTCCGGATGCAGCAGATCGATAAAGCGGATGCCGCGGCGGCCGATCTTGTCTTCATAGGTGGGGCCGATGCCCCGGCCGGTGGTGCCGATCTTGCGGGCGCCCGAGTTGCTCTCGCGGGCGATGTCGATGGCCTTGTGGTAAGGCATGATGATATGGACGTTGGCATCCACCACCAGCTGACTGTCGTTCTTCAGGTAGCCCTTTTTCTTGAGCCGGTCGATCTCCTCAAGGAAGACCTTGGGGTCGAGGACGACGCCGTTGCCGATGATGCAGCGCTTGCCCTCGTGCAGGATACCGGAGGGGATGAGATGCAGCACGGTTTTCTCGTTGCCCACCACCAGCGTGTGCCCGGCGTTGTTCCCCCCCTGGTAGCGCACGACATCATTGGCGTATTCGGTATAGATGTCGACGACCTTGCCTTTTCCTTCATCGCCCCACTGGGCGCCTACGACGATTACGTTGGCCATGTCTGAATTGTCTCCTGATGGATTAAAGAGCAAAATCCTCGGCGAGGATCTCCCGGTAAGCCAGTTTGCGGCGCGACTGGTCGGCCAGGTTGATGAGCTCAAGCTCCTCGCGGTTTTCTCCGGCGCAGAGAATGAAGCGGAAGTTCATTTTCTGCGCGTAACTGATGGATTCTTCCAGTCCCCGGGTGATGATGTCGCGGGCCGCCGAATACCCCTTGGCTCGCAACTCCCGGGCGATCTGCTGGGCACACTCCTTGTTGCTGCCGGACTGGAAAATCAGCACGTCGGTCTGATGCGCGGCGACGGCATCCAGTTCCCGGTCGAGGGCGAAGAGGAGATTGAGCAGGTTGAAGGCGAAACCGGTCGCCGGCGCCGGATAGCCGTAGCGGGCGGTGAGATTGTCGTAGCGTCCGCCGAGACAGACCGCCCGGCCGATGCCGGTGAGAAATCCCTGGAAGGTCAGGCCGGTGTGATAGTCAAGGCCGCGCAACTCCCCCAGGTCAAAGGTGACATGGTCCTCGACGCCGTAGACGGTGAGAATGTCGAGGACCGTGGCGAGGTTGTCGAGAGCCCGGCGCGAGCGGTCGTTGGTCACCACGCGCGCGGCCTTTTCCAGCACTTCCCGGCCGCCGAAGAGGCGGGGCAGGGCGAGAATTTCCTCGCGGGCGCGGTCATCCAGGGGGGCTGTTTCCAGCAGCGTCTTGAGGCCGGAACTGTCCTTGCGGGCGATGGCGCCGCGAAGTTCGGCGGCCAGGGATTCGGGCAGGCGCTGGTCGGCCATGACGCCCCGAAAAAATTCGACCTGGCCGACATCGATGGTGAACTCCTTGGCGCCCAGGGCCTGCAGGCATTCCACCGCCATGGCGATCATCTCGGCGTCGGCTTCCGGGCTGTCCAGGCCGATCATTTCGACTCCGGCCTGGAAAATCTCCCGGTCCTTGCCGGCCTGCTGCTCGGTATGACGCAACACCCGCCCGGTGTAGCAGAGGCGCAGGGGGAGGGGAACATCCTTCATGCGCGTGGCGACGATACGCGCTACCTGCGGGGTGATGTCGGGGGTGAATGCGACCAGTTTGCCGCTTTGCCGGTCGTCGAAGCGGAAGGTTTTGTCCCGCAGGCCGGTGCCGAGACCCCGTTCGAGTACCTCCAGGTATTCCAGGGAGGGGGGAACGATGGGGCGGAAGCCCCAGCGGGAAAAGACCGCCAGAAGCGTGTTTTGCAGAAACTCGATCTTGGCGGCCTTGATCGGAAGAAAGTCCTTGACCCCCTTGGGCAGAATGGCCTCAAGCGAGGGATTGCCGACGGTCATAAGTAGCGCGGTCCTTTTGCGGTTTTCTGTTCGAGTTCGAACCTTTGGGCAGGTTCGACGAGGTCAGATCTGCACCTGGACGGCGGAGAGGATATGCTCGTTGCCGCGCAGTTCGTCGATCACGGCCTCGGAAATCCGGCTGTCCACATTGAGCAGAGAGATGGCCTTGCCCTGGATCTTGCGGCGGGAAAGATTCATCATGGCGATGTTGATGTTGTGTTTGGCCAGGGTCTGGCCGACGAAGCCGATGACGCCCGGGCGGTCGTCGTTGTGCAGGATCAGGATGTGCCCCTCGGGCAGGGCCTCGACCTGATAGCCGTCGACCCGCACGATCCGCTGGTCGTCGTCGGCGAAGACCGTGCCGCACGCCGAGTGCTCGCCGTCTTCGCCGGTGACCTTGACCTGGATCATGTTGGAAAACCCTTCGGCCATGTTGCTTTTCGCCTCGGTGACGCGAATCCCCCGTTCCCGGGCGCGTTGAGCGGCGTTGACGAAATTGACCAGGGAGCCGACCATGGGCGTCAGAACTCCCTTGAGCAGGGCCATGGTCAAGGGTTCGATAGGAAAGGCGGTGACCGCCCCGGAATATTCGATGGAAATCTGGGTGATGCCCCGGCCGCAACGCTGGGCCTGGAAGACGCCGAGGCGTTCGGCGAGCTGTACGTAGGGACGGACCAGCGCCATCATTTCCGCATTGACCGAGGGAACGTTGAGGGCGTTGACGATGATCCCTTTCTGCAGGAAGTCGACCACCTGATGGGCGGTCTGGACGGTGACGTTCACCTGGGCGTCGCGGGTGGCCGCGCGCATTTGCGGCGTGGCGATCACCTGGTCGAGCTGCAGCAGGGGATGGTCCTTGCCCGGCGGCTGGTTGGCGAAGACGTCCAGGGCCGCGCCCGCGACCCGACCGTCGCGCAGGGCTTCGGCCAGGGCTTCCTCGTCGATCAGGCGGCCGACGGCGCAATTGATGATATAACAGCCGCGCTTGACCTTGGTCAGCGCCTCTTCACCGATGATTCCTTCGGTTTCGAGATTCAGGGGAAGGTGCAGGCTGATGAAGTCGGAGCGGGCCAGCAGGTCGTCAAGTTCGACCAGCTCGGCGCCGAGCTGGCGGACCAATCCCTCGGAGATGTAGGGGTCGTGGACAATAACCCGCATGCGCAGGGCGAGCGCCCGCTCGGCCACCATGCGCCCGATCTTGCCGGCGCCGATGACGCCGAGGGTGCGGCCGGCGATGTCGAGTCCCAGATATTTGTAGCTGTCCCATTCCCCGGCGCGGGTGGCGGCGTAGGCCTGGGGGATCTGGCGGGCCAGGGCCAGGAGCATGGCGATGGTGTATTCGGCCATGGTCGTGGTGCTGCCGAAGGGGGTGTTCATGATCACCACCCCTTTGGCGTTAGCGGCCGCCAGGTCCATATTCTCCACACCGATTCCGGCGCGGGCGACGACTTTGAGGCGGGGGGCGGCGGCAAAGACCGCTTCGGTCACCTGGGTGCCCCCACGGACCACCAGCGCATCGGCATCGGCCACGGCCTCCAGCAGCTCTTCCTCGGTCATGCCGGGACGATACTTGAGGCTGAGGCCTTTGGCGTTCTCGAAAATTTTCAGGCCTTCCATGGAAAACTTGTCGGTTACAAGGACCTTCATGGTTTCCACTCCGGATGTTTGGCGGGCATGGCAAGGGGCTCCAGGGCATGTCGAACGAGGTACGGTAGCAAGCCCAACCCGTTCTGTCAAGGTCAAACCGGGGTCGCTCGGAATTGGGAAATAAAAGCTAAAACAGGAAGATAGCCGGTCAGGGGAGGGGTGGCGAAGGGTGGACGAAGCGGCGGTGAAAGGGGGCCGGCCGCCCGGACATAAAAAAGCTCCGCGAGGGGATCGCGGAGCTTTTGGGATTCAGGGATACCTGGGATCAGATTTTGACGATGTTGGCGGCCTGCGGACCTTTCTGGCCTTCGATCACGTCAAACCGGACCCGCTGGCCCTCGGCCAGGGATTTGAAGCCGTCGCCGCTGATCGCCGAGAAATGGGCGAATACGTCGGGGCCGTTATCTTGCTGAATGAACCCGAACCCTTTTGCGTCGTTGAACCACTTGACCGTTCCTTCTGCCATCTTCCTGTGCTCCTTTTTGTCTTTCCGGGCGACCGGTGTTGAAATAGCAAGTCCCGGCGGCCCGAAGCCCGCGATAAACCTCCCACCGCGTGGGGTCGGGCGGTTGCTGGCGAGGCACGGCCCTGCTCTTCCGGAACTTGGCAGAAACGCTAGCATATAAATACCGGGCTGGCAACCGTGTTTTTTATGCTTTTTATGTGAGAATCCAGGG
>JAVFAR010000029.1:0-26299 GCA_034002365.1 Trichloromonas sp.
AGGAAAGTGCCGCAACTGGAGCCGACCTGAGGTGGTCAACCTGAACCTCCAGAAGTCGACCCAAGATCAGCTGCTGCTCAAAGAAAATGCTGCATGATAAAGCGACAACTCCCTTGACAACGACCGCTTGCAGCCGGGGCGTGGTTATCTGCTCAAGAGCGGCACAGCCACCGTTCCGGCCCAGGTGTGCGATGTGCGGTTCAAGGTCAACGTCAACACCCTGCAACGGGAAGACGGCGCGAGCCTGGATCTGAACGAAATCGGCGTCTGCCGGTTCGTCACCGGCCGACCCATAGCCTTCGATTCGTACCGGGCCAATCGCGCCACGGGGGGCTTTATCCTCATCGACCGGTTGACCAACGCCACCGTCGCCGCCGGCATGATCCATCAGCCGTTCATCCAGCCCGGCGGACGCCGGCAAGACCTTGAACTGAACCGGCAAACCCGTGCCGCGCACAAGGGCCAGCGGGCGCTGGTGCTTTGGCTGAGCGGATCGGTCCCGGCGGAGCTGGCGGCTTTGCTGGAAAAGAAACTGCACAGCCAGGGCCGCCACACCGCGCTCCTCGACGGCGGCCAACTGCGCGCCGGACTCAACCGCGACCTCGGCGACGGCCCCGTCGATCGTTTGGAACGGACGCGCCGGATCGCCGAGGCGGCCCGCTTGCTTGGCGAGGCGGGGCTGATCGCGCTGGTCGCGCCGGGCGACGGCAGCCGGCCGCCACGGGAAATATTCGCCCGGGAAGAACTGCTGGAAATCGTTCTCGACGGCGTCGCCGAAGCGGACGAACCCTCGGTTCTGCGTGTCGCGGACGCGACGGCGACGCCGGAGACGCTGGCGGAAGGGATCGCCGACGAATTGGCGCGGTGCTCCTTCGGGGGCACGGCGATTGACGCCCCCGGACTGTAGCGGCATAGTTACCTTGCCGCGAACGGCAATCCACGACCAAGGGAGACGGACATGACCGGTACCACAGAAATCGACTACCAGCAACTGCGCCTTGACGGCATCTACCGGCAGAACGAGGCCGGAGAGCTGATGCTGCGGGTGAAAATTCCCGCCGGGGTGTTTTCCGCCGAACAGGCGCGCAAAATCGGCGGCCTGGCGGAACGCTTCGCCGGGAGCGAACTGCACCTGACTACTCGCGGCAGCATCGAGCTGCACGGGCTGCGTTACGAAGACCTCGCTCCGCTGGCGGTCGGCCTGGCCGCCGTCGGCCTGACCTCGCGCGGCGCCTGCGGCGGCGCGGTGCGGGGGATCGCGTGCGGCACCAGCTTCGCCCCCGGTTTCCCCGAGGCGCAGGCCCTGGCCCGGCGGCTGCACCGGCACTTCACCGGCAATCCCCATTTCGAGGGGCTGCCGAAAAAGTTCAAGATCGGTATCGACGCCGGTTACCCAGGGGCGCGGCATCTGATCCAGGACGCCGGTCTGGTTCAGGTCGACGCCGGTCGTTACGACGTATGGCTCGCCGGCGGCCTCGGCCGCGAACCCCGGGCCGGCTTTCGTTTCGCCGATCGGGTCGACGAAGACCGGTTGCTGCCGCTGATCGAGGCCGTCGTGCGCGTCTACCGCAAGCACGCCCCGGCGGGCCGCCGGCTCAAATTTCTGGCCGACCGACTGGGCGAGGCGCGGCTGCGGGAACTGATCCGCGACGAACAGTTGGGCGCGCCGGAGCGCTTCCCGCCGCCGGTGCTGGAGCGGAGTCCGTTGCCCGGTCCGGTCGCGGCGGAGCCGGTGGAAGTGCCGATTTTCGCCGGCGAACTGACGGCCGAGCGGTTGCGCCGACTGGCCGACATCGCGGCGGAGCACGGCGGCGGCTTTCTGGCCGTGACCGGCAATCAGAATATCGCTTTCGCTCCCGCCGACGGCGCGGCGCGGGCCGCCATCGAAAAGGCCCTGGCCGCCGAGGGTCTGACGGGCGGCGCCTCGACGGCGGAAGCGACGTTGCGCGTCTGTCCCGGCAGCCATCTCTGCCGGATGGGGCTGGCTCCGACCCGCGACCTCGCCCGCCAGGTGCTGGACGTCCTCGGTCCCGAGGGGCAAAAACTCTCCTGGGCCATCTCCGGTTGTCCCAACTCCTGCGCCCAGGCCCAGTTGGCCGACGCCGGGATTCTCGCGACCCACTCGGTCAAAACCGCCGACGGCGCGCGCCAACCCCGCTTCAGCCTGCTTCGGCGGACGGACGCCGGTCTCGGCCGGGCGGTCGCCGAAAACCTCGACCTGGACGGCTTGTTGCTGGCCGTGCGCAGCCAGGGATAATCTCGGCCCATTCACCATAACGAAAGGAGACCTCCATGAGCCGCATTTATACCGACAACTCCCTCTCTATCGGCCGCACCCCGCTGGTGCGCCTGAACCGCCTCGCCCCCGCCGGCGGCGCGACTATCCTCGGCAAGGTCGAGGGCCGCAACCCGGCCTATTCGGTCAAATGCCGGATCGGCGCGGCGATGATCTGGGCCGCCGAAAAAAAAGGGCTGCTCGGCCCCGGCAAGGGTCGAACCGACCAGCGGCAACACCGGCATCGCCCTGGCCTTCGTTGCCGCCGCCCGGGGCCTCCCCATCACGTTGACCATGCCGGAAACCATGAGCCTGGAACGGCGCAAGGTGCTCCAGGCCTTCGGCGCCAACCTGGTGCTGACCCCCGGCGCCAAGGGGATGGGCGGCGCCATCGCCGCCGCCGAGGAGTTGGCCGCTTCCGATCCCAACCGCTATGTGCTGCTGCACCAGTTCAAGAATCCGGCGAATCCGGCCATCCACGAACAGACCACCGGCCCGGAAATCTGGGAGGACACCGACGGCGGGATCGATGTGCTGGTCGCCGGGGTCGGCACGGGTGGCACCATCAGCGGCATCTCCCGCTATCTCAAAAAGACCCGGGGCAAGCAGATCCTCTCGGTGGCGGTGGAACCGAGCGATTCCCCGGTCATCGGCCAGAAACTGGCCGGGGCCGAGCTCAAGCCCGGTCCCCACAAGATTCAGGGGATCGGCGCCGGCTTCATCCCCGAGACCCTCGATCTGTCGGTGATCGACCGGGTCGAGCCGGTGAGCAACGACGAGGCCATCGACTTCGCCCGGCGTCTGGCCAAGGAGGAAGGAATTCTCGCCGGCATCTCCTGCGGCGCCGCCGCCGCAGTGGCGGTACGGCTGGCGGGACTCCCCGAATTCCGTGGGAAAACTATCGTCGTCATTCTTCCTGACTCGGGGGAGCGCTATTTGAGCAGCGTTCTTTATGAAGGCTTGTAGATAGATGAAAATGTTTTGTTGATTTTATGGATTGACATAATAAAATTTATTCCTTATGTTTTAACTAAACATAACGCCGGAACCAGCCGGCGGCACTGTCTTTATCCAGAGTGGTGGAGGGAAAAGGCCCTGCGAAGCCACAGCAACCGGTTCGCCGACGCGCAAGCGCCGGGGGATGCCAGGTGCTAAATCCTTCCCGCCGAAGCATGCTGCGGAGGCGGGAGAGATGAGGACGGCGCTTCGATGTCACCGCTTTGGCGAGTCTCCCTCGAAGCCCCTTCTCATCCCCATGCGAAGGGGCTTTTTGCGTGCCCCGCGACTCACCAATCAAAGGGGATGACCAATGACACGAAACGAAACCCGGACCCTGGAAACCCGCCTGGCGCAGATCGGCGTCGGCCGCGACGAACGCACTGGCGCCATCAGCTTTCCTATCTACCCCAGCGCCACCTACCGCCACCCGGCGGTGGGGCAAAGCACCGGCTACGACTACACCCGCAGCGGCAATCCGACCCGGCAGGTGCTCGAAGCAGGGCTGGCCGAGCTCGAAGGGGGGGCGCGCGCCCGCGTCTTTGCCTCGGGCATGGCGGCGCTGACCACCCTCTTTCTGCATTTTTCCGCCGGGGATCACCTGATCGTCTCGGAAGACCTCTACGGCGGCACCTATCGGGTCCTCGACCAGGTCTTCGCCAAACTCGGCTTGAGCGTCAGCTACGTCGACACCACCCGCCTCGCCGCCATCGAGAGCGCCGTCACCGCCGCGACGGTGGCGATCCTCATCGAGACCCCGGGCAACCCGCTGCTGGGCGTGGCCGATATCGCCGCCGTCGCCGGGCTCTGTCGTCGCCGCCGGCTGCTGTGCATCGTCGACAACACCTTCCTTACCCCGGTTCTGCAGCGTCCGCTGGAGCTGGGGGCGGATGTCGTGGTACACTCGGCGACCAAGTACCTGGGCGGCCACAATGATCTCTGCTCGGGGGTGCTGGTCGCCCGCGAAGCGCAACTGGGGGAGCGCCTCTACTTTTTGCAGAACGCCACCGGCGCGGTGCTGCCTCCCCAGGACTGCTGGCTGCTGATCCGCAGCCTCAAAACCCTGGCGCTGCGCATGGAGCGCCACTGCCGGAGCGCCGGCGAGGTGGCCCGCCGGCTGCAACGCCATCCGCAAGTCACCGCCGTCTATTATCCAGGTTTGGAGAATCATCCCGGCCACGAGCTGTCGCGGCGGCAGACTTCCGGCTTCGGCGGCATGCTCTCGTTCCGGGTCGAAAGCCCGGAGCTGGCCCGGCAGGTGCTGGAGAAGCTGCGGTTGATCTCCTTTGCCGAAAGCCTCGGCGGGGTGGAGTCGCTGATGACGTTGCCGGCGGTGCAGACCCACGCCGACATCCCCGAAGCCGAGCGGCTGCGCCTCGGCGTCTGCGAAAGCCTGCTGCGGCTCTCGGTGGGGATCGAAAGCGTACCGGACATCATCGCCGATCTGGAACAGGCGCTGGCGTAAAATCCCGTGAGGAGTAAGGCGAGAGGGGTAAGGTGTCGAACCCTTTTTCCCTCACACCTCACTCCTTACTCCTCACGAAAGGTTCGTCGATGACTGCAAAAACCTACCGCACCGCCACGGTGCTGGTTCACCAGGGGATCGACCGCGACCCGGCCACCGGCGCTTCGGCGATTCCCATCTATCAGGCCTCCACCTACCATCATGTCGGCGGCCGGCCGGGGGAGTACGACTACGCCCGCAGCGGCAATCCGAGCCGCCGGCAGGTGGAGGACGCCATCGCCCTGCTCGAGGGCGGGGGGCGCGGTTTCGCTTACGCCACCGGCATGGCCGCCGTCGGCAGCGCCCTGGCCCTGCTCCGAAGCGGCGATCACCTGATCGCCCCCAACGACCTTTACGGCGGCAGTTGGCGCTACCTGAGCACGGTCCTCCCCGAGCAGGGGATCACCGTGAGCTTCGTCGACATCACCGACCTCAGCCGAATCGAAGAAGCCATCACCCCGGCGACCCGTGCGATTTTCCTGGAAACGCCGTCGAACCCTCTGTTCAACATCACCGATATCCGCGCCGTGACCGCCCTCGCCCGGCAGCGTGGGCTGCTCACCCTGCTCGACAACACCTTCATGACGCCGCTCTTGCAGCGGCCGCTGGAACTGGGGGTGGACGTAGTCATCCACAGCGCCACCAAGTTCCTCGGCGGCCACAGCGACCTGATGGCCGGTCTGGTCACCACCGCCGATCCCCAGCTGGCCAAACGCCTGAAGCATTTTCAAAACGCCTTCGGCGCGGTGCTGGCCCCCTTCGATTCCTTTCTGCTGGCGCGGGGCATCAAGACCCTCAAGCTGCGTCTGGAGACGGCCCAGCGCTCGGCCCAGGAACTCGCCGAGCGCCTGCAATGCCATCCGGCGGTGGCACGGGTCTGGTATCCAGGTCTGGCCGATTTCGCCGGGCGCGAGCTGCATTTCGCCCAGGCCACTGGCGCCGGGGCGGTGCTCTCTTTCGAACTGAAGGAGCAGGCGCGGGTCGCGCCGCTCTTGCAACAGATCCGGCTGCCGATCATCGCCCCGAGCCTGGGCGGGGTGGAGACCATCCTCACCCACTGCTGGTCCATGTCCCACGCCGCCATCCCCGCCGAAACCAAGCTGCGTCTCGGCATCCGCGAAACCCTGCTGCGTATCTCCGTCGGCATCGAGGACGTGGAGGATCTCTGGGAGGACCTGGCGGCGGCGCTTTAAATCCGTTTGACAACGTCACGGCTTTTGATTAGAGTTTCCCCCTACAAGTGCATAGCACAACGTCTTTATCGAGAGTGGTGGAGGGAGAAGGCCCTGCGAAGCCACAGCAACCGGTTCGCCGCGGCAACAGCTAAGGCGGATGGCAGGTGCTAAATCCTTCCCGCTGGAGTCTTTGTGCCGTCGGGAAAGATGGGGACGGAGCCTGCGGGGTGCGATGACCCGCATTCAAAGGCCCCTACCCGTCGCCGGGCAGGGGTTTTTTTGTTTTCGTAGGGGCGGATGATATCCGCCCAGGGTGGGTAGAGTTGAGCGGTTCCGTGGGCATCGTGACAACCCAGTTTGCCGAATTCGACGTCGAACTGCGTCTGGAGAGCGGCCGTCTGCTCGGGCCGCTGACGATCGCCTACGAGACCTACGGCGAACTCAATGCCGACCGCTCCAACGTCATCCTGGTCGCCCACGCCTGGACCGGCGATGCCCATGCCGCCGGGAAAAATTCTCCCGACGACCGCAAGCCGGGGTGGTGGGACGACATGATCGGCCCCGGCAAGGTGCTCGACACCGACCGCTATTTCGTCCTCTGCTCCAACGTCATCGGTTCCTGCAAGGGCTCGACCGGCCCGACCAGCATCAACCCCCGCACCGGCAAACCCTACAACCTGAGCTTCCCGGTGGTCATGGTCCGCGACATGGTGCGCGCCCAGAAGCTGCTCCTCGACCGGCTCGGCATCGACTCGCTGGTCACCGTCATCGGCGGCAGCATGGGGGGGATGCAGGCCCTGGAATGGGGGATTCTTTACCCCGGGATGGTCCGCTCGATCATCCCTATCGCCGGCACCGGCCGCACCTCGCCCATGGCCATCGCCTTGAATGCTTTGGCGCGGCAGGCGATCTTCAACGATCCCCTGTGGAAGAAAGGCAACTACAAGCCCGAGCATCCCCCCGCCGACGGTCTCGCCCTGGGGCGGGCGGTGGGGCATATCTCCTTCCTTTCCGATGTCTCCATGCAGCTCAAGTTTGGCCGGCGTTTTTCCGCCCGCCACGGCCAGTTCGATTTTTTCGGGCAGTTCGAGATCGAGCGTTACCTGGATTACAACGGCGCCAGTTTTGTCGGCCGTTTCGACACCAACTCCTTCCTCTACCTGGCCAAGGCCCTCGATCTGTACGACGTCGCCTGGAACTTCGAGAGCCTGGAAGAGGCCCTTGACCAGCTGCAATGTCCCTCTCTGTGGTTCGCCTTCACCTCCGACTGGCTCTACACCCCTTCCCAGACCGAGGAGGTGGTGACGGTGCTGAAAAAACTCGGCAAGCCGGTCGCCTACCATCTGATTGATTCCGACTACGGGCACGATTCCTTCCTTGTCGAGCCGGAAAAATTCACCCCCAAGGTGGTCGAGTTCCTGCAACGCCTCGGCTGATCCGGGCGCGATTTTCGTCGTAGGGACAGGCACTTCCCGTTGCCTTGACGGCGGGAAAAATCGCGCGCGCGCCTTGCGCCGGGAAAATATCGCGATAGCATGAAGCCTTGCGGCGCTGGCCGGGATTTTACGGGGAGGTGACGGGATGCTTCAGGCTCAGGCTCTGGTCGATTACGAACGCTTTGGTTGCGCCAAAGTGGCGCTCTTTGTCGATACCACCGAGGCGCGGCGCACCGCCGAACTGCTGGCCGCTCACGGTCCGGCGATCCGCCAGGCAGCCGAGCTTTTCGAGGCGCGGATTCTGCTGGTCGACCGGGACAAGCTTCGTCCCGAGATGATCATCGGCCAGGGCATCGCCGATGCCTGGCTGCTGCTGGTGGCCGAGGGGCGCAACCGGGCCATGACCACCAAGAAGAATCCCCAGCGCATCAATCTCGACAGCGGCGGCGACTGGGAGCGCCACGCCTTTCTCGAAATCCTGCGCCAGATCCAGGAATCGACCCGCATCCAGGAAGAGGTCACCGGGTATTACCGGCGCTACGAAACGAGGGGGGAGCCGGCCGCCCCCCTGGCCCCGGTCCTCGGGGCCAACTGAACATCCTGCCCTCCCCGTAGGGGCAATTCGTGAATTGCCCCTGCAGCTCCAGCAGCATCTCCTCCGGTTCCTCCACCAGAGTCTTGACCCGCAGCAGAAATTCCACCGCCTGGCGACCGTCGATCAAACGATGGTCGTAGCTCAGGGCCAGGTTCATCATCGGCCGGATGACCACCTGGCCGTCCCGTGCCACCCGCCGTTGCTGATGGAAAAGGTGCCGCCTTCGAGTTCCGCCAGTTCGATGCGGCTGACCTTGGCCGGGCGGCGAAGTCGTCGAGGGTTTTCTGCAGGTCGGCGAAATCCCGGCAGGGCACCTCGCGAATAACCGGCACCAACAGCCCCTTTTCGGCGGCCACGGCGATGCCGACAGCGTAAAAGTGCTGATAGACGATGTCGTTGCCGTCGATGCGGGCGTTGACTTCGGGGAGTTCCTGGAGGGCTTCGGCGCAGGCCTTGATGAAGAAGGGGAGAAGGCCGAGCTTGACCCCGTGCCGCCGCTGGAAGTTTTCGCCGTGCTTGCGCCGCAGTTCCGCGATCCGGCCGAGATCCGCTTCGTTGAAGGTGGTGGCCATCGCCGTTTGCCGCCAGTCGGCGGGCAGGCTCTCCGGGGCGGAGCGCCATTGGCGATAAAGATGATCGAGGGCTTCGGGGCTGATCTGGGCAGCGAAATTCACGGCGGGGCTCTCCCGGTGCGAAGTTCATGAAAATGGAAACGGTTGCAACGGTATAGCAAGGGCGGGGAGGGGCGCAAGCTTGGGGGATTCAGGCGTCGGCGGGGGCGGGGAAGGCGGCGTCGAAGTGGCGTTCCGCCTGATAGGAGGAGCGCACCAGCGGACCGGCGGCCACCTCGATAAACCCGAGGGAGAGCGCCTTTTCCCGCAGGACGGCGAACTCTTCCGGCGGCAGGTAGCGTTGAACCGGATGATGACGGCGGCTGGGGGCCAGGTATTGGCCGAGGGTCAGCAGGGAACAGCCGGCGGCGCGCAGGTCGGCCATGACCGCCGTCAGTTCCTCGGCGGTTTCGCCGAGGCCCGCCATCAATCCCGATTTCAGCGGCAGCCCGGGAGCGAGTCTCCGGGCTTCGGCGAGCAGCCGCAGCGAACGGCGGTAGTCGGCACCCCGGCGGACATCGGCGTAAAGGCGCGGGACCGTTTCAAGGTTGTGGCCGAGCAGGTCGGGGGCGGCGGCGACGACCCTGGCGAGGGCGTCGTTGTCGCCGGCAAAGTCGGGAATCAGCAGTTCGATCCGGCAGTCCGGCGCCCGGCGGCGCACTGCCTGGATCAGCACCACGAACTGTCCGGCGCCGCCGTCGGCCAGATCGTCCCGGGTGACGGAAGTGACGACGGCGTATTTCAATCCCAGTTCGGCGATGGCGGCGGCGACCCTGGCCGGTTCTTCGGGGGCGGGGGGGAGGGGCTCTCCCCGGCCGACGTTACAGAAAGTGCAGCCCCGGGTGCAGCGGTTGCCGAGGATCATGAAACTGGCGGTTCCCTGGCTCCAGCACTCCCCCTGATTGGGGCAGGCGGCCCCCCGGCAGACGGTGTTCAATCCCCCCTCCCGGTGGTAGCGGTCGATGCGGGTGTAATTGGGGCCGCCGGGGATGCGGACTTTGAGCCAGTCGGGTTTGCGGCTTGGGGGAGCGGGCATGGAGATGGGGAACCTGGCGGGAAAGGGGGGGCGGACGTTCAGGCGGCGCCCGGCCGGAAGTTGCGTGCCGGGCGCCGCCGTTTTTCGTCTGTCGGCCGCTGTGGGGTCAGCTTTTCCAGTGAATGCAGGCCACCGGGCAAGCATCCATCGTTTCCTGGATGGCTTCTTCCGCGGCGCCCCGGGGATCGTAAACCTCGGCGAGCCCCGCGTCGTTCATGCGAAAAACATCGGGCAGGGTGTCCGCGCAGAGATTGCAGCTGATGCAGGCGTCCTGATCCACATAGGCGATTCTGGCCATGCCGGTCTCCTTTTTTAAGCGGGCTCGAAGTCTTCCTTGCCGGCGCCGCACTGGGGGCAGACCCAGTCCTCGGGCAGTTCGGCAAAGGGGGTGCCGGGAGGAACGCCGTTGCCGGGATCCCCTTCGGCGGGGTCATAGATGTAACCACAGATGACGCAGCGGTAGGATGCCATGGAATTTCTCCTTCGGATACGTTGGGTCAGATCATCTTGACCAGTGCTTTGACGGCTTTCTCGATCCCTTCGGCCGCTTCACTGATGTGCCCGGCGAGCATGTAGGCCGGGGTGGAGACGAGCTTGTTCTCCTTGTCGATGACGACGTCGGTGACCGGGCAGTTGACATGTTCGGCGCCCATGGCGGTCAGCGCCTGGGCGGTACCTTCGTCGTTGCCGATGGTCAGCTTGTGGGCGACCTTGTCGTTGCCGAGCACCCGGGCCAGCACCGCCGGGGCGATGCAGATCGCGCCCAGGGGTTTACGCTCGGTCATGATCTCGCGGATGAGCCGGATGACCTCGGGATGGACCTCGCACTCGGCCCCTTTGACGGCGAAGTCGCTGAGGTTTTTGGCGGCGCCGAAGCCGCCGGGGAGAATCAGGGCATCGATATCCGCCGCCTTGACGTCTTTGAGGTCGCGAATCTTGCCCCGGGCAATGCGGGCCGCTTCGACCAGAACGTTGCGTTTTTCGCCGGCGGCGACATCACCGGTGAGATGGTTGACGACATGCATCTGTTCCATGTTCGGAGCCATGCAGACCGCTTCGGCCCCGGACCGGTCGATGGCCAGCAGGGTGATGACCGTCTCGTGAATTTCGCTGCCGTCGAAGACCCCGCAGCCGGAAAGCAAAACACCTATTTTCGCCATGATCTGTAACCTCCTTGTAACGAAATCGATGGGTCGCGGCCTGTTTCCGCCGCGGCACGGTCGGCGACAAGGCCTTTTGGGGAGAGGGGATGACGGACCGGGCGGCCCGTTGCCGCCGCCGTTAGGGATTGGGGAGGGAAGACATGCCTTCTGCCCGCCGCGATCCGGCGTCCATCTCAAAGGGTAGAGGAAGAGCGGGGATTGTCAAGCCTTGGCGGCCTTGACCTAGCCCCCCTTGGAGTAGATGACCGCCACCGCTCGGGTCGGAGTGCCGGCGACGGCGACATAGCCGTGGGGCTCGGTGGAATCGTAGTAGACCGAGTCGCCGGGGGCCAGGGTCATGACCCGGTCGCCGTAGTGGAATTCGAGGGCGCCGTCCAGCACGAAGAGAAACTCCTCCCCCTCATGGCTGACCTGCAAGCCGTCGACCTCTTGCCGGGGTTTGAATTCGACCAGGAAGGGTTCCATGTTGCGATGCTTCTTGCCGAAAGCCAGGGAGTGGTAGGCGTAGGGAGGCGGGGTTTCGTCCTCGCCGGGACGGCGGTACATGCGCCGGCTTTCGCCGGAGCGGGTGAGAATGCACTTTTCGTTGTGTCCTTCTTCCTGGAAAAAAAAGTGCAGTCCGACCTTGAAGGCTTTGGAGATGCGCAACAGGGTGCCGAGCGGGGGGATGACCTGTTCATTTTCGATCTGCGACAGCAGGGGTTTGGAGAGGCCGGTGGCATCGGCCAGGTCCTGCAAAGTCATGCGCCGTTCCTGCCGCAGTCGCCGCACCTTGAAGCCGATCTGCAGTTCCTTGACCTCTTCCCGAATGTTTTCCATGGTGGCTACCCCGCTGTTTTTCTTAAGTCTCTACCCCGTGCCGGGCGGCAAGTCAAGGGCTTTGTGGGGAGCTGTTCGGCCGGGCCGGGGATCTTTTCCTCCGGCGAATTAACCTTTGTGTTATCCTCGATGAAAATTGTCGCCGCCCGCGGGCGGCGAGGGGGAACGATGGACGGATTTCACCATGAACGAATCGCGGGGGTCTGGTTCGACCTGGACGGCACCTTGCTGGAGGTGGAAATGCGCCGCTTCATTCCGGCCTATACCCGGGGGCTGGCCGGCGCTTTCGCCGACCTGACCGAGCCGGAGGGTTTCGCCGAGCTGCTCCTGGCCGCGACCCTGGAGCTGTTGCGCCGCGAGGACGGAGCGTGCAGTAACGAGGCTTTTTTTCTGGAACGGGTGACGGCGCCCCTGGGCATCGGCGGGGAAGATTTCAAGGCGCGGCTGGCGTCCTACTGCGATGCCGGGCTTGCCGCCCTGGCGCCGCTGGTGCGCCCCCATCCCCTGGCCCGGGCGGCTTTGGAGCACTGTCGCCGGGCCGGACTGCGGGTGGTGCTGGCGACCAATCCGGTCTTCCCCCGGGCGGTCATCGAAGCGCGCATGGCCTGGGGCGGGTTCGCCGACTATCCCTTCGAACTGGTGACCACCTACGAAAACAGCCGTTACTGCAAGCCCCATCCCGGCTATTTCAACGACATCCTTGACCATATGGGGCTGGAGCCGGCCCGCTGCCTGATGATCGGCAACGATACCGAGCATGACCTGGCGGCCCGATCGGCCGGAGTTCCGACCTTTCTCGCCGATACCTGGCTCATCGACCGGCGCGCCGGGGCCTTCACCGCCGATTATCGGGGGGATCTGGCGGAACTGTGCCGGCTGGTGGATCGCCTGGGGCCGGTCGGGGATCATTGACAGTCTCGGCTTTTTTCGCTAATCTTCTGGTGTTTCGAAGAGTTGCGTGACGGCCGGCGGCATTTCAATTTCAGATTTTAAGGTTGGGAGGAATTCATGGCGAGGCTTGTGGACAACCCGGAGTTGGCTTTCCGCCTGGCGCGGGCGATCGTGTCGGACATCGCCCTCTACAACCAGGACAAGGTCCGCGAAGGCATCATGAAAGATAACATCTTCGAGCTGCTCGCCGAGGAGATCGAAGAGGGGCGCGAACACTTCCGCACCCGGATCGTTTCCGGCCTGGAAAATCCCGACCATCTTTTCGACCGGGCCATTGTCGATGTCATGATCAAACAGGCCGGGAAGATCGAAAGTCCCATCTGGTAGATGGAATCCACTCGCCAATTGCTCTTTCCTTTCGGGCGCTCGACCGAGCGCCTCGATCGCTTTCTGGCGGAACAGTTGCCGGAGCTGTCCCGTTCCCAGTTGAAAATACTGATCGCCGACGGCCGGGTCCAACTCGGCGGTCAACCGGGCAAAGCGAGCTTCCGCCTCAAGGGGGGGGAGGCGGTCACGGTCATCATCCCGCCGCCGGAGCCTGCCGCCGCCCAGCCCCAGGATCTTCCCCTGACGATTCTCTATGAGGATTCGCGCCTGATCGTGGTTGACAAACCGGCGGGTCTGGTGGTACATCCGGCCGCCGGCCATCGCGAGGGGACGCTGGTCAATGCCCTGCTTCACCACTGCCGCGACCTGGCGGGAATCGGCGGGGAGCTGCGGCCGGGGATCGTTCACCGCCTCGACAAAGATACCTCGGGGGTGATGGTGGCGACCAAGGACGATGCCGCTCATCAGCATCTGGCCGCCCAGTTCAAGGTCCACTCCATCACCCGCCGTTATCTGGCCCTGATCCACGGACTGCCGACCGCCGCGGCCGGAACCATCGACTTGCCCATCGGCCGGCATCCGGTGCAGCGGAAAAAGATGAGCACACAGAGCCGCGCCGGTCGGCGCGCCGTCACCCACTGGCGGGTGTTGCGCCGCTATGCCGCCGACGGTCTGGCGCTGGTGGAACTGACCCTGGAAACGGGGCGCACCCACCAGATCCGCGTCCATCTTTCCGAGTCGCGCATGCCGGTGGTCGGCGATCCGGTCTACGGCGGCAGCCAACGGGGCAAAGCTCTGGCCGATCCCGAGCTGCGCAACCTGGTCCGGGCCTTGGGACGTCAAGCCCTGCATGCCCGCCTGCTCGGATTCATCCACCCGGAAAGCGGCGCCTACCTGGAGTTTCAAAGCCCGCTCCCCGCGGATATGGCCGACCTCGTCGCCTATCTCGACAACAAATATCGCCTCCCCGCCGACCCGGCGCGGCCGGCGCTTTCCTCCGGAGAATCCCCTTCGTCATGAAACTCGTCAAACAGGGAAAACTTCATTATCTGCAACCCGCCTGGGGGGAGACCGCCGGGATTCGCGCCGGTTTCACCACCCGCAACGGCGGCGTCAGCCGCGCTCCCTACAACTCGCTCAACCTCGGCTTCAATACCGATGATCCCCGCTACAATGTGGAAGGCAATCGGTCGACCCTGGTCCGCGCGTTCGACCTGCAGCCCCATCAGCTGCTGACGGTACAGCAGGTGCACGGCACCGATGTGCTGGTGGTCGATCAGCCCAATCCCGACCTTTCCCACTTTCTGCAGGTGGAATGCGATGCGGTGATCACCAACCAGCCGGGCATGATGATCGGCGTGCTGGTGGCCGACTGCTTTCCGGTCCTGCTCCACGATCCGTTCAAGCGGGCCGCCGGGGTGGTTCATGTCGGCTGGCGCGGGGCCGCCGCCGGGATTCTCGGCAAGACGGTGAAGGCCATGGCCGCCGGTTTTGGCTGTCGCGCCTCCGATCTTACGGCCGCTGTCGGTCCCGGTATCGGCGCCCACAAATACGAGGTCGATCGCCAGGTGCGTGAGGCCTTCCGGGCCGGCGCCGGTCACTGGGAAGCGATCGCCGCGGAGGTCGATCTGGGTAAATGGCATCTCGATCTGCGCCGCGCCTGTCTCTTGCAACTGGCCGAGGCGGGGGTGCCGGAAGGCGCCGTCGATGTCGCTGAAGAATGTACCTGCTGTCATCGCGAAATGCTCTTTTCCTATCGCCGCGATGCCGGGAAAACCGGCCGCCAGATGGGTTTTGTTCTCCTCGGTTAATCCCCCCCCCTCTCGCTTGATTCGATTTCCGCCGGCGCCGTGGGCGTCGGCGGATTCAGTATTTTCCCTACAGAAAAATCCCTGTTTTCCCTTATTGTGCAATCGGGCCGATCTGCATTAGATTAAAACGGCAGCCGCCCGGTTCTCGGCCGCTCTTTATTCACCGCGCGCAGACAGAGGTCCTCCTTGTCCGAGCAGAAGCCATCGGCGCGATCATTCGCGGCCGGCAAGTTCAGCCCGCCCGTGCTCGACCCGCAACGCCATCTTCCCCGCACCCGGATCATCGGCGTATTGCGTCAGGCCGAGGCGCGCGGTCGGCGAATCTTTCTGATCCTGGGCCGGGCCGGACAGGGCAAGACCACCCTGGCGCGGGAATTCCTTCGGGAGTGCGCCGCGCCCTTTCTCTGGTACCAGGTGACGGAGGAGGACCGCGATCCGCTCTTTTTCTGTGCCGCGCTGCTGGAAGCCTTGCGGCGTTCGCCGGCAAAATTTCGCTCCCCGCTGCTCGAAGCGATGCTCGACAAGGGGGAATTGGCCCCGGGGGATGCCGAGCGGGCCGCCGGGCTGCTCGCCGCCGACCTCGCGGATTCTCATGCCGGGTCCTTCTTCTTCGTGTTCGACGACCTGCATCTGCTCGACGGGTTCCCCGCCGGCCTCGCCTTTTTTTCCTCTCTGTTGCAAACCCTGCCCGTTGACGTCCGGGTGCTGGGTCTTTCCCGCTGGGCCTTACCCCTCTCCCTGGAAAGAAAACGGCTGCTGGTTCTCGATAACGAGACGCTGGCCCTGAACCGGCAGGAGACGGTTGCCCTCTATGATCGGCTCTTCGCTTTGGCGCCGACGGGGGAGACGCTCGATCTCGCGGTGCGCCGCAGCGAAGGCTGGATCATGGGGCTGGTGCTGATCGGTCGAGCCTTCGCCCGCTTCGGCGAGAGCGCCGTGCGCAATCGCTTGCACGGCATGGAAAGCCTGGGGCAAGAGCAGGCCGAGGAGTTTTTTGGCGATGAGGTTCTTTCCGGCCTCGACGGGGAAATGCGGCACGGCCTGTTGCGGCTTGCCCTTTTCGACGATTTGCCCTTGCCGCTCATCGCCCGGGTCAGCGAGGACGAACGGTTGTCGGAGCTGCTCGCCGAGCTCTCCCGCCAAAATCTCTTCGTCCGTGCCGGTGAGGATGGGCGTGCCTACCTCTTCCATCACCTTTTTCGCGACAGCCTGCGCAAACTGGGACAGCGGGAACTCGCCGAGGAGGAGCGGCAGGGGGCGCTGGTGCGGGGCGGGCGCTGGTACCTGGAAGAAGGCCGGGTCGAGGACGCCCTGGCGGCACTTGCCGAAGCCCGGGATTATCCCGCCTGCGCGGCGCTGCTCAGGGATTTCGGCATGGCCTTGCTCGGACGCAACCGTCTGAAATCCCTGGAAACGGTCCTGGGAACTTTTCCGGAAGCGGTCATGGACGAGTACGCCGTCTTTGCCTTTTATTACGGCATGTGTCTCATGGATAGCCGCCCCGAGCGCGCCAATACCCTGCTGGAACAGGCCCGTTGCCGCTTTGCCGCGGCCGGAGAGTCGCGGGGGGAACTGCTGGCCTCGGCGCAGCTGATCCTCTTTCATATCTTCATCGATGGCCGTTTCAATCTCGCCGCACCCCTACTGGCGCGCGCCGAAGGGATTCTGACCGGCCTGGCGTCGACCCTGCCCCCGGTCATGCTCATCCAGGTCTCCCAGGCTTTGGCGACCGGGTACTATTTTCTTCATGGCGACGGTGAAGCCGTGCGGCGCCATGCCGGTCACGCCTGGGATCTGGCGAAGGCCCAGGGGTACGACAACCTGCGGGCCGGGATCACCATCATTCAAGGCTACCACCATGCGGTGCGCGGACACTGGGAGAGCTTTCGCGCCAAGGCGGAAGAGGCCCACGAGCTGCTCGCCAATCCCCGGGTGAGCCCGTTGCATCGTTTATCCCTGCGGCTGATGCAGCTCAACCTCTTGAGCCTGCAAGGGGATCTCGTCAACTATCACCGGCAGCGCGCCGTCATCGAGGAAATCTTCAGCCGCGACCTGCTGGTCAAGACCACCGTGGGGCCGCTTTTCTGGGTGCTCGATATCGACGTTGCTCTCGCCGAGGGGCGTCTTGACGAGGCCGAGTCCTTTGTCCGAATGGGCCTCGATTCGGGATACGCCGCCGGTAATCCCCATCTGCGCGGCATGTACCGCCAGTACCAGGCCTTTCTTCTGGCTCTGGCGGAGCGCCGCCCGGAAGCGCTGGCGGCGGTGGACGAGGCGCTGGCTCTGCGCGACGAGGCCGGTGGGCGTCTCTTTACGGCGATCAATCGCATGATTCTCGGCGCCGCCTGTGCCCGGATCGGTGAGCCGGAGCGGGCCGAGCGCTTGCTGGAAGAAGCCATCCGTCTTTGCGACGATCTCGACGAACACTTTACCCGGATCGGCGCCCTGGCTTTTCGGGGGCTGCTGCGCCTTTCCCTGGGGCGGACCGAGGACGCCGCCGCCGACATCCGCGGGGCCTTGGCCGGACTCAGGAGCAATCACCTCCGCCATTTTTACCTGGCCACGCCGTCCCTGTTGCAGGAATTCCTGGCCGCCGCCGGTCGTCTCGGCATCGAGGTCGAGACCGCCCGCGTCATCGCTGCCCGCCAGCTCGACCTGGCGCTGCTCGACAAGGGGCGCATCCTGCCCCGGCTGCGCATCCGGACGCTGGGGTCGCTGGTGATGAGCCTCGATAGGCGCATGGAACTGCGGGAGGGAGTCTGGAGCCCGGCGCAACGGGCCTTCTGGGCACTGCTTCTGTCGGCGAAGGAACAGTCGCTGCCGCAGGAACGGATCCAGCTGGGGCTCTGGCCGGAAAGTCCGGCGGACAAATCCCGGGCCAGCTTCGACACCCTGCTTTCCCGGGCGCGGCGGGTGCTCGATGCCGCCTGCCATCCCCTCTCCGCCAAAAACTACCTGGAACTCAAGCGCGGCGTTTTGTCCCTGACCAGCTGCCATGCCGAGGACGAGGATTTTTCCGAGGAGATCGTCAGCGGTCTGCGGCTGGCTCGTCAGGGGCGCCCCTGGCAGGCGGGGAATTGTCTTTATCGGGGCTTGCGTCTCTGGCGCGGGGGTTACCTGAGGCAGGTCGAAGCCGAGGATGAGGAGCTGTTGGCGCGCCGTTCCGAACTGGAACGGCTCTACCTGCAGGGGGTGTTGGCCTGGGGCGGACTTCTGGTTGCAAGCGGGCGGGAGGGGGAGGCCCTCGATCTCTACAATGAAGCCCTGCGTGTCGATCCCACCCAGCATGATCTGGTCAAGGCTCTCTATGAGCTGCACAGCCGGGCAAGCGCGCCGACGGCGGCCCGGCGCGTGTTGGAGCAGTACCGCAGAGCGCTTGCCCGGGCCGACTACGAGCCCGATGAAATCGATGCCATCGTCGAGTCCCTGTGGACGGTGCTCCCGGAAAATCGCGGTAATTTCTGAAAAAGAAGGAATTCCTCCATCTGTAAGAAATTTGTCAGATCGCGGCGGTAGGATGAAGGCAATAAATGACTAAAATACTCATTTGGAGACGCGGCGATGGAGAAAATTTGTCCCTATGTTGAGCACTGTGGCTTCTTCGCCAACTATGGCCGGCGTTCCAGCCGCACCTGGAAAAACCTGGTGGCACTCTACTGTCAGGGTGGGCTCTGCCACTGCTGTATCCTTTATCGTCGTTACGCCGAGGGCAACCTGTCCCTTGAGGATGATCTGCTGCCCACCGGCGATCCGGTTCCTCTCCCCTTTCATGCCTTGCCCTGAGGGGGAAAGATGCCGGTTCGACGCTCTTATATGCCGGGAAGCCATCTATGAGCACGGGGATTCTTTACGTCGACGATCATGAGATTTTTCACGAATGCGTGCGCCAGATGTTCAACCAGCGCAGCGACATGCAGATTCTCGCCATCGCCGGCAACGGCCAGACGGCGGTGCGCCTCGCCGGCGAGCTGCGTCCCGATGTGATCGTCATGGATGTGCGCCTGCCCGGACTCAACGGCATCGAAGCGACCCGCAAAATCCTTTCGACTCAGCCTCGCGCCAGAATCATTGGACTTTCCGGTTATACCGACCGGCAGACGGTACTCGCCATGATCAAGGCCGGAGCCCGGGGCTACGTGGTCAAGGATGCTGCCTTTAGTGAACTTATCCAGGCCATTCAGGCGGTCGTCTCGGGGAAGATGTACCTCAGCCCCGGTATCACCTCGGTCATGCTCGAGGAACTGCTCGCCCCGGCCCACGCCGACGGCGCCGCGGCCGGTCTGCTGCTGAGCCGGCGCGAGGAGGAAGTGCTGCGGTTGGCGGTGGATGGCTTTTCGTCCAAGGACATTGCCGACCATCTCGGGCTCAGCCCGAAAACCATCGAAACCCATCGGGCGCGGATCATGAAAAAGCTGGGGCTGAAATCCTTCGCCGATCTGGTCAAATACGCGGTGCGCGAGGGGCTGACGAACGCTTAAGTGAGAAATTCAGTGAATTCCCCACAGAAAAATACACAGCTCACCGGATTGCATTGTCGAGGCGGAATATTTTAAAGTTGTGATGTCCGGGGGACGGCGTTTGGGCCAGGGAATTTCCGCCTCCCTTCCCCAGGTTCAAGCGCACGACCCGGAAATCGGCTCTCGGGCCGCTATGACGTTATCCGCAGGAGGGGATGGCGCGCGACGCAAGGCAACTTACGTCGCGCGCCATTTTTTTTTATGCGCGATGGTCCCCGTCGTTTTCCAGGCGGGGCGGGTTCCATCCGCTTGGTTATTTTTTCCAGAAGGAGGGGAAGAGCAGGACCAGCACGGTGAAGAGTTCCAGGCGGCCGAGCAGCATGCAGCAGGTCAAAACGCCCTTGCCGAAGTCCGGGACGTGGGCGAAGTTATCCACCGGGCCGACGGAGCCGAGTCCCGGGCCGATATTGCCGAGGGTGGCGATGACGGACGTCGTCGCCGACACCAGATCCATGCCGGTGGCGGTCATGAGCAGCGAGGCGGCGACGAAAATGCCCATGTAAAGAGCGAAAAAACCGAGAATGGCCTGCATGACGTCGCGGTCCACCGGCGTTTCCCCGAGTTTGACCAGGCGCACCGCCTTGGGGTGGATGAGCTTGAACAGCTGGTTCCGCACATGTTTGAACAGAAGGAGGATGCGGGCCACCTTCACCGCTCCGCTGGTGGAACCGGCGCAGCCGCCGACGAACATGAGCAGCACCAGCAGAAACTGGGCGGGTAACGGCCAAAGTTCGTAGTCGGCGGTGCCGAAGCCGGTGGTGGTCAGAATCGAGGCGACCTGGAAGGCGCTGTAGCGAAGGTTCTCCGTCACCGAGGCGTAGACCGTTCCCTGGTTGAAATAGACCAGGGCGGCGACGGCAGCGAGGGTGATGGCGAGATAGAGGCGGAGTTCCTCGTTGCGGAAAAATTCCCGGGGGCGGCCGCGCAGGGCATGATAATGGAGGGAGAAGTTGATCCCGGCGAGGAACATGAAGAGGGTGATCACCCCGTCGATATAGGCGCTGTCGTAGGCCGCCACCGAAGCATTGCGGGTGGAAAAGCCGCCGGTGGCGAGCGTGGCGAAGGCGTGACAGAGGGCTTCGTGGAAGGTCATTCCGCCGAGCATGAGCAGCAGGGTTTCAACGGCGGTCAGCAGCAGATAGACCCCCCAGAGGAGCTTGGCCGTATCCTGGATGCGCGGCTTGAGACGGTCGGCGGTGGGGCCGGGAACCTCGGCCTTGAAAAGCTGCATGCCGCCGACGCCGAGCATGGGCAGGATCGCCAGGGAGAGGACGATGATCCCCATCCCCCCCAGCCAATGGGTGAGGGCGCGCCAGAAGAGGATGCTTTCGGGCAGCCCCTCGATGACCGTGAGAATGGTCGAACCGGTGGTGGTGAAGCCGCTCATGGTTTCGAAGACGGCATCCAGGGGGGATGGAATGGCGCCGCTCAGGACAAAGGGGAGGGCGCCGAAGAGGGCGTAAAAGAGCCAGCCGAAAGTGACGATGGCGAAGCCTTCCCGGACCGAAAATTCCGTGCCCCCCCGGCAGCCCTTGTAGAGCGGCAGTCCGACCGTCAGGGAGATCGCGGAGGAGAGGAGAAAGGCGAAGGCGGCGCCGTCGGCGAAATAGAGGGAAAAGGGGATCGGCGTCAGCAGGGCGGCTCCCAAAAAGAGCAGCAGGGCACCCAGAATGCGGAGCGTGGCGAGGGCGTTCATCTACTCGAAAAACCTTTCGATTTTGCCCAGGGCCTCGGTCAGGGCGAAGACGATGACGCGGTCCCCCGCCTGCAGATGGCAGTCGCCGGTGGGGATGGTGTAGGTTTCTCCGTGCATCACCGCGCCGATGATCGCTCCGGCCGGGAAGTGCAGTTTGCGCAGGGGGATGCCGATTTTTTCGCTGTCCGGCTTGATGAGGATTTCCATGACCTCGGCGTTGCTCCCCTCGATGGCCGCCAGGGAAATGACGCCTCCGCGCCGCACGTATTTGAGGATCGCCCCGGCGGCGGCCTGGCGGGGGGAAACGCAGGCGTCGATACCGAGGGACGGGGCGAGATTGAGCAGCTCCGGCTTGTTGACCAGGGCCAGGCTGCGGCGGGCGCCGTGCTGCTTGGCCAGCAGCGAGCAGAGGATATTGCTTTCGTCGTTGTCGGTGACGGCGATGAAGATGTCGGCGCCGTCCACCCCCTCGTCGAGCAGGGTGCGGATGTCGGTGCCGTCGGTGTTGATGACCAGGGTGCGATTGAGCTTGGCGCTCAGGCGCTCGCAGCGTTTTTCATCCTGATCGATGAGGCGTACCGCGAAACCCATGCTTTCCAGTTCCAGGGCGACGTGCAGGCCGATATTGCCGCCGCCGAGAATGAACGCCCGGGCGCCGCCGCGCTTCTTCCCCTGTTGCTGCTGCAGCAGGTATTGAATGGCCGGCAGATCCTTGCGGTGGGCGACGATGAAGATGCTGTCGCCGGCCAGAATGGAATCGTCCCCCCGGGGGATGATGGTCTGCCCGGCGCGGCTGATGGCGGTGATGACGAAGCGGTAGATGCCGCGAATCTCCCCCAGTTCCCGCAGGGTCAGGTCGCACAGAGGACTGCCCTCGTTGATCCGGTAGCCGAGAAACTGGATCTGCCCTTCGGCGAACTCGGCCACGTCAAAAGCGCCGGCGCGGCAGGCGATCTGTACGATCTCCTCGGCGACCGCATCGTCGGGATTGATGAGCAGGTCGATGCCGAGCTTCTCTTTGGAGAGGACCGCTCCCTGCCCGGTGTATTCGATGCTCTTGACCCGGGCGACTCGGGTCGGCACCTGGTATTCCCGGGCGAGCAGGCAGGCGAGGATATTGACCTCATCAAGGTCGGTGACGGCGATAAAGATATCCGCGTCCTTGATCCCCGCCTGCTCCAGGATCTCGGCGCTGGCGCCGTTGCCGTGAATGCCGAGGACGTTGAGCCGGTCCGCCGCCTTGCCCAGGTGTTCCGGACTGCGGTCGATGAGGGTGACTTCGTGCCCTTCAAGGGAGAGGCGTTCGCAAAGAAAGTAGCCGACCTGGCCGACGCCGACGATGAGAATTTTCATGACAAGGTATATATTCCTGGCGGAAGATGGCTTTCGGAAGAGCGTCTCAAAACGGCTGATAGATCGCACAAAACGGGAAAATGCGCAAGTCCCCTGAAAAGCTCCGGGGACGGGTTGTCCGCAGCGGGGGCCTCAGGCTACAATCCTGTTTTTTCATGGCCGAGGAGAAAGAAGATGGAAGCATTTCCGGATGTGACCGAAGAAGACGAGCGCCGCGAACGGGAAAAAGCCCGCGAGCTGCGCCGGAGCCGCTGGTGGAAAAACCGCGTTGCCGGCGGCCTCTGCCATTACTGTGGCAGGAAGACGGCGCCGAAAGAGCTGACCCTCGACCATCTGGTCCCCGTCTCCCGGGGGGGCAAAAGCACGAAGACCAATTGCGTGCCGGCTTGCAAAAGCTGCAACAACAAGAAAAAGAACCTGCTGCCCATGGAATGGGAGGAGTACCTTGCCGGACTGAGGCGCGAACATCGTGAATAGCTGCCGTGTGTTTCGGCTTCAGAGGGCGGAGCCGTCCGGTTTTTGCGCCGTCAGCACAATTTTGTTGCTGGAATCGAAGAGGCCCGAGCGGTTCAGTTCGACGACCTTCAACCCGAGGCGTTCGAGCAGATCCGTCAGCTGTCGCACCGTGAAGATCTGTTTGTGACGGAAGGGTTTGGGGGAGTAGAGAGAATTGAGAAGGAGGGGATTGGCGCCGTTGCTGAGGCGATAGGACCACTCGCTGATGCGGTAGTAGAAGGAATCCCGCGAGGGGGTGTCGAGAAAAAGCAGGCCGCCCGGTTTCATCACCCGGATCGCGTCGCGCAGGGTCTCCACGGGAAAGTTGAGGTGCTCCAGGGTATCCCAGAGGGTTACCACCGCGAAGCGCCCGGCGTGGCGCTCCTGCCAGAAGGGGTGGTCGATGGTTTCGGCGCGCAGTTGCAGACGGTATTTCTCCTCCGCGAACTGACGGAAAATCAGCTGCGGTTCGATGCCGAAGGGCATCGCACCCGCTTCTTCCAGCAGGTGTCCGAAGAGACCGACGCCGGCGCCGATGTCCAGGCATTCCGTTTCCTTCAGGGGGATATGGCGGGCGACCAGGGCCAAGCGCCGCTCCAGTTGGGGGCGGTTTTTTTTGAGCTGTTTCTCGATGAAATTCCAGGCGACGACGTCGAGGGTGCGGACTTCCTCCTCCGGCCGTTGGTTGGGCATGACATCGAGCTGGCTGATGAAATGAAAGCCGCAGGCGGCGCAGACCTGGATGGTGGTGGCCTTCAGGCGGTAGCGCGGGGCGGCGGCCGCCGCCCCGCAGAGTTTACAGCGCGAGAAATCGTAAGATTCAGTCGTCATGGGGCTGATAGCTTGGGTTAAAGGCCAGCCGCACCTCGTCCATGCGGCCGGGTTCGTACAATTGGATATGGGGAGCCTGCCAGCGGCCATCGACCAGGGTGCGGCTCGCGTTGAGCAGCCAGCCGTTGCCGAGGAGGTAGCCGAAGCTTTGCCGACCCTCGTGGGAGCCGCCGGCGTCGAAATGGTTGAATATCAGGGTCGGCGCAGGCATCGCATTGAGGAGCGCGTCGATCAGCAAGTCTCCTTGCTCCACCGGCCCGATAAGTTTGAAAGCGACCTGAAAGAGTTGCTCCTGGTGATAGGCATAAACGGGGGCGGTAATTTCCACGCCGTCGATGTGGGTCAGGTCGGTGGGCTTTTTGTAGAAGGAAACCTTTTGTGTCGAAGCTCGATGGCTGAGGGCGATTTTCCCGCCGGCGCAGGGGCCGGCGGTGCAGAGCATATCGGCGCTGGGCGCCGCGCCAAAGTCCAGCGCCGCGAGAAGACCGCCGTCCGTTGCCGCCAAGACCGGCCCGATGGTCAACAACAGGCACGACAAAATCAACAGGATGCGTTTCATGGTTCCCTCCTATGGGGGTGGTCAGGGTTGAACTCTCCCGAAACATGACATTGCAATTCAAGCCTGTTCATTCTAACCGGTTGTCGGCCGGCTGTAAATGGACAAGTGCCCAATCCCGGGCGCCGGTGGAGGCTAGGGGCCGGGCAGGGGGATCTCGATCCGGGTGCCGTCGGGTCGGTCATGGCGCAATTTCGGGCCGTCGCTTGCGACAAGGAGGGTAAAGCGGCCTTCGGCGACGTTCAGGGGGACTTCCCCGGTCGCGCCGCCGACTCTCAGGAGCGATTCTTCGGAAAAATCGGGGAGCAGGGAGTCTTCCGGGTCGGGTTCCACCCGGGCGGGTTGCGTCGAGTCGGCATCCTGCAGGTCGAAGCGGCGGATGCGATCCCAGGCGAGGAGGTCGATCTGCTCTTTCAGGCAGCGCATGCCGAGAACGGGAAAGGCCTCGATCTCATGGGTCCGGATTTCGACCACCCCGAGTTGAGGGTCGAGGCGCACCACCGTCAGCTGCTGTCGGCCTGTCTCCGGCGACTCTTGCAGCTGATAGGCCAGATAGCCGGCTCCCAGGCAGTAGAGACCGTCGTCGCCGGCAACGGGCGCGGGGGCGGCCCAGGTGAAGATGACGAGCGTGGTGAAGAGGAAAAAGAGGTGACGCATGGGGAGCTCTCCCTGGAGGTCAGGCGCGGGCGTCGAGCAGGCTGCGCTCGGCGGGGATGATCTCGCGGATCAAGGACTTATCGGGGCTTTCCGCGCCGACGCCGACGGCGACGGTAGCGAGGGGAATGCCGCCGAGGCTGTCGCCGAGTTCGTCCCGGGCGGCGGAAAAGGCCTGTGCCGCCCCCGAATCCCGGCAATGGAAGCGCACGAACAGCTCCTGTTGTTGATAGAGAAGATCGATCTGCACATAACCGAGTTTACGCAGATCGAGATAGAGGGAGAGGGTAAAGGTTTCGCTTCCTCCTTCCGCCCCCCCTTCTTCGGCCGATTCCCGGCGCCGGGCGACGAGATAGCCGTTGTCGAGAAAGGGCAGGGGCAAGGGGACGAAGGTGCTGCCGCTCTCGCCGAGGCGCGAGCGGCAGAGTTGCCAGAGCTCCAGGTGGCGCAGGCTTTCCTCCTGACGCTGCTCGACGCGGTCGAGTTCCTGGTAGAGACTTTTTCCCAGGGCCTCGGTGAGTTGCCGGGCCAGGCTCTCGGCCGTGCCTTCGGCGAGGCGCTCCGGTGTGCCGCGCAGCAGATGGAAGAGGGCGCCGAGCAGATCCTTGCCCGCCGGTTTTTGACCGAGCGCCGCCAGGGCCTGATCGAAAGGACCGCTGGGCATCTGGGCCAGCAAGGCCAACTGCTCCGTGATCCTTTCCAGTGAGGCGTCGGTGATTTCCGCGAAGGGGCGCAGGTAGGTTCGCAGCGCTTCGACGAAAGCCTGGGTGGTGACGGCGATCTCAGCCGGAGGCAGAATCGGGATGCCCGCGGGCAATGTTGTGCCGGCGTTTACCGGGGGCATTCCCGTCGCCGCCGTTGTCGTCGCCAGGGTTGGGCCGGAGGCGGCGAAGCGGAAGAGCGGCCGCAGCACCGCCGCCAGATCCGAGGGCTGGCGATCGAGAAAAGCCCCGATTTGCTCCGGCGTGCGCAGGGCTTCGGGCAGCCGGCCGAGGCCTTGGACGAGGCGGTCGAGCCGGTCGGCGAGGGCCGCGTTTCCTCGCCCTTCGGTGGTCAGACCGAGTTGCCGGGGAAGATCCCGCAAAAACTTGTCATCCATCGCCGGAGCCGGTTGCCGCATTTGCTCGGCCAAGCGAGTCAAGGTCTGCTCGAGTTCGGGCGCGGTTGGGGCATTTGCCGGAGCGGCCGAAAGCCGGTTCCAGAATTGTTGGGCGGCTTCCCGCAGCACCGGGGCCTCGGCCTTTCCCGGTGGCGCGGCCAGGGCGCGCGCGGCTTCTTCCAGGCGTTGCAGCGGGACGGCCGTCTGCCCGGCGAAGGGACGCAGATAATCCCCCAGCGCCTGCGTGAATTCCCGGGCCAGGGCCGCGGTTCGCGCGGCCTCGGGGGGCGCCGGCGGGGGCGCGGCGGAGGCCTGGGGCTGGGCGGGAGTTTCCGGCAGGGACTGGGCCAGGCGCAGCAGCGGTTGCAGCACGGCGGCCAGGGCGGGAGCTTGCGGAGC
>JAVFAR010000030.1:0-26098 GCA_034002365.1 Trichloromonas sp.
GCGCCCCTCCTCATCCTGCTGCTCGCCCTGCAACTGAGTGCTTGCGGCAAGACCCCCTCGGCGCGCATCTACGCCCTGGCCGCGCTTGCTGAAACCGGCCTGAATGTGCCCGAGCAGACGCCCCAGGAACCGCGCCGGGTGGTCGCCGTCGGCCCCATCGCCCTGCCCAAATATCTCGACCATCCCGCCATCACCACCCGTGAAGGCTCGACCCTCCTCAAGCGTTCGGAACTCGACCGCTGGGGGGGCTCCCTGGAGGACGAAACGAGCCGGGTGCTGGTCGAGAATCTGGAGCGACTGCTCCCCGATGACCGTTACCTGGTGCTGCCCTGGCTGGAATCGGGGAAAAGCGATTACCGGGCGCAGCTCAACATCACTCGTTTCGACGGCCCCACGGCCGGGCCGGTCGAGCTCCATGCCGCCTGGCTGCTCTTCGGCAACAGCGACAAGGTTTCCATCGCCAGCGGCACGGAAACGATCGTCGAACCCCTTCAGGGGGAAGGCTACGGGGCAACGACCGAAGCCATGAGCCGGGCGCTCGTGGCCTTGAGCGGCCGTATCACCGAAGAGATCATCAATCAACACGACCGCTGATCCCTCAAGCGGAACTTCCCGGAAAGGAGGGAAATCATGCGTACCACCCGTATCGTGTTTTACGTCGTCATTGCCCTTGCGACCATGCTGTTTTTTTTCTACATGCTCTCCCAGAAACCACCCGAAGGCTGGCCGATCAACCTGATTCACCTGCTCAGCCGCGACTGAGCAGGAGTGATTTTTCGGCGAATCCAGTGACCTCCATGCTTCGCAACCAGGGCCAGCCATGCCGCCATCCCGAAGAGTATTCCACCTGATATTTCTCCTGTTCGTGCTGTTGCTCCTGTTTGCCTTCGGCGCGTGTTTTTCCCCTGATACCCTGCCGCGTTTTTTTCAAGTGGTCATCAAGGGATTAAATAACTTCGATTACGTGCCTGCTCCCTAAGGAATGGAACCAGCTATGGAGCAACGGGTGCTCATGGTCGACACGACCACCGGCTTCTACAAAACCAAACGCTACGGCTTCGACCGCTATTTCGGTCCGGTGGATCTCGGCATCCACCTCACCGAGGAATACCGCAGCCTCAATTTCGGCGTCGGCGTCTTCGCCGGCTCGATCTTCCCCGGCTCGAACCGGCTGGTGGTCACCGGCTTTTCCCCCTGCTGGCAGGGCTACTACATCAGCTCCATGGGCGGCGCCGGACTGGTCTTCGACAATCTCGGCGTCAACATGCTCAGTCTGGTCGGCAAGGCGCCAGTTCCCTCCGTGCTCTATCTGAACCGCAGCCACGGCGAGGAGATCGAGGTCGAGGTGGTGCCCATCGACGCGGAAGGCGTCTGGCGATCGGGACGTCTCGGCGTCTACGCCCTGACCGATGAAGTCTATCGCCGCTTCGGAAGCCGCTACGAGAAAGATCCGCGCATTCTCGCCACCGGTCCCGCCGCGCTCGCCACCGACTTCGGCGGCATCATGTCGGTCCCCATCAGCAAAGGCAAAATCAGCCACGTCGATACCTGGGCCGGGCGGGGCGGCCTGGGCAGCGCCCTGGCGGGGGAGCACGGCATCGTCGCCGTCATCTGCGGCGGCACGGTCGTCACCGAGGACTTCCGCGATCACAAGGTCGCCGACGAGTGGTTCAAGAACAAATACGATCAGCGTCTGATGCAGAAGGATCTGGAAGTCACCACCAAGTACCGCTACGACGAAAAGCTCAAAACCGGCGGCACCTTCGGCGTCAACTACGCGACCATGGGCGGAAAAATCCTGGCCTTCAACTACCGGACCATCGACTGGAGCGAGGACCGGCGCGTCGAACTGCACCAGAAATTCATCGTCGGCCACTATCTGAAACAGTTCAACGACGAGACCATCGCCAACAAGCAGCAGGCCACCTGCGGCGAGCCCTGCCCGGCGGTCTGCAAGAAGCTCAACGGCATCTACAAGAAGGATTACGAGCCCTATCAGACCCTCGGCCCGTTGTGCGGCATCTTCGACCAGCGCGCCGCCGAAAAACTCAACCGCCAGGGCGACGCCATGGGCTTCGACGCCATCTCCCTGGGCGGTGTGCTGGCCTGGCTCATGGATCTGCTGGACACCAAGACCCTGACCCCGGAAGAACTCGGCGTCAGCCGCCTGCCCCGCTGGCGGATGGAAGGCTTCGATCCGGTGGCCGATTCGGCGCACAATGCCGAACTCGCTTTGGAACTGATCGATGCCATCCTCGAAAAACGGGGCATCCTCGATTTCGGCGAAGGGGTGCGCAAGTGGAGCCGTATCCATTCCCGCGCCAAGGGGACGGCGCTGCACGACCGCCTGGTCTATATCGCCTTCAGCCGCCGGGGCTGGATGGTCCCCAACCAGTACTGGGTCGCCGGCGCCCTCGCCCCAATGGCGATCATGGGCAAGTACTACATGATCTACAGCCACGATTTCATCCCCCCCCGCACCCTGGGGCGGATGTGCGCGGCGCGGCTGAAGCAGGAACTGATCCTCGACAATCTCGGCATCTGCCGCTTTCACCGGGGCTGGGCGGAAGAGCTGCTCCCCGAGGTCATGGGCACCCTGTACGGCGCCCGGGAACCGTTCCTGCGCGCCATCGAGGTGCTGGCGAGCCGCCTGCACAGCAACAACAGCCCGATTTTCTGGGAATCGGCGCGGGATATCGACTATCTGCACAGCTTTCTAAAGCGGAAAAAAGAGGTCGACGGGGAGGAACATCCCGAACTGGCGAGTTGGCTGGAACGCTTCGAACAAGACCGCATGGAGGCGGCCCGGGATTTCTGGTACGACACCCTCAAGGGGATCGACGAAAGCCTGCGGGAGTTTTTCTGACGGCCGTCCGAGAAAAGCCCTTGCGAGGGAGGAGATGGCCATGATATAGCGATAAAAGGTGATCGCCCTGAAAGTCCCTTCCGGAGTTTCAGGGCGTTTACTCTTTACGCCACCGCCCCCTCCAAGAGAAGGAACAGGAGCCGGGCCAGCCTGAAGAATCCCCCTTATTGTGAGTTCAGTCATGCTTCGTTTTGTTCAATCGCTCTTCAGCGGCCATTCCGGCACGGAAAAAGATCCGATCGCGGCGGCCATCGAGCAGGCCGTGGAAAACACCGATCCCTGGATCCGCGCCGTCTCGGGCTATAAAAAGAAGCTGCGGCCGGCGGCGGAACGGGCGCTTGCCTATCTGGATGAACAGGTGGACGGCATGGCCCCATCCCTCTCCCTGGAGCCCTCCGGCTATAGCGCCGATCCCCGACTGCGCGCTTTCTTCATTTCCGCCGGCGCCTTACTCAAAGGGCTCGACAGCGACCCCTGTCTTGCGGATTACCGGCAAAAGCAGGGAAAAACTCCCGCCTACGCCCTGCTCTCCATGATCAAGCAGGAAAAGACCATATTCGGGGCCGAAATGACCGGGGATGTCATTCTTCATGACGTGGCCCAGATCACGGTGAGCTTCGAGAACCACCATTTTTTCGCTCCGTCCGATTCCGACGGGACGACCCGCGCGAAAATCAAGGAACTCGCCTTTGATCGCCTCTTGCACCTGGCCTTGAAACGCATTTCCATCCTCAAGGCGGAATGCGCCGGCAGGGAGCGGAGAAATGCCCTTCTTCAGGCCAACCCAAGCTTGCAGCAGCACCTGCGCCGGGGCATGGACGATCCCCCCCATATCGCCGTCCCCGTGCGGGACATGGCCCAGGCGCAAATCTGCCGCAACCTGCCGGAAAACATCCGGGAGGACCGGATTCTCGATACCTATCTGGAAATCCTGCGCGACGTGCTGATCCGGCCCGAGGAGCATCTCTGGATCAGCCAGGAATCGATCATCGTCGACCGCATGGGCATCAAGCGCCGCGAAGTCCTGGGAGACGCTTCCCACGTTCCCCTCAATATGCTGAGCAACAGCGAAGGCCACAGCCACGCGGTTTCCCTGGTCACCCTGCCGCGCTAATTTCCTCCTCCCGAATCGCGGCCGGGCTGTTTCCGACGACTCGGCGCGAATGCATTCACCGTGACCGGAAAATATTTCGAGCACGGGGCCAGCAAACACAAGATATTCTTGATTACAACGCTTAAAAATCGTTAAACTTCACATCGGCTTTTTTGCGGCAATCCATTCACCAGGAGGTAATGATGTCCGACCCCATTCAACCCGAGGAAAATCCTGAAAAAAAGACTTCTGGAAACGTCATTCCCCCGTTCCGGACAGAGAAGGTCATTGCCAACCTGCGTGACATTTTCACCAACGCGACCCTGAAAGGGAAGGAGCAGATCGGTCCCTTGGCGGTCGTCACGCTGGTTCTCTTGCTGGTCTGCTGGATTCCCTTCGCGAACATCGCCTTTCTCGGCGGATACCTGCGCGCGCTGCTCAAGACCCTGCGGGGCGAGAAGCCCCTGGTCGGCGATCTCTTTTCGGCCTGGGACTGCTTCGCGCAGCTCCTGGTCTACGTCGTCATCGTCCTGGTGGCCGTGCTGGTCCTCGGCTATCTGCCGATCATCGGCGCCATCGCCGGCATCCTCATTTCCATCGTCGTCGCTCCCGGCCTCTACGCCGTGGTCGACAAAAAAATGGGGGCGATCGACGCCTTCAAGTGGAGCTTCGAAACGGTCAAGCGGGACATGTTCACCTGGGCGCTGGTCGTCGTGCTGGGCGGAATCCTTTCCAGTATCGGCGCCGCCATCTTCGGTATCGGCCTCATCCTGACCATTCCCTGGGGCAATCTGGCCATCGCCCTCCTCTACGAGCGCAACAAGAACTTTTTCCTGGCGGAACGGGTTTGATGCAAGCTTCCCGTTAACGACCCGTCCCTACCCGTAAAAGACAAAGCCCCGGCGGAGATCCGCGCTCCGCCGGGGCTTTTTTTCACAAGCGCCATGGCGCGTTCAACCTTTTCCATTTCCTTCAATCTTTGCTATGGTTTAGACAGGCGCGACGGAGTCTGAACCCTAAGCGCCGCGCCAACCATCCCCAAAAGGGGGAAGATTGCATGGGACAATTCGTTACGCCGGCCGCCGCCTGGTGCGCGGAAATCATCGAAATCCTGGGCGTCGGACTGATCACCTTCATGGCGCTTTACGCCCTTTTGCACGCGGTCCTTCGCCTGCGCCGCAAAGAGGAGAAGGGAATCATCTTTCAGGAGCTTCGGCAAGCCCTCGGGCAAGGCATTCTGCTGGGGCTGGAACTGCTCATCGCCGCCGACATCATCTACACGGTGGCGGTCGATCTGACCTTCGAATCCATCGGCGTTCTCGCCCTCGTCGTCCTCATCCGCACCTTCCTGAGTTTTACCCTGGAGGTGGAACTCACCGGCCGCTGGCCCTGGCAGGGGAACGGCAATGGAGAGGGCAAATGACCGGGAGTCGGCTGTGACCTCCCCCCTGACCAGATTGATCCTGGCCCTCGGCCTGCCTCTTGCCGCCTTTCTCGCCGGCGGAGCCTGGATGATGAAAATAACGGGACGGGGGAAATTCCCCGAAACCGCCGCTCCGGAATCCGTTCCTCTGCATTTTCGCTTGGGCGGTTACGCCGCCGCCGACGTTCGCGCCTATTGGGATTGTCTGGGAGCCGACGGGCAACTGGCTGAATTGCGTTTTCTGAATCTGGATCTGCTCTTTCCCCTGCTCTACGGCGGGACGCTCCTGCTCGGGCTCTTCCTGCTCTGGAACGGCCTGGGGCGCCCCTTCCCCCGTTGCCGTCTGATGGCACCGGTTTTCGTGAACCTGATCGCGGACTGGACGGAAAATCTGGCGTTACGTGGTCAGCTGCGCCGTTTTCTGGAAGATGAGACGATTCAGGAAGGGTGGATCGCCCTGGCCGGCGTGGCCACGACCGTGAAGATCCTCTGTTTTGCTTTTGCCTGGCTGTTGCTGCTGGGGCTGGGTCTGCGCTGGATCAGACGACGGGGTGAAGGGGCGCGAGGGTGAATTCCCTTTTCAGCCCTCGTCTTCCCCGTCCTCTTCGTCGGAAGCGGGAACGACGCCGACGGCGATGGGCCGGTACTCGACCTTGAGGATTTCCAGTTCACGCTCCCCCTTGGGCGCCACAAAGGTCGCCACATCCCCCTCGCGCTTGCCGAGCAGCGCCTTGCCGAGGGGGGAGACCCAGCTGATCACCCCACGCCCAGGCGCCGTCTCGTCGACGCCGACGATGCTGTAGACCTTCTCCTCCCCTTCCTCATCCACCCACACCGTCGCCCCGAAGAGAATTTTTCCCCCGGCGATCTTTCCCTGCGCCACCGGGTCGACAATCTGCGCCGCCTCCAGACGTTTGGAGAGAAAGCGGATGCGCGAATCGAACCGGCGCAGGGCGCGCTTGGCGTACTGGTAGTCGGCATTCTCGCTGCGGTCGCCGTTGCCGGCGGCCCACTCGGCGGTGCGGGCCATCTCCGGACGCTTGGTATAAAGCAGATCGCGCAGTTCCTCGCGCATCGCTTCGGCGCAGGCAGGGGTCATGTAGATGGGCATAAAAGGGATTCTCCCTTCAGGCCGGGGTTCGGAACTTTCCAACGATATTCCGAATCGGAACAACCGCCGCCAGCACCAGGGCCCCAGCGACCACGCCGGAGAGGGCATTCAATATCGTGGGGGTGAGCGCCGCCAGCAGGCCGCCGAGGAGCGGCACGCCGTGAACCGCCTCCGCCGCGCCGTGCAGCACGTCGTGGGAACCGGGCAGTCCATGAACGAGAATACCGCCGCCGACCATGAACATGGCCGCAGTACCGGCCACCGACAGGGTTTTCATGAGTTTGGGGGCCAAGCCCAGCAGACCCCGCCCCAGGGCGCGGCTCATCCCGCCCCAGACATCCGTTGCCTTGGCCTTGAGCAGATGCAGTCCGGCATCGTCGAGTTTGACGATACCGCCCACCAAAGCGTAAACGCCGACCGTCATGAGCAGGGCGATCCCCGAAACCACCGCCACCTGCGTGCCCAGAGAGTGTCCCTGAACGGTGCCCAGGGCGATAACGATAATTTCCGCCGAAAGGATGAAGTCGGTGCGGATCGCCCCCTTGATCTTTTCCTTCTCGCAGGCCACCAGATCGATGTCGGGATTACTCAGGACTTCAAGCTTTTCCTCAGGCTCCCCCTCTTCCTCGTCGCGGCGGTGCAGAAACTTATGTGCCAGCTTTTCGAATCCCTCATAACAGAGAAACGCCCCGCCGACCATCAACAGCGGAGTGATCGCCCAGGGAGCCAGGGCACTGATGATCAGCGCCGCCGGCACCAGAATCAGCTTGTTTCTGAACGACCCCTTGGCCACCGCCCAGACCACCGGCAGTTCCCGGTCGGCGCTGATGCCGGAGACCTGTTCGGCGTTCAGGGCCAGATCGTCCCCCAGTACCCCGGCGGTCTTTTTCGCGGCGACCTTGGTCATGGTCGCCACGTCGTCGAGCAGACTGGCGATATCGTCAAGCAGGGCCAACAGACTGGTACCGGCCACAATGCAACTCCTTATGAAAAAACGGTTAACCTTCCATCCCCTCGAACAACGGGATCATTCGTCGAAGACCGCCCCCTTTTCCGCCGTCTCCGCCAGCCCCTCGACCACCCAGCCCAGATCGTAGGACTGCCCGCAGTCGGGACAGATCAGGCCGATGCGTTGCCCTTTTTCCTGTTCGCGAAAGTAGATGTGAAAGCCCTTGGCATAGCCGCAAACGCGGCAGACCCTGAATTCAGACATGGTCACCTCCCGAATCCGATGTGGGTGATTTGAGGTTGTAGAGCGCAACCGCTTCGTTCACGACCCGGTGAACGTCCGCCAGGCATCAGCGCCTCTCCGGGTGCGTTTCCGCGCAGCGACAGGCGCCTTGGCGTTTTTCGGCGAGAATCCGTTCCAGAATCAGCGAACGGCCGCCGTTGGCGGAAACGTCCGCGCGGATATCTTCTTCATCGTAACCGTAACAATAACAGATGAGAACCGACATGATTTCTCCCTTCAATGCTGACAACGGGTGCAGAAAAAACTGGAGCGGCCGCCGATGCGCTCCTGCCGGATCTTCAGCCCGCACGTCGGGCAGGGTTCCCCTTCCCGCCCGTAAACCCGCAGGCTCTGGGCAAAGTAGCCCGGTTTGCCGTCGCTGTCGCTGAAATCACGGATGGTCGTACCGCCGGCGGCGATGGCCTCGCCGAGCACCGCGCGAATCACTTCGACGAGTCGTCGGTAGCGTTCCCGGGAAATCCGCCCCACCGCGCGGTCGGGATGAATCCCGGCGAGAAAGAGGGCTTCGCTGGCGTAAATGTTGCCGACGCCGACGACAATTCGCTGATCCATGATCAAGGCCTTGACCGGCGCGGTGCGTCCTCGAGTACGTTCATACAGAGAGCCGCCGGTGAAGGCTGCGTCGAAGGGTTCGGGACCGAGACCGGCCAGCAGCGGATGGTTTCGTGGATCGGCGGTTGTCCACAGCAGCAGGCCGAAGCGCCGGGCATCGTTGAAACGCAGAACCTGGCCGTCGCTGAAGAGCAGATCAAGGTGATCGTGCTTGCCGGGAGGAGTCTCCCGCTCGACCAGGCGCAGATAGCCGCTCATGCCGAGATGGAGAATGAGAGTGCCGCCGTCGCAGCGCAACAACAGATATTTGGCGCGACGCTCGACGGCGTGCAATTTTTGCCCGGCAAGCAGCTCATTCAAGCCGGGCGGAAACGGCTGGCGCAGGCCCGCGACCCGGCAAACGGCGCCGGAGAAGGTCTGGCCTTCAAGACGGGGGGCAAGGCCGCGGCGGACGGTTTCGACTTCCGGCAGTTCAGGCATGCGGAGCTCTTTCGCGAAGCAGGCCGGTGAGGAATTCCAGGTATCCTCCCGCCTCGGCGCTCTCCTCGGCGGGGGCCCAGGGAGCGAAATCCTTGTCGGCCAGGGGCCGATAAGGGCCGGGCTTGGTCTCGAAAAAGACCGTTCCCGGCGCCAGGGACACGAGGGAATGCCAGGCCCCGGGGGGAATATCCACCCCCCAACAGGGCCCGGCCGCCGTCAGCGGGATGATCTCATCGATGCCGCCATCTTCCGTAAAGAGAAGCACCGCCATGCGTCCGCGCAGCAGCACGAAACATTCGGGCCGGGGGGGATCGAGATGGCGGTGCGGGCGCACGTAGGTTCCCGGCTCCACGGCGTTGAGCAGGCGCTGGCAGGGATCGAGGTAATCTTCGTGGAGATTGTGATTGAGCCTCAGCCGGGGCCGTTGCCGGGCGGCCAGGGAGAGTTCGTCGAGCAGGCGGGCGTCGATCCGTTGAGGAGCGGACATCAGAAAAAGACCTTGTCCTTCACCGCTTCGAAATGGCACCAGTCGATTTCCTCCTCCGCTCCGGAGAATTCATCGCGTCCCAGTTTCTGGCTCGAATGGTAGCGCCAGCCCCCGTCAGTCATGAAAAAGCGGGACAGTTCGAAGGTTTCTTCCGCCTGCCCGCGAAAGCGGGTGGCGAGATAGAAGAGCACCCGCGCCTCGTCGGCGCCGATCTCTTCCTTCAGCACGCGGCACTGGTCGATACGGAAATCCCGCCCGAGGGAATCCCGGCCCAGGGCGACATAGGCTTTGCGGCTGGGAAACTGGGCGCGAAAGTTGGAGTCGGGATGGTAGGTGTCGTAGATGAAAGCGAAATCCCCGATGCCGAAGGCTTCCCCCCGGCGCCGCACCAGGTCGGCTGGAGAAAGATCGACGGGAACGGCGGACGGCGCCGGTTCCCGGTCGAGGCAGCATTTCTTGTATTTCCGCCCGCTGCCGCAGGGGCAGGGATCGTTGCGGCCAAGGCGGCTCATGGCGTCACTCGCGGATGCGCGGGTCGAGGGCGTCGCGAATGCCCTCCCCCAGCAGGTTGTAGCCGAGGACCGTGATCAGAATCGCCAGGCCGGGAAAGGCCGAAAGCCACCAGGCGGTGCCGAGGGTCTGCTTGCCGGCGATGAGCATGTTCCCCCAGGACGGCGTCGGCGGCTGCACGCCGATGCCGAGAAAGGAAAGCGCGCTTTCGGTGAGGATCGCCCCGGCCACGCCGAGGGTGGCGGAGACCAGCACCGGCGACAGGGCGTTGGGCAGGATGTGGCGGAAAATCAGCCGTCCGTCGGAGGCCCCCAGCGCCCGCGCCGCCAGGACGAAATCGCGCTCGCGCAAAGAGAGGAATTCGGCCCGCACCAGCCGCGCCACCCCCATCCAGCCGGTCAGGCCGATGATGATCATGATGTTCCAGATCGACGGTTCGAGAAAGGCGATGACCGCGAGGATCAGGAAGAAAGTGGGGAAACAGAGCATGATGTCGACGAAGCGCATGAGCAAGCCGTCGACCCAGCGCCCGTAGTAACCGGCGAGGGCGCCGAGAACGATGCCGATGAGAGAGGCGATGCCGACGGCGACGAAACCGACCAAGAGCGAAATGCGCGCCCCGTAGAGAATGCGCGCGAGCACATCGCGTCCGAGATCGTCCGTCCCCAGGGGGAAGTGCCAGGATGGCGGCTGCAGCCGGCGGGAAATGTCGATGGCGCCGGGATCGCCGGCCAGCAGCGGCGCGAGCACGGCGAGCAGAAACATGACGGCGACGATGGCCGCGCCGGCCAGGGCCATGCGGTTGCCGCGCAGGCGGGAGATAAAATTCGAATGAAACACCATCGGCATGATTTTTTTCCGGTAAAAGCGGTTCTGAATTCCGGCTTCACGCCCGTTCGCCGCGCTCACTCAAGACGCCAAGACGCCAAGTAATCAAAAGCATAAATTATTACATTTTCTTGTCTGTCTTTGCGCCCTGGCGTCTTTGCGTGAGAACGGATCTTCTATTTCAGTTCCTTAACCTCACTTGCAGTGAGCAGCCCTTTCTTCACCAGCAGGGCAAGGAGCCGGCCAAATCGCTCCTCCAGGCTTTGGCCGCCCCCCGGCTGATTCCCCGGGAAACGGAAAGGGTCGATGTCGGGCAGCGGCGGCTTGGACGGCGGATCGGCGGCGGACCTGACCCCCGCCGGGCGCTTTTGGTAACAGCGGCGGATCGCCGCCCGGATCGCCTCTTCCGTGGCCAGGGCCGGACGCACCCGGCAGCCGGTGGCGAACTGCAGGGCGTCGATGACAATCAGATTGGTCGGGTTGGACATGGCGACAAGCAGATAGACACTGCCGTTGAACTCTTTGCGATCGACGGGAATGACAGTGTATTCCAGCGCCTTCTCCACCGGCAGCAGGGCCAGCACTTCGGGCGCAACCTGGATGCGGGCGAGATCGATGCGGGTGAGATTGAGCTGCTCGGCGAGAAATTGCAGCAGATCCTCCTCGCCGATATAGCCGAGCTTGATCAGCGAGGTGCCGATCTGTCCGCCCCAGTGCCGCTGGTAGGACAACGCCGAGTTCAGTTGAAATTCGTCGATTTTTCCCGCCTTGACGAGCATGTCGCCCAGGCGCATGGTCTTTCGGTTCATCGTCCGCTCCCTCGCATCGATCCGCTCACCCCTGCTTGCCGGCCTGACCGGATTGCAGCTTCAATTCCCATTTCCAGGCGGTTTCGATGATGTATTCCAGATGATCGTAGCGGGGCGTCCAGCCGAGCCTGTGACGGATACGCATGCTCTCGGCGGTCAGCGCCGGTGGATCCCCCTCGCGCCGGGGAGCCTGCTCCACCGGGAAATCCCGGCCGGTCACCTTGCGCACCATATCGACCACCTCGTTCACCGAAAAGCCGTGCCCGTAACCGCAGTTGAAAATCTCGCTGCGCCCGCCCGCGAGGAGGTGTTCCAGCGCCACCAGATGGGCGGCGGCGAGGTCTTCCACATGGATGTAGTCGCGGATACAGGTGCCGTCCGGAGTCGGATAGTCGTCACCAAAGACCTGAAGTTTGTCGTACTGACCGAGAGCGGTCTTGAGCGCCCGGGTAATGAGATGGGTGGGATTTTTGTAGGCCTGGCCGATGCGCCCTTCGGGATCGGCACCGGCGACGTTGAAATAGCGCAGGGCCACGTAGTTGAAGGCCGGATCGGCGGCGGCGAGATCGGCGAGAATGCGCTCGGTCATCATCTTCGAGGCGCCGTAGGGGTTGATCGGCGAAAGCGGCGCCGACTCGTTCACGGGGATGCGTTCGGGAATGCCGTAGACCGCCGCCGTCGAAGAGAAGATAAGACAACCAACCCCGGCCCGGCGCAGCACCTGCAGCAGGCCAAGGGCGTTGACGGTATTGTTTTCGTAATACTTCAGGGGATGGGCGACGCTTTCGGCCACCTCGATGCCGGCGGCGAAATGCATGACCGCGTCCGGAGCGAAATCCCGCACCGCCGCCGCCAGTTTTTCGCCGTCGGCGAGTTCCCCCTCGACCAGTTCGCCGTGCAACACCGCCCAGCGGTTGCCGGTGGAGAGGTTATCGTAGGTCAGCACCCGATAGCCCGCTTCACCCAGGGCTTTTACCACATGGCTGCCGATATAGCCGGCGCCGCCGGTCACCAGAATGTTGGGCATGAAACTCCTCCCGTGAAAACGAACATCAGCCGCGGCCGATGCCGTGGTAAACAAAACCTTGTGTTTTTACATAGCCGGGATCGTACTGGTTGCGGCCGTCGAAGATCACCGGCTGCTTCATCCGTTTCTTCATGGCGGCGAAGTCGGGATGGCGAAAGGGCTTCCACTCGGTCACCAGGGCCAGGGCATCGGCCCCGTCCAGAGCCGCGTACTGGTTTTCGGCCAACTGCAGCCGGCCCTTCTCAAACCAGGCAGCGGGCAGTTCCCGGCGGGCCGTCGCCATCGCCTCGGGATCGTAGGCCCTGACTTGGGCCCCGGCGGCGAGCAGTTTTTCCAGCAGCACCAGCGACGGCGCTTCGCGCATGTCGTCGGTCCCGGGCTTGAAAGCCAGGCCCCAGACGCCGAAGGTCAAGCCGGAAAGATCGGCGCCGAAGTGGCCGCGAATTTTCTCGAAAAGCACCTCTTTCTGCGCCTCGTTGCGGCGATGGACCGATTCCAGGATGAGCGGCTCGATCCCCTCCCCCGCCGCCATGTGGATCAGGGCTTTGACATCCTTGGGAAAACAGGAGCCGCCGTAACCGCAGCCGGGATAGATGAAGGAATAACCGATGCGGCTGTCCGAGCCGATGCCGCGCCGCACCATCTCCACGTCGACGCCGAGCCGGTCACAGAGCCGGGCGATCTCGTTCATGAACGAAATTTTCGTGGCGAGCATGGCGTTGGCCGTGTACTTGGTCATCTCGGCGTCGCGCACCCCCATTTCGAGAATGCGGTCGTGGTTGCGGCTGAAATCGGCATAAAGCACGCGCATGAGTTCCAGGGCGCGGGGGCTGTCGCTGCCGATGATGATCCGGTCGGGACGCATGAAGTCGTGGACCGCCGCCCCTTCCTTGAGAAACTCGGGATTGCTCACCACATCGAAGGGGATGTCGACTCCGCGCCGGTCCAGTTCCTCGGCGACGGCCTGGCGCACCCGGTCCGCCGTCCCCACCGGCACCGTCGATTTGTCGACGATGACCGCGTAGCCGCGCAGGTGACGGCCGATTTCCCGGGCCACCGCCAGCACGTACCGGAGATCGGCCGAGCCGTCCTCGCCGGGCGGGGTGCCGACGGCGATGAAATAGACGGCGGAGTCGGTCATGGCCTCGGGGAGCGAGGTGGTGAAATGCAACCGGCCCTCCTTGACGTTGGAGAGCGCCAGGTTTTCCAGTCCCGGCTCGAAGATGGGAATCTCCCCCTCGCGCAGGCGGGCGATCTTGGTTTCATCCACATCGACGCAGGTTACCCGATGCCCCATTTCGGCGAAACAGGTGCCGGTGACCAGCCCAACGTAACCGGTGCCGATAACGGTCAGATTCATACAGTGAATACTCCACGGTTAGGCAGGGGGTTACGGATGGTCATAGCCGATAATAGTCGCGGTACCACTGGACAAAGCGACCTACCCCGACTTCAATCGGGGTGGCCGGTTTGAAGCCGACGTCGGCGGTGAGGGCTTCCACATCGGCATAGGTCGCGGGCACATCCCCGGGCTGAATCGGCAGCAGGTTCTTCTCGGCCTTTTTACCCAGGGCCTTTTCCAGGGTTTCGATGAGATCCATCAACTCCACGGGATTATTGTTGCCGATGTTGTAGAGCCGGTAGGGGGCGGCGCTGGTCCCGGGGTCGGGTTGGTCGCCGTTCCAGTCGGGATTGGCCGGCGCGATGCGGCCGGTGACCCGGATCACTCCTTCGACGATGTCGTCGACAAAGGTGAAGTCCCGGCGCATCTTGCCGTAATTGTAGACATCGATCGGGCGGCCTTCGAGGATCGCTTTGGTGAACAGGAAGAGGGCCATGTCCGGGCGACCCCAGGGGCCGTAGACGGTGAAGAAGCGCAGCCCGGTGCAGGGCAGACCGTAGAGATGGGCGTAGGTGTGGGCCATGAGTTCGTTGGCCTTCTTGGTCGCCGCGTAGAGGGAAACGGGATGATCGACGTTATGATGGACGGAAAAGGGCATCCGCGTGTTGGCGCCGTAGACCGAGGATGACGAAGCGTAGACCAGGTGTTTGACGCCATGATGGCGGCAGCCTTCGAGGATGTTGATGAAGCCGACGAGATTGCTGTCGACGTAGGCATGGGGATTTTCCAGGGAGTAGCGCACCCCCGCCTGAGCGGCGAGATTCACCACCTTGTCGAAACCTTCGGCGGCGAAGAGCGCCGCGATACCGGCGCGGTCGGCGAGATCGAGCCGGACAAAGCGGAAACCGGCCTGTCCTTCAAGCTGAGTGAGCCGCGCTTTTTTCAGGGAAACATCGTAATAGTCGTTGAGATTATCCAGCCCGACGACCTGGTCGCCCCGGGCGAGCAGCCGTTGGCAGAGATGGAAACCGATAAAACCGGCGGCGCCGGTGACCAGAATTTTCGCCGGTGGCGGCGTGTTGGGGGAATGCATGGGACCCATCCTTCAAATTGAATGAAAAACGTAAAAAACAGGAGATCTATACCACAGAGCTTCAGAGATCACAGCGGCACTCATTGCTTTTACTCTGTGCCCTCGGTGCTCTGTGGTGAAATCTTTTTCAAATCAACATGTTAAGACAATAGACGGGCGGCGGAAAGAAGTTCCCCGGCAAGATCCGAGCGCTCATGGAGCCGCCGAAGGGCCGTATCGATCATTTCCTCCAGCCCGGGCCGGGGGTGGGAATCGCTGCCCAGGCAGCTGTAAAGACCGGCCCGCAAAAAAGCCCAGGCCCGCTTCTCCACGATCTTGCCATAGCGGCCGGCGAAACTTCCCAGGTTGCCCTGAAAAAGACAGCCCAGGCGTTGCAGTTCGCCCAAAAGTTCCAAAGACGGTGCCCCCTTGCCCCCCCGCAGCAGCCGAGCGGAAAGAGCGCCCGCTCCCCTGCCCTGCCCCGGCGCCGCCAGCAGGCTCCAGCGTTCGGGATGGGCCAGCAGCGGCACATACCCCTGCGCCACCACTTTTCGGAGGTTTTCCAGCACCATCCCGGCATCGGCCCAGGTCGGCGCCTCGACCAGCAGCAGGCGACTGCCGCCCAGCGTCTGAGGATTCTCCAGGCAGGCGGGAAAATGGCTGTCGAGATAATACTCCATCCCCGGTTTCAGGCGCAGACGAAGTCCTTCATTCCGCAGCGCCTGTTGCAGCTCCGCGAGCCGCTCCCCGACAATGGCCGGACTGTTTTCATAGAGACCGTGGATGCAATGGGGGGTGCAATGCATTCCGGAAAACCCCACCCCCTCAAGAGTGCGGGCCATGGCCAGGGCATCCTCCAGGGTTTCGGGGCCGTCGTCGATCCCATGAAGCAGATGGCAGTGACAATCGATCAAGACAATCCTCGCTGGGGGGGGGAAATCCCCCATCAGGCCTTGCGGATGCGCGGGTCGGCCAGGGCATAGCCGAGATCGGCGAGCAGATTGCCGATCAGGGTCAACACCGCGCCGATGACCAGAATCCCCATGATCAGGGGATAGTCGCGCATCATGACCCCGTCGTAAAAAAGTTTGCCCATGCCGGGGATGGCGAAAATCGTTTCAAAAATGACGCTGCCGCCAATCAGTCCGGGAACGGAGAGGCCGAGGATGGTAATCAGCGGCAGCAGGGCGTTGCGCAGGGCATGGCGGTAGATCACCGCCCGCTCCGACAGCCCCTTGGCGCGGGCGGTGAGGATGTAATCCTGGCGAATGACTTCGAGCATGTTCGAGCGCATATAGCGGGAAAACCCGGCCAGCCCGCCGAAAGCCGAAACCAGCACGGGCAGCACCAGATGATGGGCCATGTCGAGCACCTTCCCCCCCCAGCTCAGATAATCGTAACCGAGGGATTTGAGGCCGACCACGGGAAAGAGGCCGAGGCGCACCCCGAGCTGATCCATGAGCAGCAGAGCCAGCCAGAAGGAGGGCGTGGCAAAACCGATAAAGACGAAGATGGTCGTCGCCCGGTCGAAAAAAGAGTTGCGCCGCGTCGCGGAAAGGATGCCGATGGGAATGGCCGCCGCCAGGATCGCGGCGATGGAGAGGACATTGATGAAAATGGTGATGGGCAGCCGCTCGAGAATCTTGTCCAGCACCGGGCGGTTGTCCTGGGCGAAGGATTCGCCGAAATCGAGACGAACCAGGCGCGACAGCCAGCGGCCGTACTGGACGGGCAAAGGCTGGTCGAGTCCGTACTGGGCGCGCAGGCGTTCCTGCAGCTCGGCGCTCGCCTGGGGATTCATCTGGGTCTGCAAGTCGGTCGGCTCCCCCGGCGCCAGATGGATGACGACAAAGGAGATCAGGGTGATGCCGATGAGCAAAGGAATCATCAGCAGCAGTCGGCGCAAGAGATAACGGATCATGCCGAAGCGCCCTTCCAGACAGTCTTGCTGACGTAAATAGATGAATAAGATTGGAATATTAGCATACTTTCCTCAAGTCACTTCTCATTTCAGGTATTTCTGTTCCCCTTCCGGCACATACCACTCGATGAAGTTGTGGCGAATCCCGGCGGGAGACGGTTCCACCCCCCGGAAACGGCGCGCCACCACCGGCAGGGCGTCGGAAACATAGAGGAAGGTGTAGGGCTGCTCCTCGGCGAGCACCTCCTGAAAGCGGTCGTAGATGACTTTGCGCTCGGCCTGATCGAAGGTCCGCCGCCCGCGTTCCAGCAGGTCATCCACTTCGGGGTTGTTGAAGCCGATAAAGTTGAGCTCCCGCGGACCGGTCTTGCTCGAATGCCAGATGTTGTACTGGTCCGGCTCCGGCCCTCCGGTCCAGCCGAGGATGGTGGCGTCGAAATTGCCGGGATTGATGAACTCCTTCAAGAAGGAAGCCCACTCGATGACCCGGATCTTGACCTCGATACCGACCTCCTGCAAGCGGCGCTGAATAATTTCGGCGCTCTTCACCCGCAGATCGTTCCCCTGGTTGGTGACGATGGTAAAGGAAAACCTCTTGCCTTCCTTATCCAGAACACCGTCGCCGTCCGTGTCGCGCCAGCCGGCTTCGGCCAGCAGCTCCCGCGCCCGGGCGGGGTCGTGAGGATAACGCTTAACCTGCGGATTGTAGACCCAGGTATCCGGCTTGTACGGTCCGGTCGCCGCCTGCCCCAGCCCGAGCAGCACACCGTCGATGAGCTCCTGCTTGTCGATGGCGTGGGCGATGGCCTGACGCACCCGCTTGTCCTGAAAGAGCGGGCGCTTGAGATTGTAGCCGAGATAGCTGTAGCCGAAAGCCAGATAGCGGTATTTGTTGAAACGCCGCTTGAAAGCCAGGGTATCGGTCTGAGTCTGGTACTGGATAGGCGTCAGCCCCATGAAATCGAGCCCCCCCGATTGCAGTTCGAGAAACTGGGTGGACAGATCGGGAATGACGCGGTAAAGCACCCGGCGGATGTAAGGCGCCCCTTCGAAATAATCGGGATTGGCCTCCAGCACCAGGGATTCCCCCGGTTTCCAGCCGACAAAGCGGTACGGGCCGGTGCCGATGGGCTTTCGGGAAAGGGGGCTCTTGGTGATCTCCGTCCCTTCCAGCAGATGCCTGGGGAGGATCGACACCCCCCAGCTGGCCAGGGCCGGGGCATAGGGTTTATCGTAGGTCACCTTGAAAATGTGGGGATCGGGGGCCTCGGCCAGGGCGACCTGGCGGTAGGATTCGGCGTAGGCGGTAGGGGTATTCGGGTCGGTGTAGAGCTGATAGGTGTAAAGAACATCCGCCGAGGTGAAAGGCGCGCCATCGTGCCAGCGGACGTTCTTGCGCAGATGAAAGGTAATGGTCAGGTTGTCCTCGGAAATCTCCCAGGACTCGGCCAGCTCCCCTTCGAGTTTGAGGTTTTTGTCGTAGCGGATGAGACCGTTGTAGACCAGGGCACTGATATCCGACGACGCCGAATCGGAAGCCAGCACCGGCAGCAGATTGCTCGGCTCACCGATGGACGCCTCGATAAAGGTGTCGCCGTAAGCGGGAACGCTCGGGGCCTCCCCGTCAAGAAGCAGGGGATCCTGATTCCGGCAACCGGCAAAGAGCAGCAGACAGACAAGAAAGAGTAAACGCATAAGTCTCCACATTGAACCGTTCCCGGAGCCGACTCGGCCCGATGAACATCGCCGGGAGCCAACCCCGGGAAATTATTCAGGGATCGGTATTTCCTCGTAACCGGGAGGCGTATCGAGCAGAAAGAGCGCCGCGTCCGGCGAAACGTTGGTTTCCAGTTCGGAAAAAACCAGGGAAGCCCGAGCCTGCCGGCCGGGCATCTCCAGAGAAGCGGAGTGGGGAAAAGGCTTCTCTTCCGGGGTGAAATTATCGTAACGCACCCTCAGGGTCAACTCCTCTCCCTCGTAATAGGAGGTTTCCAGCAGTTGTTCCCGATCGTTGAAAAAGATTTCCTGCCGGCGATCGCCGTCGCGCAGCTCCAGCTGCATACGGCCGTCGGCGATCCGGTAGGCCCGGCGATCATCGTGGGGAATAAGCGGAACCTGGTAGAGAATGAACTGAACCAGATCTTCCAGATAAAGGGGAACCTGGGTGAAGCGCTGCAGGTTGAGGGAAGTCGCCTCCCCCCGGAACATCCGCCCTTCCCCCGGCACCATTACCGCCAGCTCCCGGCCGTCCGTCGCCATGAGCAGCAAGGGGGAACCGAAACCGAAAGGGTTGAGGGTTTCGGCGCGGAAGCGGTCGGGCTTCTCCACCACCAGCACCTGATTGACACCGGCGTTCTTTCCTTGCCGGGAAACCTGAACCTTGGCCAGGCCGCGCAGGGACTGGTACTGTTGGCCGTTGTCGCGGACCCGTTCCCACAGGCGCTCTTCCTGCCCGGCAGAAAGAGGGGCGCGGGAAGGCGCAAGGGTCGCGGGCACGCAGCCGGCGAGGGTCAGGGCCAGAGCAACAATGAGCAGCAGAAAGAACTTTGCGATTATTTTCAACGAGAGGAACCGATCCTGGATGGGGTCTCCACCGGATTACGGATCCGGGGGAAGACTTGGGTTGCAGCGTTAACAATGGGGAAAACTGCGGTAATAGGCGATAATCACCGGCCGTTCAAGGGGAAAGCTCATCGAGTTTTTGAGAAACCGAGGCATTATCAGGATCGAGTTCCAGCACCCGGAGATAGGCGCGACGGGCCTTCTCCAACGATTTCAGCGCCCGATAGACATCCCCCAGATGCTCCTGAACCACCGGGTCGTCGGGCATAAGGAGAGCGGCCCGCTCCAGCTCGACCCGGGCCTCCGCGTAACGTCCAAGCCTGAAATAGACCCAGCCCAGGGTGTCGATGATATGCCCTTCCGGCTTCAGTTCGAGCGCGCGGCTGGCCAGATCGAGAGCCTCTTCCAGGCGGATGCCTTCTTCCGCGTAGATATAGGCGAGAAAGTTCAGTGCTTCCGCATGTTCCGGATCAATCTCGATCACCTGGCGCATGGCCGCGATGGCCTGGTCGCGATTCTTGCTGCGCTCATGAATCACCCCCTGGTGATAGAGCAGACCGACTTCATCGGGGAAAATCTTCAACCCCCGCTCCAAAGCCTTGAGCGCCTGTGGGATGTCTTGCCGCTCTTCGTGCAGAGCCGCCAAAAAGGTGAAGAGCTCAGGCCGGTTACTGTCCTTTTCGAGAAGCTTTTCGATGATGGCGATGGCCTCCCCCGAGCGCCCCAGACGGTGCAACAGATAGCCGCGATGGGCCATGGCCTCGTCAAAGAAATCGGAATTCTCCGGAATCTCCGAAAAGACCCGCAGGGCATCGGGGAAGCGTTCAGCCCGTTCCAGGGCGCTGCCCAAATAAAACCGCGCCTGATGCAGATCGGGGCGCCGGCGAAGCATTTCCTCGAAGCTTTCGATCGCTGCGGGCCAGTTCTCCGTCTCCAGATGGATCAGGCCGATCTTGCGCCGCGCCTCCAGGTCGTCGGGACGCAGGCGGAGAATTTCATCCAGTTCCCTCCGGGCGGCATCGTAGTCCTGGCGCACGATGAAAAACCGCGCCAGATGATGGCGCATGGGGATGTTCCCGAAATCGCGGGCAAGAAGCGCGCGATAGGTCTCCAGGGCCTTACCGAAGTCCCCCTCCTGTTCGTACAAACCTCCCAGTTCGAAATAGGCAAGTTCGTTGTCCGGATCCTGTTCCAAAAGCTTCAGGTAGATGTCGATCGCCCAACCGGTGAGCTCCATCTCCTGATAGAGGCGTGCCAAGGTCACCGAACCGCGAACCGATTCGGGATGGGTCTCCAAATAGGTCTTGAGGACCGCCACCGCCTGCTCCAGATCGTCGTTGCGGGCATAGGCCACGGCCAGCAACAAAGGGGCTTCCTCATGATCGGGATCCAACTCCACAACCCGCTGGAAAGACTGAATGGCGCGCTCGTTTTCGTCGGCATGAAAGAGAAGATTGCCGAGCATGAAATGGGCCTCGGCAAAGCGCGGCTCCTGAATGACCGCATCCTCGGCGGCCCGTAGAGCCTTTTCCGTATCACCTTGCAGCAGATATTGATCGGCCAGGGACAAACGCAGATAGGCGTCGTGAGGATCGAGACGGACAGCTTTTTGCAGCAGTTCCACGGCGCCCTTGGAATCACCCTCCAAGGCCCGCAACCGGGCCTCGATATAGAGGGCGCCGGCCGCGCCGTCGGGGCGCTCGACCACGCTCGGCGTGGTTTTCGTCGAAGCCGTTTCGGCATTGGCCGGAGAGTCGGGAAGAACCGAACCGGAACAGGCGCAGGCGGCAAAAAGAAGAATGAGCAGCGGGAGCGTGTGAACAAATCGGGGCAGGGTGCGAAAAACGATCAAGAGAGGGTATCCGTGACAGAAGAAAAACACATGAAAATAAAACTGTTTTTGCGAGAGAAGTCGGCGGCTTCATCCAGTGCCTTGAAAACTAACATACCCGCTATTCAGCGTCAATTCTTTTACCGGCCCCCACGCGGCCTTTACAATCTTTTCAATCCTGTTATCTTTTACGTAAATTCAATATCTTACAAACCATTTCCAAGATCATTGACGAAGCCCCCCGCCCGGAGACGTCATGGAACATCCCGCATTGCATCAAGCTATGCTGAAAAGCGCTTTCTACCCAGGCGAAAGCGGTCCGGTTGACTTTCATGAAACTCACATTTCGCGCCTCTACTTCACCCACGGCCACGTCTACAAAGTGAAGAAACCCGTGAATTTCCAGTTTCTCGACTTCACCACGTTAGAAAACCGCCATTTTTACTGTAACGAGGAACTGCGCCTCAATCAGCGTCTCTGTTCGGACACCTACCTCGACGTTCTGGAGATCCGCCGGGAGGGCGATTCTTTTCGCCTGGGGGCGGGTTCGGGAGAAATCGTCGATTATCTGCTGCGCATGAAACGTCTTCCCGAAGGGCGCATGCTCTCCCACTTGCTGGCGGCGGGGGACCCTTCCCTCCCCGGGGAGATGGAGCGCCTGGGGCGGCATCTGGCCCATTGGCACCGCGCTCAACCCCCCGTCGGCGGCGATGAAAATGCCGATCTGGAACGAATTCGCCGGAACGGGGAGGAGAACCTGCGCCAAAGCGCGCCGTTGGTCGGCAGTCTGCTCACCATCAACGCCCAGAACCTCATGCGGACGCAGGTCGAACATTTCCTCACGGAGCAGGCGCCGCTGCTGCGGAGACGCCAGGCCGCGGGGCAGGTGATCGACGGTCACGGCGATCTCCACGCGGAACATATCTGCCTGACCGATCCCATCCGCATCTACGACTGCATCGAATTCAACGACCGCTTCCGCCTTGGCGACCGCCTGGCCGATCTGGCTTTTTTGCTGATGGATCTGGACTATCGCGGCCGCAGGGATCTTTCGGCGGACCTGTTGCAAGCCTACGATGAAACCTGGGGGACGGACAGCGATGCCCCGCGACTGCTTTGTTTCTATAAAAGCTATCGCGCCTGGGTGCGCGGCAAGGTGCTCGGTTTTCTGGCGCAAGATCCGGAGGCCGACGCCGCCACGCGCGCCGACGCCATCGCCAGGGGGCGTCGCTATTTCAGTCTCGCCCTCGGCTATCTCTGCCCCCCCGGCCTGGTTCTCACCTGCGGCCTGATGGGGACGGGCAAGTCGGTGCTGGCCGCCGAACTGGCCACGGCCCTGGGCGCCGTGCATCTGCGCAGCGACGAACTGCGCAAGGAACTGGCCGGGCTTTCCCCCTTGAGCCGAGAGTTGTCGGCCTTCGGCGAAGGCCTCTACCAAAGGGAGGCGACGGAGCGGACCTACCGCGCCCTGGCCGACCGCACCGAGACCCATCTCGCCGGCGGACACACGGTCATTGTCGATGCCTCCTTCGCGGAAAAAAACCGGCGGGATCATTTCCGTGACCTGGCCCGGCGGCGGCGATTGCCGTTGACCATCCTCTGGATGGACTGTCCCGAGGAACTGCTGCTGGAGCGTCTGCGGCATCGACGGAGCGATGCTTCCGACGGGCGACCGGAGCTCCTGGAGAAACAGAAAGAGATTTTTCAGTCGCCGCTCGGCGAAAGCCGCGTCTTGCCGGTCGACACTCGGGATGAAGTTGCCTATAATGTGCAGCGGATCCTCTGCCATTTAGCCGACCCATACTCTCTCAGGGAGCAACCATGAAGAGGGCGCCCTCCCCTCCTCCGACCGCCGAAAGCGGCGGCAAAGACGCGACGACGGCCGATGGCCGCCAGGCTGTGCCGCCGCTTCGCCAGGAATGCGCCATGGACGGGGGCCAGTCGCCATCGAGTCACCTCAAGGAAGCCTGGGTGATCTTCTTCATCCTCGGCATCATCATGATCAATTACCCCTTCATCCATATTTTCAATAAAACCGACACTCTCTTCGGCATCCCCCTGCTGGTGCTCTATTTTCTTCTCGGCTGGCCCCTCTCCATCCTGGTGATCTACCTCTTTACCCGCCGCGTTTCCACCCTGACCAAAGGGCCTCCGGAAACCGGGGGAGGAAGCGGCGACGAATGATCCCTGTCGAGATCATCACCATCATCTCCCTCCTCTATTTCGGACTGCTCTTCGCCGTGGCCTACTACGCGGACAAGCGCCGCGAAGAGGGACGCAGCATTATTTCCAATGCCAATATTTACGCCCTCTCCCTCTCCGTCTACCTGACGTCCTGGACTTTTTACGGCAGCGTCGGCCGGGCCGCCACCAGCGGACTCGACTTTCTGCCGGTCTACATCGGACCGACCCTCATCGCCTTCAGCTGGTGCTTCCTGCTGCGCAAGATGGTGCGTATCAGCAAAGAACACAACATCGTCAGTATCGCCGACTTCCTCTCCAGCCGTTACGGCAAATCCCCCGCACTCGGGGCGGTGGTGACCGTTTTCATGGCCCTCGCCATCATGCCCTACATCGCCCTGCAGCTCAAAGCCGTCTCCCGCACCTTCAATCTGCTCGCCGCGCCGCAGACCGCCCTGAGTCACCACATCCAGGCGCTTCTGACGGGGGTTCCGCCGTTTATCGACACGGCCTTCGTCGTCGCCCTGTTCCTCGGACTGTTCGGCGTTCTTTTCGGCGCCCGTCACCTTGACGCCACCGAACGCCATGAAGGGATGGTGGCCGCCATCGCCCTCGAATCCCTGGTCAAGCTGGTCGCCTTCTTCAGTGTCGGTCTCTTCGTGACCTACGGCATGTTCGACGGTTTCGCCGACATCTTCGAACGCTTCAACGCCGAATTTCCCGAACGCAGCTACCTCTACACCCTCGGTCACGAAGCGGTGCCCTATTCCGAATGGTTCACCATGACCTTCATTTCGATGATGGCCTTCATGTTTCTGCCCCGGCAGTTTCACATCATGGTGATCGAAAACTCCAGTGAAGAGCACATCAAAAGCGCCATGTGGCGATTCCCCGCCTACATGTTCCTGATGAATCTCTTCGTCATCCCCATCGCCCTCGGCGGTCTGCTGCTCAACGGCGGCGACATCACCCAGGCCGATTACTTCGTTATCGACATCCCCCACAAGGCCGGTCATCCCTGGCTTTCGCTCCTGGTCTTCATCGGCGGTTTCTCCGCCGCCGCCGGTATGGTCATGGTCTCCTCCGTCGCCCTTTCGACCATGATCCTCAACCATCTGGTCATGCCGATCATTCTGCGGCTGAGAATTAACACGCAGGATCTCTCGACCCTGCTCATCAATGTCAAACGCTTCGGCATCCTCAGCGTCATCTTTCTCGGCTACGCCTTCTATCTGGTCATCGCCGACTCGTCCGCCCTGGTCAACATGGGGCTGATCTCCTTTGTCGGCGCCTCACAGTTCGCGCCGTCCATGATCGGCGGCCTTTACTGGAAGCGGGCCACCCGGCGGGGCGCCATCTGGGGATTGACCCTCGGCTTCATCGTCTGGTTCTACACCCTGATGGTCCCCTCTTTCGCTCAATCGGGCTTGCTCGGTCGGGAAATCATCGATCAGGGTCTTTTCGGAATCACCTTGCTGCGCCCCCTGGAACTCTTCGGCCTCACCAGTTTCGACATCTGGAGCCATGCCCTGTTCTGGACCATGTTCTTCAACCTCGGCGCGTTTCTGATCTTTTCCCTCTTCGGACACCCGGATGCCCGGGAAATGGAGCAGGCCGGTAAGTTTGTCGACGCCCTGCTGCCCACGGCGGAGCCTGCGCAGCGAAAGCGGATCAGCAAAGCCCCGACCATTATTGAATTTGTCGATCTCATGTCCAAATTCATCGGCGAAAAACAGGCGCATGCGGCCATCACCGAATATCTGGGGAACCGGGAAATTGATGAAAAGGGCAGTCTTTCCGAATACGAAATTCCCAATCTCAAGCGCTTTACCGAACGGACATTGGCCGGCTCGGTCGGTGCCGCGCCGGCGCGCATTATCATCGAAAACTATCTGGAAACCCGCGGCAGCCGCATGGAGGACGTCTTCGACATCTTCGGCACGGTCACCCTCAGCCGCACCGCCAGCCGCGAACAGCTGAGCGTCCTTTACGAAGCGGCCCGGGTCGTAGCCAGCGGGGCCGACATCCAGACCATCTTCGACAACATTCTCGATCTGATGCAGCAGCAGTTCAAATTCGACCTGTGCGTCATTCGCATCCTGGATACACAGCGCAACATCCTTACCGTCCGCAGCCAGCGGGGTATGAGTTCCGAACATCTCGGTGCCGCCGATCGCGAGCTCTCTTTGGATACCTATATTGGCGAAACCTTCATCGGCAACCAGGTCACCGTGGTCAACGATACGGATTTTCTCGACAAGCCCCAGACCGCGCAGATCATTCACCGCGAGGGTATCCGCTCCTTCGCCCACGCCCCCATCGTCATCGAAGGGCAACCGATCGGCGTCCTCTCGGCCTTCAGCAAATCGGCGAAAGGGATCTTCACCAACGAATTCATCGAACTCTTCAAAAGCCTCGCCGGTCAGGTCGGCGTCGCCTGGCGCAACGCGCAACAGACCGAGAAACTCATCGCCGCCAAGGAACATGAGCGCGAACTGCAGATCGCCAAAACCATCCAGCTCAGTCTGCTGCCCCGCACCGTTCCCGACATTCCGGGCCTGCAACTGGCCGGCATCTGCGTGCCGGCACGGCAGGTCGGCGGCGATTATTACGACTTCCTTCATCATGGGGACGGCACCCTCGATCTGGTCATCGCCGACGTCTCGGGGCACAATGTCGGCGCCGCCCTGATCATGGCGGAAACCCGCACCTTCATTCAGGCCAAGGCCAAAAATCTCGCCAGTGCCGCCG
>JAVFAR010000031.1:0-25829 GCA_034002365.1 Trichloromonas sp.
CATGGGGACGGCACCCTCGATCTGGTCATCGCCGACGTCTCGGGGCACAATGTCGGCGCCGCCCTGATCATGGCGGAAACCCGCACCTTCATTCAGGCCAAGGCCAAAAATCTCGCCAGTGCCGCCGACGTGATGAGCGCCCTGAACGAATTTTTCTATCAGGATCTGACCGGGGCCGAACTCTTCATCACCATGTTCTATCTGAAGTACGATATCGCCGGCGGTCGCTTCACCTATGCCTGCGCCGGGCACAACCCCCCCATCGTTCTCCGCCAGGGGAGTCGATCCTGCGAGCGGCTGGACGCCGAAGGACTGATCCTCGGCATTAAAACTGATGTAATATTCGAAGAGAAAACCGAATTTTTAAACCCCGGTGATATGCTCGTGCTCTATACCGACGGGATTATCGAAGCGGCAAATGCGGAAGGGGAACTTTTCGGCGAAGAGCGCCTGTGCCGGCTGCTGCATGAACTGCAACCGGAGTCTCCGCAAAAGATCATCGACTCTTTGCTGGAGCAGGTTCGAGAATACACCGGCATGCAGAATTTCACGGATGACGTTTCCCTGGTCGTCATGAAGTCCGTCCCGTCCGGCCCGGATCAAAAATCAACCCAAACAGAGGCATGACACCTGGTGTCGGTTATGCTAAGATAAATAAAATATCCTGTAACAATTCAGGGGGGATAAGCGCAAACAGGCGAAAGGGATCGGCACCGGAAGAAGATCATATCCAGTTACCAGGAGGTCAACAAAAAATGATGCTGAATATCGAGGAAAAAGGAGCGGTCGTTCTGATCGAGGTCAAGGAAGAGCGCCTGGATGCCCACAACAGCGGCGAGTTGAAGAGCCAGATGCTGAGCCTCTTCGAAGAAGGAAAGAAAGATATCGTGGTCGCCCTGCACGAGGTGCGTTTCGTCGACTCCTCGGGACTGGGCGCATTGGTCTCGGGCTTCAAGAATGCCAGCGCCCGCAACGGCAACCTCAAACTCTGCGGACTGCAATCCCAAGTCAAATCCATGTTCGAACTGACGCGCCTGCACCGCGTTTTTGAGATCTTCCCCGACACGGACGAAGCCCTGGCCAGTTTCTGATAGAGGCCGGCCCCCGAGGGTCATGCGCCCCCCGGGGGCCTTACTCGCCGCATATCGAGGTCTTCATGAACGAAAAGATCGAGGTGGACATCAAGGTTCCCAACCAGACCCGCTACCTGGGGCTGATCGGAAAGATCGGCGAAGATATCGCCCGCACTCTGAAAAAATATCAAGGGGACCGGGAGGAATTGGCCTATCACCTCAATCTGGTTCTGACCGAAGCCATGGCCAACGCCATCTGTCATGCCAACGAAGGGGACCCCGACAAGGAAGTTCATGTCTCCATCTCCTTCGCTGATCGTGTCCTCAATATCAAGGTTTACGACCAGGGGCAGGGATTCGACGTCAACTCCCTGCCCAATCCCGACTTCCAGAATCTGGAAGAGCACGGCCGGGGGATCTACATCATCCGCACTCTGATGGATCGGGTTACCTATGAAAAGCACGCCCACGGCAATGTGCTGGAGATGCAGAAAACCCTGAATTGAACCGGCCCGCAACCGTACGAGAAATCAGCCTGAACCGGTTTGCGCTCAGGCTTCCACCTTGACATCCCCGCCAAAGACCAGCCTTACCACCTCGGCGTGATGACGCACCGCGATATCGGACCCAAGCTCCCCCTTGTAGGAAGCGAAGGAGATTCCGGCAGCGACAGCAGCGTCACGGTCCAGTTCCGAATCCCCGATAAAAAGCAGTTCCTCCGGTTTTCGCTGCAAACGCTCTGCGGCCAGCAACAACATATCCGGATGGGGTTTCGGCCGCGGCACATCGCGGCTGGTCACAACCGCGCTGAAATAATCGCAGAGTTCGAAATGACGCAGGATTTCCGGCATGCTGGTGCCCCGGTTGGTAGCCACCGCCAAGGGCAGGCGCCGCGCCAGGGTCGCGAGGGCTTCGACCATTCCCGGTTCGGGTTCCATAGAGGGAATGAACTGGCGATAATCAACCGTCGCGGCGAATTCCAGCGCAGCCGAAACCCGGTCAGGACCGAGAAGGACCTCGAAAACCTTGGGGCTGGCGGCCGTATGGCAGAGATGGGCGCGTTCCTCGTCCTCGGGGCGAACCGCCGGTTCTCCAAAATATTCCTGCACCCGGTTGTAATAGGCGAGATTGGCCTGCCGGCTTTCGAAAAGCACCCCGTCGCAATCGTAGATAATCCCCTTGAAGGCCTTCATGGACGGCCTTCCCTTTGCAGAATCACGAACAATCCAATCACCCCCACCAGCATCATCGGCAGACAGAGCAACTGTCCCATGGTCGCCCCTCCCCAAAGAAAACCGAGATGGGCATCGGGTTGCCGGAAAAATTCAAGAACAAAACGAATCGCGCCGTAACCGAGGAAGAAACCAAAGAAAATCGTGCCCTCCGGGACTTTCAGACGGTGCAGGGCATAAAGCAGCAGAAACAGGAGAGGCCCCTCCCCCACCGCTTCGTAGAGCTGGCTGGGGTGGCGGGGTTCGGGCCCGGCGCCGGGGAAGACCATCCCCCAGGGATGGCTGGTCACACGCCCCCACAATTCACCATTGATAAAGTTGCCGATCCGGCCAAGCCCGAGACCGATGGGCGCGGCGGTCACCAGAATATCCCCTACCAGAAGCGTCGGCAACCGGTGGCGGCGGCAGAAAATCAGGGCGGCGACGACCACACCGAGGAGGCCGCCGTGGAAACTCATCCCCCCCTCCCAGACCGCGAAAATTTCCAAGGGATGACGGATATAATAAGCAAGATTGTAAAAGAGGGTATATCCCAGGCGGCCGCCAAGAATCACCCCGATGACCCCGTAAAAAAGGAGATCGGAAAGCTGATCCGAAGAGAGTTCCAGCTTCCGGGCGCGGGCCAGATGGCGAATCACGAAATAGGCACCGATAAAACCGAGCAGATACATCAACCCGTACCAACGGACCGCCAAGGGGCCGATGTGGAAAATGACCGGATCGATCTGAGGGAATACGCCGAGCATACTCAATCCTTTGAGAGAGTTTTGCGAAGGGAAAGACCGGCGAGGCTAGACTTGCGCTCCGGCCTCAAGCTGATCGACAATCTTCTGAAAGTCCGCCGGAAGGGGGGCTTCAATATTAAGCCTACGCTGTTCCACGGGATGGTCGAGGGTCAGGCGCCAAGAATGAAGCATCTGTCTTGGAATATCAAGCCCCGCCACTCGTCCGGGGCCACCGTAACGAATATCCCCCAAAAGGGGATGCCCCGCCTCGGAAAAATGGGCGCGAATCTGGTGGGTCCGTCCGGTGAGAAGCTCGATTTCCAGAAGAGAGACCTCGCCCCATTCTTGTAGCACCCGGAAACGGGTAACCGCTTCCTTTCCCCCTTTGGCAACGGAACGCATGAGATTCGAAGCGCGATTGCGTGCCAGCAGCGACCGAAACTCACCGGACAGGGTGGGCATGGATCCGGAAACGAGCGCGAGGTATTTTTTTATCGCCGAACGTCCGGCTACGGCTTGCGTCAGCCCGGCATGGGCGCGACGGTGGATGGAGAAGAGCAATACCCCCGAAGTTTCGCGATCGAGACGCTGCGCCATGCCGAGTTCGGGCTTGCCCCTGGGACGAAAAGGGTTGTGCAGATAATGGAGCAACGCTTCATAGAGGGTGCCCCGGTAGCGAGCCGGTGTCGGCTGGGTTTCGACCCCCGCCGGTTTGTGCACGGCAATCAGGAAAGGGTCACGATAAAGCACATGCTCGTCAGTCAGTACGAAGGGTTCAAGGGAACGTCCATCCACATGCACCTCGACCATTTCGCCGGCACGAATAGTATGAGCGCATTTGCGGATACGCCGCCCCCCCACATGCACGCCCCCCAGATCAACCAATTTACGCACCAGGGTTCTGGAAAACGCGTCCGAACAGGCGGCAAGATACTGGTCTAGGCGCATCCCCTCATCCTTGGCGGATGGCAAGTAACGGTAAACTTTCTGCTGGAAAATGTTCCGGGACATGGTCATAAGGAATAAATCGAATTAAGGGGAAGGACAGGGGAGAAGAACAAACAGAAAGGCGTTTGATAATTTTTCGTTGACACGAAATAAGTTCCTGTTAATATATATTCACAAATGGTCGTCAAGACCCATGTCTATCTCTGGGGTGTGCGAAACGACGTTTTGAGGCATTGACCAACATTAGCAAAAAAGGTTTCCGGTCAAAGTCGCGGTGAGCCAGCCCGTCAGGCAACGGGACGCCTGAAGCGGCTTTCAGGGAACCGCCCTTAAGTCTCAGGTCGAAACTTTAAAACATCGCCGTCACCCCGGAGCCTGTCATGCATCTGGCGTGGAATCCGAGCGCCTCGGGTAGAAGGAGAAGACGATCCTGAAAGATGCTTCTGTGCTCCACCCTCGGGGAACAAGAGCGGATCATTGAGTAGAGTCCCTTCGCCGCCATGCCACAAGCTTGAACAATGACGCCCCGTCCAAACCGGACGGGGCGTCATTGTTTCAGGGCCTAAAGAAACTGTCAACCGTCAAGGACATGCCTGGGCAGGACAAAACAGGAAAAAGTTCCTTCAAAAACGGGACAATCGGTACTGACCGTACATTTAACGATGCGCTTTTTACCCGAACCTTCGATAATTTCCGCCCGAGCCAGCAAAGTTTCGCCAACAGTCACCGGCGCAAGAAACCTGACTTCCGCCGCTCCCAACACCACATGGGGATCGTTGACCGCCAGCATCGCGGCATAGTCTGCCAGGCCGAAAGTAAAACCCCCGTGCACCAGGCCACGCTCATCGGCGGCCATTTCCGACCGGGTCGCCAACCGCACCTCCGCCTTCCCTTCCGCCAAGGCAACCGTTTGCCCGACCCATTCAGGGGAAATAAGCAAATGAGTTCGTGATTGGATCATAGCAACCTCCGAAAGGGGGTAGAGCGTAAATCAGCGATTGACCCGTTCGCGCAATTCCTTCCCAGTCTTGAAGAAAGGGGTCTTTTTATTGGGGATACGGACGATCTCACCACTTTTGGGATTTCTCGCCTCGCGGGCATCCCGCTCACGGACGGTGAAGGAACCAAAGCCGCGGATTTCTACCCGGTCGCCGCCCACCAGGGCATCGCCGATGCTGTCGAAAATGGTATTAACAATCAGCTCGGCCTCTTTCTTGTTTACCGTGCCGCTGACCGTGGTCAAGCGCTCGATCAACTCGCTTTTGGTCATAAAAAACTCTCCTATTCGATGCCGGACCAGAGAAATTTCAACCCTCCGGACGACTGTTCATGAATTTGCTGTCGCACCCGGGTAATCGTCTCCTCGACGAAATACTCGATAAACGGCGCTTTTTCTTTCGGTGGATAAACCACCCGGGGTTTATCATCGATCCCCGCGAGTTCCGCGGCGACATCCACCGCATCCTGCAGATTACCGAGACGATCAACCAGTCCTTCGGCCAAGGCCTGAGCGCCGGTATAGATCCGCCCATCGGCAAGAATCTCGACCTTTTTCGGATCGAGACGGCGACCTTCAGCTACAGCCTGGACAAACTGGCTGTGGACGTCATCGATCATGGTCTGGATCAGTTTGCGTTCAGCTTGGGTCATGGGACGAATGGGCGAACCGAGATCCTTGTGCTCGCCGCTTTTTATCACATGATTACTCAGACCGATTTTGTCAAGCAATTCACGAATATTGGTAAATTCCATGATGACGCCGATGCTGCCGGTGATCGTTCCGGGATTGGCAAGAATCTTCGCGGCAGGGGCGGCCACGTAATAACCGCCCGAAGCCGCGACCGCGCCCATCGAAACCACGACCGGCTTGGCCTTGGCCAACTTCTTCACTTCGCTGTAAATTTCCTGGGAAGGGCCGACACCGCCCCCCGGCGATTCCACCCGCAGAACGACCGCCTTGATCGAATCATCCTCCTTGAACCGGACAATACGTTCATTGATCAGGCGAGAGGAGGTGATCACCCCGCTGATCTCGATCACGCCGACTTTGGCACCGACGGCGAAAGACGGCCGTGATCCCAACCAGCCGCTCAGCAGATAGATCATCAGCCAGCAGCCGATAAAAAGGCCGCCGATCACCACAAACCCCATGAGTAACGGTCTTTTATTCATATCCCAACCCAAGAACAGAAAACCCCCGCAACAGTTGCTGCGGGGGCTGGTTCTGACTCAGAAAAGATTATTCCCCGTCTTTTTCGCCACCGGCTTTGTGCAGGGCTCCCTGAAGGAGATCCCCGAAGTTGGAAGTGGCATTGCGCTGTGCGCCGAGGAAGGCGTCGACTTCAGCCTTTTCCTTCTGATCGGCGAGATGCTTGATGGACAGGGCAATCTTACGTTCAACGGTATCGACATGCAGGACCACCGCTTCGAGATCCTCGCCCACCTTGGCGAAGTTCTTCGGCGAGTCGATCTTCTCTTTGCTGATCTCGGAAACGTGAATCAATCCTTCGATCCCTTCCTCGACTTCAAGGAAGATACCGAAATCGGTTACCGAGGTCACCTGGCCGCGAATGATCGTGCCGGGAGTGTAACGCACGGGAATGCTTTCCCAAGGATCGGACATCAACTGTTTGACGCCCAGGGAGAAGCGCTCGTTTTCGCGGTCGATATTCAGCACCACGGCGCGAACCACATCCCCCTTCTTGTAAATCTCGGAAGGATGCTTGACCCGCTTGGTCCAGGACAGATCGGAGATATGCACCAGGCCGTCGATCCCTTCGTCGACGCCGACAAAGATGCCGAAATCGGTGATGTTCTTGACCTGGCCTTCGATGATGGTACCGATCGGGAACTTTTCGCCGACCACTTCCCAGGGATTCGGCTCAACCTGCTTAAGGCCAAGGGAGATCCGGCGATTGGGAATATCGAGCGCCAACACCACCGATTCGACTTCGTCACCGATGCTCAGAACCTTGTTGGGATGCTTGATGCGCTTGGTCCAGCTCATTTCCGAGACGTGAATCAGACCTTCCACGCCCTCTTCCAGTTCAACGAAAGCGCCGTAATCGGTCAGGCTGACGACCTTACCGGTCACCTTCTGACCGACGGGGAACTTGGCTTCCACATCCAGCCAGGGATCGGGAGCGATCTGCTTAAGGCCAAGAGAAACACGTTCCTTGTCGCGGTCGAACTTAAGGACCTTGACGTTGATCTTGTCGCCGACATTGAGAATGTCCGAAGGATGGCTCACGCGACCCCAGGACATGTCGGTGATATGAAGCAAGCCGTCGATGCCGCCAAGATCGATGAAGGCGCCGTAGTCGGTGAGGTTTTTGACCGTTCCCTCGGTGACCTGACCCTCTTCGAGCATCTTCAGGGTATCGCCGCGCATGCTTTCGCGCTGCTCTTCAAGAAGTACCCGGCGGGAGAGAACAATGTTGCCCCGGCGCTTATTGAGTTTGATAATCTTGAAGCTATAGGTTTCGCCGAGCATCTTATCAAGATTACGAACCGGGCGCAGATCAACCTGAGAGCCGGGAAGGAACGCATTGACGCCGATATCGACGGAAAGGCCGCCCTTGATCCGGGACAGGATCCGCCCGTCGACCACGGCGCCTTCTTCCAGGGCATTCCAGATTTTCTGACGATCGGCTTTCTCCTTGGAGAGGCTGATCAGGCCGTTCTCATTCTCGGTGCGTTCAATCAGCACATCGAACTGATCACCAACCTTGATGTCGGTCTTGACCTGGCCCTGCTCGTCAAGAAACTCGTTAGCGGGGATCAGCCCCTCGGACTTGCCGCCGACATCGACGACGACCGAATCCGGGTTGACCTGAACCACCGTGCCGACGACAACATTACCAGCCTTCAATTCCTTGAGACTGTTTTCGAAGAGATCCTCGAAGCTTCCTTCGAAATCGTCGTCCATGTACTCGTCTTGATTTTCCGTGTTTTCCACCATGTGAGATTTGTTACCCCCTAGCGATTTTCCTGTCGTCCGACGACAGTCATGGCGCCTGGCCATGAGAGCGGACCTTAACATAAAGTTTCTTAAAAAACAAACCCTTTTATCGTCTTTTTATTTACCGGCGGCGGCGGCTTTCTCCACCACTTCATCGATGATCCATTGCGGCGTCGAGGCGCCGGCGGTGATCCCTACGGAGGTCACGCCCGCGATCCAGCCGGGTTCGATTTCATCGGCGGTTTCAATATGATGGGTATTGGGCTGGAGATCCCGGCAGATCTGCGCCAAGCGGGTGGTGTTGGCGCTGTTGAAGCCGCCGATGACCAGCATCAGATCAACCTGTCCGGCGATGGCACGGGCTTCGTTCTGACGCACCGAGGTGGCGTCGCAGATGGTATTGTAGACCCGCAATTCCTGGCTTTTGCCGAGACAAACGTCGATGACTTCCCGCAGATTGGCATAGGACTGGGTCGTCTGGGCAACGACGCCGATCCGTTTGCGCGCCGGCACTTCCTCCGCCTCGCGGCGTCCGGAGACGACATAGACCTCACCGTTGCGGGCATAGGATACGATCCCCCGCACCTCGGGATGTTCCCGTTCGCCGACCAGCACCAGGGTATACCCCTGCTCGCTAAGCAACCCCGCATACTCCTGGGCTTTCTTCACAAAAGGGCAGGTGGCGTCGACCACGGCCAGGCGCCGGTCGTAAATTTCATCCATCTCCTCGGCGGTCACACCGTGAGATCGGATAATGACGACCCCGCCGGAAATGTCCGCGACCCGCCGGACCACCTCGACCCCCTGCTCTTCCAGACGCTTGACCAGTTGCGGGGAATGGATGATCGGCCCCAGGGAACAGATGCGCTCCCCCTGATGCTGCTCGGTGGCGGCAAAAGCCATGTGGGTGGCGCGCTTGACCCCAAAACAGAAACCGGCGCTCTCCCCGAGAATGATCTTCACGCCGCGCTCCCCGAAGGAGAAGATTGGTTCCTTTGCCGGCGGAGTCGCACTTCGTGCAGCATGATCCGAAGGACCTCATCGATGCTCATGGCGGTGGAATCGATCACCAGGGCATCCTCGGCCTGAACCAGGGGTGCGCACTCGCGAGCGCAATCCGCCGCATCCCGCGCTTCGACTTCAGCCACCGTCTGCTCCAGACCCACGGCAAGCCCCTTGGCGCGCAACTCTTCGTAACGTCGGCGGCCCCTTTCCGTGGTCGAGGCACTGAGGAAAAACTTGACGTCGGCCTGGGGGAAGACGACGGTGCCGATATCGCGGCCCTCCAGCACAACGCCACCCTGGGCGCCCAGTTTTCGCTGCAACTCCACCATCGCATGGCGGACTCCGGCATACGCGGAGATCCGTGAAGTCAACAAACTGATGTCGGGAGTCCGGATCGCCGAGGAGACATCCTCGCCATCAAGCAGCACCCGTTCCCCCTCGCCCTGACGGATAAACTCGATACGAACCGATTCGGCCAGGCGCCCCAGCGCCGTCTCGTCCGCCGGATCAATGCCCCGGCGCTTGGCGGCCAGGGCCACCGAGCGGTACATGGCTCCGGTGTCGATATTGTGATAGCCCAGTTCCCTGGCCAGAGTCTTGCTCAAGGTGCTTTTACCGGCCCCGGACGGGCCATCGATCGCAACAATCAATTCACGTTTCAAGAAGCCCCCCCCGAAAGATGAAATCAAATACGAACTTTTTCGAGTAACGACCAGAAATTGGGGAAGGAGGTCGCGGTACAAGCGGTATCGTCAATGCTCACTTCGCCGCGGGCACGCAGCGAAGCAATGGCCATGCTCATGGCGATGCGATGATCGCCGTGGGATTTTACCGCGCCACCGGTCAAGGTTTCCACCCCCTGAATAACCATGCCGTCCTCGCGGGCCTCGACCCGGCCGCCGAGAGAGGTCAGTTCTTCGACCATGGCGGCGATGCGGTCGGTCTCCTTCACCCGCAGCTCCCTGGCGTCGCGGATGGTGGTGGTGCCTTCGGCGAAACAGGCGGCGACGCTGACCACCGGGAATTCGTCGATGGCGCGGGGGACCACGGCGCCGCCGATTTCGATCCCTTTGAGGGAGCTGCCCCGCACCAGCAGATCGGCCACCGGCTCGCCGGAGAGTTCCCGCAGGTTAAGCAGTTCGATGGACCCGCCCATGGCTTGGAGAATGTCGATGATGCCGCTGCGGGTGGGGTTGACACCGACGTTGCGGATCAGCAGTTCGGCGCCGGGAACGATCAGCGCCGCGACCATGAAAAAGGCCGCCGAGGAAATATCCCCGGGGACGGAAACCTCGCGCCCTTCCAGCGTCGGCTGGGGTGCCACGGTAACGCCGCCGGCGAAGGGACTAACCTCGGCGCCGAAATAACGCAGCATCCGCTCGCTGTGATCCCGGGAGAGATGGGGTTCCCGGACCGTGGTCGGTCCGTCGGCGTAGAGCCCGGCCAGGAGCAGGGCCGACTTGACCTGGGCGCTGGAGATGGGCGAGGCGTATTCGGTCCCCTTGAGCGTGCCGCCGCGGATGGCGAGCGGCGCCAGATCGCCGCCGCCCCGCCCCCAGATTTGCGCGCCCATGGTCGCCAGGGGGGCAAGCACCCGCTTCATCGGCCGCTTGCGCAGATAGCGGTCGCCGGTCAGCACCGAAAAGAAGGTTTGCCCGGAGAGCAGCCCGGTCATCAGGCGGATGGTCGTCCCCGAATTGCCGCAGTCGAGGACATCGGCCGGCTCGGTCAGGCCGTGCAGCCCCTTCCCTTCGATGCGCAGATCGCCGTCGGCGAGTTCTTCGATGGTCACGCCCATGGCGCGAAAGGCCTTGAGGGTGGCGTGATTGTCCTCGCCGTGCAGAAACCCGCGCACCAGCGTCGTCCCCTGGGCCAGGGAGCCGAGCATGATGGAACGGTGGGAAATCGACTTGTCGCCAGGAACGGTGATTTCGCCGCGCAAGCCACGGGTCGGCCCAATGGTTCTCGTTTCGCTCATATTTTAAATTGGCTCCGTCATTTGAGAATAGCGTCCCGCAGCTCCTTCGAGCGCTGGAAAAATTCGTAGAGCCTGTCCGCCTCGCCGTTGCGGACATCCTCTTTCAGTTCGGCGAAAAAGGCTTCGCAGCGTTCCATCATCTCCAGCAGGGCCTCGCGGTTGGTCAGGGCGATGTCGCGCCACATGGTCGGATCGGAAGAGGCGATGCGGGTAAAATCGCGGAAGCCGCCGGCGGAATATTCGAGAATGTTCTCCTCGTAGCGGTCGTAGGAACCGACGGCGTTGACCAGCGAATAGGCGACCATGTGCGGCAGATGGCTGATGGCGGCGAGAATCCGGTCATGCTTTTCCACATCCATCAGCACCACCTGGCTGCCGGCGATCTCCCAGACCCGGCGCACCAGATCGAGCGCCCCGACATCGGTATGGGCCGTCGGCGTGAGAATGCAGCGGCGCCCCCGATACAAGGTAGCGAAAGCCGCCTCGGCGCCGCTCTTCTCGGTGCCGGCGATGGGGTGTCCGGGAACAAAATGGATGCCGGCGGGCAGCAGCGGTTCGATGGCCCGCGCTACCCAAGCCTTGACGCTGCCGCCGTCGGTGAGAATCGCTCCCGGCTTCATGTGCGTGGCGGCGGTCGCCGCGACCTCGGTCAGGGTCAGCACCGGGGTCGCCAGAAACACCAGATCGGCGTCCCGCACCCCTTCGGCCAGATCCTGGGTGGCGCGGTCGACCACGCCCAACTCCAGGGCCTTGTCCAGATTGGCCCGGCCGCGGCCGATACCGACCACTTCGCCGACCGCCCCGGCCGCCTTGAGGGCGAGAGCCAGGGAACCTCCGATCAGGCCGACTCCGACCACCGCCAAACGTGGCACCAAACAATTATTCATCGGCAATCAGTCCGTTCGTCCATAATCAGATATTTAGCGGGCGCGAGGATAGGAACCGAGCACCTTGAGAAATTGGCAATAATCCTTGAGTTCGGCAACGGCGGCCGCGATCGGCTCGTCGTCGATATGCCCTTCGATATCGAGGAAGAAGATATATTCCCAGGCTTTCTTTTTCATCGGCCGGCTCTCGATCTTGGACAGGTTGATCTCCCGCTTGCTGAACGGTTCCAGCATCCGGTAGAGAATCCCCGGCTGATCCTTGATGCTGAACATCAGCGAGGTTTTGTCGTCGCCGCTACGATCCGGGGTCTTCTGACCGATCACCAAAAAGCGGGTGAAGTTGTTGGGATTGTCTTCGATGCGCTCCTTAACCACCTGTAACCCATAGAGAGAGGCGGCCATCTCGCTGGCAATGGCAGCGGAAGATTCGTCTTCGAGTACCATCTGGGCGGCCAGAGCGGTGCTGCCGACATCGACCAGCGGGGTATCGGGCAGATTCTCCTCCAGCCATTTGCGGCACTGGGCCAGGGGCTGGGGATGGGAAACGATCTTCTTGATGTCCTCCATGCGACCGCTGCGGGACATGAGAAAATGGGAGATGCCGAGCATGATCTCGGCGTTGATCTTCAGATCCGACTCCATGAACATGTCGAGGGTGTGGGTAACCACCCCCTCGGTGGAATTCTCCACCGGCACCACCCCGTAGGGAGCGCGCCCCCGGGACACTTCCTCGAAGATCGCCGGGATGCTCTTCTGCGGCATGAGCTGGGCGGAAAAACCGAACTGCTGCATGGCGGCGGCATGGGTGAAGGTGCCCTGGGGACCGAGGAAGGCGACCTTCATCGGCTGTTCGAGAGAAAGAGAGGCGGAGATGATCTCGCGGAAGACCTTGCGGATCGCCTCGGAAGGAAAGGGGCCGGGATTGGCGGCGGTGAGCCGTTCGTAGATCGCCCGTTCCCGGCTGGGAACGTAGAAATCCTTGCTCTGGCCGGCCTTGGCCTTGCCTACTTCAACGACTACGGAGGCCCGCTGATTGAGCAGGTCGAGAATCCGGTCATCGATATCGTCGATCGCCTGGCGCAATGCGGAGAGATTGTCGGCCGTCATGCCCTTTTAGGTCCTTTCCCGGAGAGTAAATGGACGGAAAACTTAGCTTATCGACCGGCAAAAAGCAACGGAAAAGCCGGCTCGCCGCCCGGCGGCAAACCGGGGAAACCCGGCTCCGGTTAATTCTTGACCAGGTTGCGGCAGCCGGTTAAACTCCGAAATCCTTTCCATAAATTCACTCCCTGGAGAACGATTATGACCATCGCCGCCAAAGTCCGGAGCGCCATCGAGCGTTCGTCGTGGATCCGCAAAATGTTCGAGGAAGGGGCGCGTCTGAGCAAGCTGCACGGCGCCGAGAATGTCTTCGACTTCACCATCGGCAACCCCTCGGTGGAGCCGCCCCAGGCCTTCCGCGACCAGCTGCGGGAACTCGCCAACCATCCCCTGCCGGGGATGCACCGCTACATGAACAATGCCGGTTACGAAGAGACCCGGGCCGCCGTCGCCGCGGTCCTTTCCGACAAGTCGCCGGTGCCGGTGCAAGCCGCTCAGGTGGTCATGACCTGCGGCGCCGGCGGCGCCCTCAACGTGGTCCTCAAGACCATCCTCAATCCCGGCGACGAGGTCATCATCCTCGCCCCCTATTTCGTCGAATACAAGTTCTACATCGACAATCATGGCGGTGTTTCCAAAGAAGCCTGGACCAATCGGGAGACCTTCCAGCTCGATCTGGCCGCCATCGAAGCGGCCATCGGCCCCCAAACCCGGGCGATTATCGTCAACAACCCCAACAACCCCACCGGCGTCATCTATCCCGAAGCCGACCTCAAGGCCCTGGGGGCACTGCTGGAGCGCAAGGAAAAGGAACTGGGACGGACCCTTTACGTCATCTCCGACGAGCCCTACGCCCGCATCGCCTACGACGGTCAAGAGGTTCCCGGCATCTTCGGCTGCGTCAAGAACTCGATCATCGTCACCTCCCATTCCAAGGATCTCGCCCTGCCCGGCGAGCGCATCGGCTACCTGGCGGCCAACCCGGCCATGGAAAAGGTGGAGCTGTTCATCGATGGGGCGGTCTTCTGCAACCGGGTCCTCGGCTTCGTCAACGCCCCGGCTTTGATGCAGCGCCTGGTCACCAATATCCAGCGGGAAAGCGTCGACATCGATGAATACCGTCGCAAGCGCGACCTGCTCTACGACAACCTCACGGCCTTGGGTTTTTCCATGGTCAAGCCGGGCGGCGCCTTCTACCTCTTTCCCAAATCGCCCCTGGCCGACGACGTCGAATTCGTCACCCAGGCGCAAAAGCACAACATCCTCCTCGTCCCCGGCGTCGGCTTCGGCGCTCCCGGCTTCTTCCGCATCGCCTACTGCATCGATCTGGGAATTATCGAGCGCAGCCTGCCGGCCTGGGAGAAATTGGCCAAGGATGTGGGGCTGAAATAGGATGGACAAGAACTTTCTGACCCCCGCCGAGACGGTACGGGCGATCATGGAGAACGGCAAGCGGGTCGCCGTTCAACCCCTGTCCCGCACCGTCGTCCTCAGCCTGCTCGCCGGGTTCTACATCGCCTTCGGCGCCGAGCTGGCGACGGTGGTCGGCGCCGGGACGCCGGAGAAGCTCGGCCAGGGGGTCGCCCGTCTACTCTCCGGCAGCGTCTTTTCCCTGGGGCTGATGCTGGTGGTCATCTGCGGGGCGGAGCTCTTCACCGGCAACAGCCTGCTGACCAAGACCGCCCTGCTCAGGGAAATCACCTGGGGAAAGCTGCTGGAGAACTGGGTCGTGGTGCTGCTCGGCAACTTCGTCGGCTCCCTCTTCTTCGCCTGGCTGATGTACCGCTCCAACCTCTGGCAGGCACCGCTCATCGCCGAGCAGGCCATCGCCATCGCCACGGCCAAGAGCCGGCTCCCCTTCGACGTCGCCCTGGTGCGGGGCATCCTCTGCAACTGGCTGGTCTGCCTGGCGGTCTTCATGGCCACGGCGGCCCGGGACATCCCCGGCAAGATGCTCGCCTGTTTCGGTCCGATCATGGCCTTCGTCGCCAGCGGCTTCGAGCACTCCATCGCCAACATGTATTTTATTCCCACCGGATTGCTCCTGGCCCGCGAGTTTCCAGGGACGGACCCGTCCCTGACCTGGGGTAACTTCTTTATCGGCAACCTGCTCCCCGTCACCCTCGGCAACATCATCGGCGGAGTGGTCTTCGTCGCCTTCGCCTACTGGTTTATCCATCTGCGCGGCGGCAAGGTCGACCCATGAAAAAAATCCTGATCCTCTTCGCCCATCCCCGCTATGAAAAATCCCGGGCCAACCGCGCCCTGCTCCGCGGCTTGGATGGTCTCGAACAGGTCACCATCCACGACCTCTACGAGGAATATCCCCGGTTCGACATCGATGTCCCCCGCGAACAGAAACTGCTGCGCGCACACGACATCATCGTCTGGCATTATCCCCTGTACCTCTACGGACCTCCGGCGATCATCAAGCAGTGGATGGATCTGGTCCTGGAACACGGCTGGGCCCACGGCGAGGGGGGCAACCACCTCGCGGGCAAGGCGGTCTGCAACGTCATCACCAGCGGCGGCACCCGCGCCAGCTTCTCCCACGACGGCTTCAACCGTTTTACCTTGACGGAACTGCTGCGGCCGCTGGAACAGGCAGCCCGTCTGTGCCGGATGCTCTGGCTTCCCCCCTTCGCGGTGCAGGGAACCTATCGCCTGAACGATGCCCTGCTTTCCGACTACGCCGCCCGTTACCGCCGCTTGCTGACGGCGCTGGCCGAAACCTCCGGTCTTGAGCCGGTCAAAAGCTTTGAGCTGCTCAACGACTGGGTCGCCGATCTCATCCGCAAGGAGCAGCCATGAGCGATACCCTGATGGGCCAGGCCATCGTCTACCTGGCCGCCGCCCTGATCTGCGTCCCCATCGCCAAACGCCTGGGGATGGGCTCGGTCCTCGGCTACCTGCTGGCCGGCGTCCTCATCGGCCCCTTCGCCCTCGGCTTCGTCGGCCGGGAGGGGGAAAACATCATGCACTTCGCCGAATTCGGCGTGGTGATGATGCTCTTTCTCATCGGCCTGGAACTGGAGCCGGCCCACTTCTGGCGGATGCGCTCCCAGATTCTCGGCCTCGGCACCTTGCAGCTGGCTCTGACCACCCTTCTTCTCGGCGGCGGCCTGCTGCTCTTGGGCCTCGGCTGGCGGGGAGCAGTCGCCTGCGGCCTGGCTCTGTCCATGTCCTCCACCGCCATCGTCCTGCAATCCCTCAAGGAGAAGGGACTGGGCGGCTCCCAGGCGGGAACGAGCTCCTTCGCCGTCCTGCTCTTTCAGGACGTCGCCGTCATCCCCATCCTCGCCCTCCTCCCCTTTCTCGCCCTGCAAGCCGCCGGCGGCGCCGCCCACGGCGAAGCACCGGGTCTGCTGGCGGGATTGCCGGTCTGGCTCAAGGCCGGGTTGGTCCTTTTCGCCCTGATCGCGGTCATCGTCGCCGGGCGCTACGTCGCCGTCCCCCTGCTGCGCATCGTCACCAAAACCAGCGTCCGCGAACTCTCCGTCGCCGCCGCGCTGCTCATCATCGTCGCCATCGCCTACCTGATGCAACTGGTCGGCCTGAGCCCGGCCCTGGGCGCTTTTCTCGCCGGGGTGCTGCTGGCCAACAGCGAATTCCGCCACGAACTGGAAAGCGACGTCGAACCCTTCAAGGGATTGCTCCTCGGCCTCTTTTTCATCGCCGTCGGCGCGTCGATCAACTTCAAACTCATCGCCGAGAGCCCCGGCACCGTCTTCTCGCTGATGCTGGTCATCGTCGCCGTCAAGGCGGCGGTGCTGGCGGCGGCGGGAAAACTCTTCCGCCTCTCCTTTGACCAGAACAGCATCTTCGCTCTCAGTCTCTCGCAGGTCGGCGAGTTCGCCTTCGTCCTCCTCGCCTTCATCCAGCGTCTGGGAATCGTCGGCGGTAATTGGATCGACATCCTCATGGCCGTCACCGCCCTGAGCATGGCCCTCACCCCCCTGCTGCTTTTGCTCAACGAGCGGCTGGTGCTGCCCCGCTTCGGCACCCGGCAACAGCCGACGGAACGGCAGGCCGATGCCATCGATACGGAACATCCGGTCATCATCGCCGGCTTCGGCTCCTTCGGCAGCACCCTGGGGCGGTTTCTGCGGGCCAACGGCGTCGAAACGACGATTCTCGACAACGACTCGGATCAGGTCGACCTGCTGCGGCGCATGGGCTTCAAGGTCTACTACGGCGACGCCACCCGCCTCGACATCCTGCGCTCGGCCGGGGCGGAAAAGGCCCGCATCCTCTTCATCGCCATCGACAACCCGGCCACCGTCGACAGCCTGGTGGCCACGGCGAAAAAACACTTTCCCCAGCTGAAGGTCATGGCCTGCGCCGGCAGCACCCTCGCCGCTCACGACCTCATCGAAATCGGGGTCGATGCCGTCTATCGGGATTTTCTCGACAGCTCTCTGCGGGCCGGAGTGGAGGTGCTCGCCGACCTCGGATACCGCCGTTACAGTGCCACCCGCGCCGCCCAGTATTTCATGAAATACGACGAAGCCGCCATGAACCAACTCGCCCCCCACCGCCACGATCAGGGGGTCTACATCTCCAACGCCCGCGAACTGATTCGGACCCAGGAACAACTCCTCGCCAAGGACCGCGCCGACATCCACAACCTCAACGACCACGCCTGGGACACCGACACCCCGGTCACGGCGGCGACGGAGAAGCTTTGAAATAAAATGCTTGCGGCACCTTGGCGCCCGGCGCGACACAGGGGACGGCGCGACACAGGGGACGGGCGCGACACAGGGGACGGACTTAAAAACTTGAATTGACATCACTCATCTGATATCCTCCCCCCATGCCACGAACCGCACGCATCGATATCCCCCATCTGCTCCAGCACGTTATCGTGCGCGGTAACGAACGACGCGTTATTTTTATCGATGACGACGACCGGCGGTACTTCGTCAAACGATTCTCCGCTCTGCTGGTTGCGACCGGAACGGACTGCCTCGCCTGGGCGCTGCTCGACAATCACTTGCATCTGTTGCTTCGGCCCCACAAGATCTCCCTCGGAGCCTTCATGCGTCGCCTGCTGACGGGATACGCGGTCACCTTCAATCGCCGCCATCGCCGCTCCGGCCATCTCTTTCAGAATCGCTATAAATCCCTGGTCTGCGAGGAGGAGGCGTATCTTCTCGAACTGGTGCGCTACATTCATCTGAACCCGCTGCGGGCCGGGATTGTCTCTACCATTGAACAATTGGACGCCTATCCCTGGTGCGGTCATGCTTCACTCATGGACGGGGGTGAATTGTCCGGACAGACAACGGACGAGGTCCTGTCCCGCTTCGGCAAAACAATCGACAACGCCCGCCGCAACTACCGCCGGTTTATCGAGGATGGTGTGACCCTGGGACGTCGCGACGATCTGGTCGGCCTCGCCCGAAACAAAGCGGCACGACAGGACGAGGACAACAGGGGACTGGATGCGCGGGTACTGGGGAGTAACGATTTCGCCGAAGAGCTGCTTCGTCAGACCGAGGTCGAGTTGCCGGCAACCAGATTGCCCCTGGAGAAGATCATCGAAAATGTCTGCTCGGCGCTCGATCTGACTCTTGAAGACCTGCTCTCGCCCGCCCGTTCGCGGCACATTGCTCAGGCCAGGAGCCTGATCTGCCACCTGGCTTTCAGCGGTGGCCACAGCGGTGTCGCTATTGCCCACAAACTCCGCCTTACCGGATCGGCAGTCAGCGTCGCCGCTCGCCGGGGCAGAGAGATAATTGTACGGGATCCAGGACTTTCGCAGATATTACAAACAATATCAACTTAAGTTTTTAAGTCCGTCCCCTAAGAGGCACTGCCGAAGACCAACGATCAACAGGCCGGAGGAAACCCCTCCGGCCTGTCTCTTTTCTCGCAAGAATCCAATCCGTCTTCCGCTAATTCTTCATGCGCAGACGTCTCACTCCTCCGGCCGCCATTTGATGGAACAGCCCATGGCGGGGTGTTGCACCTCCAGGGGGGGCTTGCCGGCGACCAAACGGTCCATCGCTTCCTTGAGTTCCTGGCGGGTCACTTTCGCCGGGTCTTCCCAGCAGTCGTCGATGCGGCCGTGGTAGACCAGCCGCCATTTCCGGTCGAAGAGATAGGGGTCGGGAGTGCACTGGGCCTTGAAGGCCTTGGCGACCAACTGGCCCTCATCCACCAGGTAAGGGAAGTCGATGCCGAGCTCACGAACCTTTTCAAGCATGCGCTCGGGGGCGTCTTCAGGATAATCGGGATGGATATTGGGATTGATCGCGACCGTATTGATGCCGAACTCTCGACCGTAGCGGGCCAACTCGATGAGCCGGGGCCACTGGGCGGCGGCGTAGGGGCAATGGTTGCAGGTGAAAACAACCAGCAATCCCAACTCCCCGAAAAAGTCGTCGCTGTCATGGGCGCGGTCTTTGGCATCCTGCAGGGTGAAACGTTTCATCTTCCACCCCAGGGGCACATCGATCGATTTCACAAGACTCATATTAAGAGCTCCTCCACGGTTGGATGGGCGATTTCCGGATCACCCTAGATGGCTAACCATTCCGCACATATTAGCTTGCCGCGCGGGAATTTCAAGTATTACATGCGGCCACGATCACTTCAGGCGGAAGGCCTGAAATCCTTGATCTGCAACTGCACGTCGAACCGCCCTTTCCATTCGTTGATGGACGGGGAAAAGAGCAGATCCACCGGCCCGCTCAGCTCCCCCTGGCGCGCGGCCATGCCGAAGGCGATGCAGGGCAGGCTGTAACCGTCCTGGCGCGCGACAAAGCGCAAATGATCGCTGCCGACCACGGCAGCCTGCTGAATGCGCACGCCGCTGGCGACGAAAGCCGGCTCGGGATTCCCCATGCCGAAGGGGGCGAGCCGCGCCAGCTCCCCGACCGTCGCCGGATCGAGCTCTTCCAGCAACACTTCGCCGTCGTGACCGAGGCGGGGGTGAAGATCCTCGGGGGATAGAAGCTCTTGGGCGATCTCCTCGAAAGCGAGGGCAAACGCGGGGACCTCCCCTTCACTGATGGAGAGGCCGGCGGCATAGGCGTGGCCGCCAAAACCAAGCAGGCGTTCGCGGCAACGCTCCAGGGCCTGATAGAGATGGAATCCCCGGATAGAACGGGCGGAGCCCTTGCCCTGCCCGCCATCGAGGGAGATCAGCACCGTCGGCCGGTGATAGCGCTCCACCAACCGACTGGCGACGATGCCGATGATGCCGGGATGCCAGCGGCTGTCGGCAAGAACGATGGAATGGGTACCCGCCTCCCCGCCGGCCTCCAGCGTCGCCACCGCCTGCTCCAACGTTTCCTTTTCGATGGCCTGCCGCTCCCGGTTGAAACCGTCGAGGAGTCGTGCCAGTTCCAGGCAAGCGGAAGCTTCCCGCCCGAGGAGCAGTTGGACCCCGAGAGCGGCATCCTCCAGCCGTCCGGCGGCATTGAGGCGCGGCGCCAGGCGAAAGCCGACGGTGCCGCAGGTCACCTTGTCGACGGTGGCGACCTGGCGCAGGGCGTGAATGCCCGGGCGAGGCTGCTTGTCGAGGAGTTGCAGACCGATACGGGTCAGCAGCCGATTCAGGCCGGTCAGCGGCACCAGATCGGCGATGCTGCCGAGGGCGACCAGATCGAGGAAACGGCGCAGGTCGGGCTGTTTGCTTTCGGCAAAAGCGCCGGCTTCGCGCAAGGTCTTGCGCAGGGCGACGAGCAGAAAAAAGGCGACGCCGACCCCGGCAAGATCTTTGAAGGGAAAGGGACAGCGGGGCTGGTGGGGATTGATCAGGGCATACGCACGGGGCAATTCTTCTGGAACCTGATGATGATCGGTGACGATGAGATCGAGACCCAGTTCCCGGGCCCGTTCCGCTTCGGCGACGGCGGATACGCCGCAGTCGACGGAGACCACCAGCGCGATCCCTTCGGCCGCGGCCGCTTCCAGGGCCTCGACGGAGAGGCCATAGCCGTCCTTGAGACGCAAAGGGATGTGATAGTCGACCTGCAACCCAAGTTGGAAAAAGCCTTCGCTCAGCAACGCGGTGGCGGTGATGCCGTCGACGTCGTAGTCGCCGTGAATGCGCACCCGTTCCTGTCGGCGCCAGGCCAGCAGAAGACGCCCCACGGCGTCTTCCATCCCAAGCAGAGAGAAGGGATCGGGCAGATCCGCCAATTTTCCGTCAATGAAAAACCGCGCCTCCGCCGGAGTATCGATCCCCCGGGCGAGCAGAATGCGGGCCGTCAAGGGCGTCAGGTCGAGGGCCCGGGCCAACTCCCCTTCCCTCTCGGCGGCCGCCTCCGAAGTGCGCGGCAGCCAATGACGTTTATTTACCGGTTCCATGAAATCCCCACCTTCGGCGGCGCCTCAAGGCGCGGCTCAATCCGCACCCGCCCAAGATAATCGCTCATGCGCCCATCGTAGAAAAGCGCCTCGCTCTCATCATGGGGTTCCCACACCCAATAGTTGCCGGGCATCATAACATCATCAGGAACCTCTTCGCCAAGAACAACGGCATACTCGGAACTGGCGGCGATGCGGTTCCCCTCGATGCGGTAATCCCGGGGAAAGGCGGTGATGAAGAACGCCCGCCGGTTGTCGCGAAGATCGTTGCCGGTAATCGTCGGCGCGCCGAAATGAAAACGGATCGCCGTGCCGTTGCCGCGCAGCAGATTATTTTCGATGCGCATGGCGCTGGAATAGAAACGGATGCCCACCAGGTTATTCTCGAACAGAGAATGACTGACGCTGACCGTCGCTTCCTGGCTGTGCACGGCGCTGTCCGCCTGGGTGAAGCGGCAGTAGGCAAAAAGTGCACGGGAGCCGGGTTCGAAATTGACTCCGCCCCAACTGCCCGGCGCGGCGGCAGGGTCGAGATGGCGAAAGACGATGGGAGCGGTCGCCGTCCCCTCGGCCATCAATTCACCGCGAACGATCAACTCGCTCCCGACGAAATTGGGATGTTCCGTCCACGGATCCCGCCCGGGGCCGGGATTGAGAAAAAGCACTTCCGTGCCGGAGGCGATAACGACCCGTGAACCCTCGGCCAGCACCAGATCGCCGTCGATAAGAATCCGCCCCCGCCAATGAATATCCCCACTCAGGCTGCCGGAGAGAGGCTTCCCCGTCCCGAGACAGCCCCCGAGAAAAAGCGCCAAAAGCACCAAGGCGGCAACTGGCGTTCGGCCCAGAGCGGACATTTCGTCTCCTTGAAAAACAGGCCGAAAGCGATGCTTTCGGCCTGAAATGTTTTTTGCAATCCGTAAAAAGGTCCGGCGCCCGGGAAACATTCTTCCCTCGACCTATCGGCTCGGAGCCAGGGTCGAGGCGCCGCCTAAAGCTTCCAGTTCGCGACGGATATTATCGGAGCCGGGGCCGCTCGGGTTGACCTGAAGATAGCGGGTCCAGACCTCGCGGGCGCGATTGGCGTCGTTCATGTCGTAACGGTAGACCACGCCGAGATTGTAAAGACTCTGGGCATGGGCGGGATTGAGCTCGCTGGCTTTAATGAAGTTTTCTTCGGCGCGGTCGAACCAGCCCATATCGCGGAACATCACTCCCTGATCGGTAAGCACGTCGGGGTCGTTGGGGTCGAGCTCCAACGCCTTGTTATAAGCCTCGATCGCCTTCACCGGCTGGCGGCTGTCGAAGTAGGCATGACCGAGTTGTACCCAGGCTCCGCGATTGCCGGGATCCTCGGCCACCATCTTCTCCATCAACTGGATATTCTGTTGCAGATTGGCCGCGGTCGCCGCCGGCGCGCCGCCCTGGACCGGCGCCGAACCGCGCCCTCCCTTGCTGACCAGAACGCCGACCAGCACCCCGACAATCAGCGCGACGGCGACAAAAAAGAGAGTTTCCTTTTTCATGCCTTCCCCCCGGCCGTTGCTATTTTACCGATATCCTGGCCGCCTTTGCGGTTTTCCCAGAAGAGCAACAGAGGGCTGGCGACAAAAATGGAGGAATAGGTGCCGATTATAATCCCGACCAGCAACGCGAAGGCAAAGGTGTGAATCACCCCGCCGCCGAAGATGAAGAGCGCGGCGACCACCAGCAAAGTCGTGCCGGAGGTGAGGATGGTGCGGGAGAGGGTTTCGTTGATGGAGTGATTGATGACCGACGCCAGCCCTTCCTTGGAGTGCTTGCCCAGATTCTCGCGAATCCGGTCGTAGACGATGATGGTATCGTTGAGGGAGTAACCGATGATCGCCAGAAAGGCGGCGATGACCGGCAGGTCGATTTCCTGGTTGAAGAGAGAAAAAGCCCCCAGGGTAATGACGACGTCGTGCAGCAGGGCGAGCACGGCCCCGACGGCGTAACGAAACTCGAAGCGCCAACTGACATAGACAAGGATGCCGATCATCGCGTAGAGCACGGCCATCAGCCCCTTTTCGCGCAGATCCTTGCCGACCTGGGGACCGACCATCTCGGCCCGGCGAACTTCGACACTCCCGGCGCCATACTTGCTTTCCAGAGCGGCGGCCATGGCGTCGGAAATGCCTTCAAGCTCGGTACTGGTGTTCTGCGCACGGATGAGAAACTCGTCCCCTTCCTCGCCGAAGCGCTGCACCACGAAAGAGCCGAGATCCACCCCGCCGAGGGCTTCGCGAATGGCGGAAGCGTCGGTCGCCTGAGAAAACTTGATCTGCACCAGGGTTCCGCCGGCGAAGTCGATGCCGTAACTTGGCCCACCCTTGAAAATCAGGGAAGCGATGCCGACGAGGATGAGCAGCAGCGAAAAGACGATCGCCATCTTCCTGCGGCCGACGAAATCAAAATTGATATTGGGTTTGATAAGTTCCACGGAGATCTCCTTTTTATATGCTCAACCGCTTGACCGGTCGGTTACCGAGGAACAGGTCGAAAATCAACCGGGAAACATAAATCGCCGTGAAGAGCGAAGAGATAATCCCCACCGAAAGAGTGACGGCAAAGCCTTTGACCGGTCCGGTACCGAACTGGAAGAGAACCAGGGCCGCGATCAGGGTCGTCAAGTTGGCGTCGATGATAGTCAGAAACGCTTTTTCGTATCCGGCATCGAGGGCGTTGCGCACCGTCTTGCCGAGCCGAAGCTCCTCGCGAATCCGCTCGAAAATCAGGACGTTGGCGTCGACCGCCATGCCGATGGTGAGAACGATGCCGGCGATGCCGGGAAGCGTCAGGGTCGCCTTGAACATGGAAAGCATCGCCATGATGAAGACCACGTTGAGGATCAGCACCAGATTGGCAACCAGCCCGGAGAGACGGTAGTAAATGGCCATGGCCAGCACCACCAGCAGTCCGCCGACGACCACGGAAACGATTCCCTGATTGATGGAGTCACGCCCCAGGGAAGGACCGACAGTGCGGTTTTCGAGAATTTTCACCGGCGCAGGCAGGGAACCGGCGCGCAGAACGATGGCTAGGTCGGTGGCCTCCTGCTCGTTGAAAGCACCGCTGATCTGGGCACTACCGCCGGAAATGCGCTCGCGGATGACCGGCGCCGAGTAGACGGTATCGTCAAGGACGATGGCCATGCGCTTGCCGACGTTGGCGGCGGTGATCTGATCGAAACGCTTGGCGCCCACCGGGTTGAAATCGATACCGACATAAGGCTCATTGAAACGGGTGTCGATGCGAACCTGGGCATCGGCGAGCAGATCGCCGGTCAAGGCGGTCTTTTCATAAACCACCAGAGGTGTTTCCCTGACCTCGCCGGTCTGACGGTTGACATCACGCTCATAGAGAAGCTGGGTGCCGGGGGGAAGATTGCCCTTGACGGCGTCTTCGGGATTGGCGTCTTCGGCCACCATCTTGAATTCGAGACGGGCGGTCTTGCCGAGCAGGGCGATGGCCCGCTCGGGATCCTGAATGCCGGGGAGCTGGATCAGGATACGGTCATCGCTCTGCATCTGCAGGGTCGGCTCGCTGACCCCAAACTGGTCGACGCGGTTGCGCAGGGTTTCCAGGGCCTGACGAATGGCATAATCGCGGATGTTGGCGATTTCCTGATCCCCCAGTCGATAATTTTTCTGGATGTACCCTCCCTCCTGAGAAAGAGTCATGGCCTCAAGGGTGGGAAAGTTTTCCCCCATCAAGGCGTCCAAAGCCTTGCCCGACTCCTCATCATAGACGGTAACCGCCAGACGCTCGCCGGAAAGACGCTCGGCCCGTTTAAAAACCACATCCTTTTCGGCCAGCAGGCTCTCGACCTGATCGAGAGTGCTGTCCAGGCGGCTTTCCACCGCCTTGTCCACATCGACCCCCAGCACCAGATGCATGCCGCCCTGCAGGTCAAGACCCAGATGAATGGGATCGAAGGCCTTGGTCCACCAGCCGGGAAGACCGCCGCCCCAGAAGGTCGGGGCCAAGGAAATAAACGACAGGAGGAGGCAGAGCAGAACCAGCCCCCCCCGCAACTTGAGGCTTCTGGACATGGCAGAAATATTCTCCTTTGGTCCGTTGAACGAAACCGGCGGGCGGGCGATGGCCAACCCACCGGAGGAAGCGGGCCTCGCGGCCCCAGCAGGGACTATTGCTCCTGGCGGGTCGCCACAATGGAACTGCGGCTGATCTTGATCTTGACCCCAGCGGCGACCTCAACCATGACCACGGTATCCTGCAGAGCGGCCACTTTGCCGTGCAGGCCGCCGGCGGTCACGACCTGATCGCCGACCTTCAGGTTTTCGATGAGCTGCTTGTGCTGCTTGGCCCGTTTCTGCTGCGGACGGATCAACAGGAAATAGAAGATGGCGAACATCACCACCAGCATGAGAATGCCTTCGTATCCGGGAGCGCCCCCGGCTTGTCCGCCGGCGGGCGGTGCCATTGCGAATGCCTGAGAAATCATCGGTGAAACCTCCTTTGTCATGTAAATGTGGGTGAAAAACCGTGGTAAAAAACCGCAAACCCGCCGTCAGGTTTTACGGATCGTCGCGGCGGGCGGCGAGGAAATCCGCCC